>DASWSX010000117.1:0-11709 GCA_036402435.1 Telluria sp. | reverse complement strand
ATACGGCCCCGGCGGCACCATCGAGCAGGTGCGGTTGGAGCCGGCGCAAGTCGGGGCACCGGGCCAGTAAGCGGAGCACAAGCGGTCACTTTGGCGGCCGCTTTGTTGCTTTTAGGTGTTATCGATCTCAATTGCATAGTTAAATGCAAAATTGGAATAGCTTTTTATTTGTTGCATTGAAAAACGCCTGCTACCATGGGGTTGTTATCGATAACGTTTCGGCTTCCCCCAGCTGCCAAGCAGGTAACGATACGGGAAAGCTGCCGCGATAGCGCTTGTCATCCATTTGATAAATATAACGGAGATAGCTGTATGAACTCGAAAGCAAGAACTTCCGCCCAGGTCGCCGCGCTGGCCCTGGCGGTAGGGCAGAGCCTGATGGTGGCGCCTTGCGCGCTGGCCCAGGTCCAGGGGGGAGAAAATGTGATCTTTGTGACCGGCATCCGCGCCAGTGCGCAATCGGCCGTGTCGATCAAGAAGAACACGATGGAAGTCGTCGACTCCATCACTGCCGAAGACATCGGCAAGCTGCCCGACGCTAACGTCGCGGAAACGCTCACACGCCTGCCTGGCGTGCAGGGTTACCGCTACGGCGGCGAAGGCGCTTCGCCGTCCGGCAACGGCTCCGGCCTGACCATTCGCGGCCTGTCGGGCCAGACGTCGTCGCAAGTGAACGGACGCGCCTATTTCACCGCCGGCTCCCGCGAGTTCAGCATCGAAGACGCGATTCCGGCCATGGTCGCCGGCGTCGACGTCTACAAAAACCCGTCCGCCGAACACATCGAAGGCGGCATCGGCGGCCTGGTCAACGTGCGCACCCGCAATCCGAGTGATTTCAAGGGTTTCACCGCCGCGCTGAACGGCAATATGAACTACAACGATCTCGCCCGGAAGAAAGATCCTGAACTGTTCGGACTGCTCGCCAACCGCTTCGATCTCGGCGGCGGTTCGCGCATCGGCGTGATGGCCGCGGTCGCATACCAGAAGACCACCGGCCGTTCCGACAGTACCGGCGCAGGAACTGGTCCGGACTACAGGCGCAAGGTCCGTGGCGATAGCGCCGAATACGCGAGCCTGGCGGCCGCGAACACGGGCAACAACCCGGCGCAGCCGATGTCGAAATATGTCGGCCGCAGCGACATCACTTACCTGGCACCCGTCGCGCTGCAGCCGACCTCGGCCACCGTTGGTGCCCAAATGCCGAACACGGCCGCGCTGACACCCGCGCAGGCTGCCGATATCATCTCCTTCAACGGTACGGGTACCTGGCCCGCTGAAGAAACCATCATGCGCGAGCGCAAAGGCTTGAACCTCGCGGCCGATTATCGCGTCAGCAATACCTTGCGCTTCTACGCCGAAGGCAACTACACCCATTACCTGTATCACCAGAATTATCGTTTCATCCGCGTGAACAGCAACTATGCAGGCAACGTCCAGAACCTGACGCTTGCGCCGTTCAACATCACCGAGAGCATGGTCAACCGCAACTTCAATGGCGGCAGCGACGACGTCCTGACCACCCAACGTGTTGGGGGCGGTACTTTCCTGAACCAGCAGATCGGTACCTGGGGCGGCGATGAGCACAGCCCGTACACCACCTGGATCGGTGCCGCGGGCGTCGAATGGAGCCCGACCTTCGCACTGTCGCTCAAGGGCGATGTCTCCTACATCAAGGCGGACCGCACCAAGGATAACCGCCGTGTCCAGATGGTCAACGCACCTGGTAAATTCTGGGATATTTCCCGCGTCAGCGAAAACTGGAAGGACGGCCACTACACAAAATTTAGCGGCAGCAATTTCGCCGATCCCGCCAACTTCGTCTTCCAGACATACAGCGGCGATGCCTACCATGAATACGACGACAATGGGGCCGCGACCGCGCTCAGCGGCGCCTATACGTTCGAGGACGGCTTCTTCAGCAAGTTAAAGTTCGGCACGCGCTTTGCGCATCAGACCAGCCGGTTCTTTGACAGATCTCCCTACAACGGGGGCAAGTGGTTGACGACGGACGGCAAGCCGCTCGCCGCCGATTACTCGAACGCGATTTCCGCAGCGACCAAGGCGGGCGTCCTGGAGCAGGCGCCGATGAACCTCCTGGACGGCAAGAACGGCTATGCGGGCGGCTATGTCGTGTATCAGCCGGACGCGCTGCTGGGCAACCAGGTTGCCGGGCAATTCCCGCAATCGGGTATCGTGCCCGAGGGCAGCTACCCCGAAAACCAGCTGAATCGTCGTTTGCTCGACGAGAAGACGATGGCCGGCTACGTCTCCACCGACTTCTCGGCGCTCGACGAGCGTCTCAAGGGTAACGTCGGCGTGCGCGTCGTCCGCACCAAGTCCCAGGCGACCGCGCGCGTCCTCTCCGACGCGACCAAACCGTCGTCCCCTGTGGTCGACAGTGCGAAGACGACGACCTACACGAATGTCCTGCCGTCGCTCAACGCCACCTACGACATCGCGCAAGACTTCATAGCCCGCTTCGGCTACGGCCGCGGCATGACCCGTCCTGAACTCGGTGCCTTGAATCCGAACGTCTCGGTCAGGGCGGATGGCACCGGCAACATGGGCAACCCGGATCTGCGCCCGCAGGTCGCCGACAGCTACGACCTCTCGCTCGAGCGCTATTTCAGCCCGACGAACTATGTGGCGCTCGCCTTGTTCAACAAGGATATCGACGGCTTCTTCAGCACGCTCTCGAACTGCATGACGGTTGGGAATGCGCCGGCTTACCCTGGCAGCAATGGCTGCTCGAATGGCCAGTACCTGGTCTCGAGGAATGTCAATGCCGCGAAGGGCTATGCGCGCGGCGTGGAATTGTCCGGGCAGTGGTTCTTCAACGACAAGGATGGCTGGCTGAAGAACTTCGGTGTAGCGGGGTCCTATACGTATGTCGATACTTCCGCCCCGCTCAATATTGGTACCACGACGGCGCCGGTCTACCTGAAGACGCAGCAGTTCCTCGCGTCCAAGAACAGCTACAGCCTCACCGGCATGTACGAGGACAACAAGCTGTCGGCCCGCGTCGTGTACACCTGGCGTTCGTCCCAGGCGCGGAGCTATAACGCACTCACTCCGATGTTCAGCACTTACATCGGGTCCTACGGTCTGCTCGACGCATCGCTCAGCTACGCGATCGACGATCACCTGACCCTGGCCGTCAGTGCGAGGAACCTCACGAACCAGGCGCCTAACCGCTACACTGGCGAAGTGTTAACCGGCGAAACTGACCGGGAGTACTCGCACTTCCTCAACGGCCGCGTGTTCAGCGCCGGCCTGCGCTACAAGTTCTGACCAGGGCTAGCACTGGCGTGGCCGTCCGCATCCGCGGCCGGCCGCGTCTTTTTTGGGTTCATCGCGGATCCGGCAAATATGCTTTGGCCCTGCGGTAGCAGCAGACCAGTACCTGACCCTGCGGGTCAGGTACTGCTTTGTCGGTTTAGAAGCAGTGCCTGACCCGCGGGTCAGCGCTGCGCGTTGAACGCTGAAGGCGCGGAAGGGGCTGCCCCGTTACCGTTATGCCGTGAAGGACCCTTTTTAGGGCGGAATGAGGGGGACGAGATGAAGATCAAGGCGAAGGCAGTGCTGGCGACAGCCCTGCTGGCTTGCGCGTTCCAGGCGCGGGCGGACGCCACGTTCCGTCCCGGCGCGCTGTGGCCCGACGACAAGGGGGTGCACATCAACGCGCACGGCGGTGGCATCCTCGAGCACCAGGGCGTGTATTACTGGTTCGGCGAGCACAAGGTCGCGGGCGAAGCCGGCAACAAGGCGCAGGTCGGGGTGCACGCCTACAGTTCGCGTAATCTCACCGACTGGCATGATGAAGGCATTGCACTCGCTGTCAGCGAGGTACCGGGCAGCGACATCGAGAAGGAATCGATCATTGAACGGCCGAAGGTGATCCGCAATCCGAAGACGGGCAAGTTCGTGATGTGGTTCCACCTCGAGCTCAAGGGCAAGCGCTACGATGCGGCGCGCGCGGGTGTGGCGCTGGCCGACAAGGTGACGGGGCCGTACGTCTATCAGGGCTCGTTCCGGCCGGACGCCGGCACCTGGCCGGTCGATGTCAGGCCGGAAGACAAGGATCCCGCCACGTCATTCCTTGCGCGCGACCACGCCGGCGGCCAGATGGCGCGCGACATGACGCTGTTCGTGGATCAAGACGGCACGGCATACAACATTTACGCGTCCGAGGAAAATCATACGATGCACGTGTCGCGCCTGAGCGGCGATTACCTTGGCAGCAGCGGGCAATATGCGCGCGTGCTGCCGAACGGCGACGACGAGGCTCCCGCCATGTTCAAGCATGGCGGCATGTACTATCTCGTGACGTCAGGCTTGTCCGGCTGGAAGCCGAACGCTGCCAAGTCGTACGTTGCACCGAACCCTTTGGGACCGTGGACGCCGCTGGGCAATCCCGTGCGCGGCACGCCGGAACAGCAGCGGGTCACGTTCGGCGGGCAATCGACCTATGCGCTGACCCTGCGCCGCAATGGTTGTACGCGGCATATCCTGATGTTCGACGTATGGCGTCCGAAGGACGCCATCGATGGCCGCTACGTATGGTTGCCCGTCGAATGGGAGGGCGACAAACCGGTCGTACGCTGGCGCGACAACTGGACGCTGGACGACCTGGACCAGCTGCCCTGCGACGGGCCCTAGGACTGAGGCCGAGGCGTTGTCGCCGCCGTGGGTACGGGCGCGGCAACGCCAGTGTAGAAAAAACAATGGTCGGCTATAATACGAGCCGCCGACAGAAAACCAGCCGCGCAATCGTAACAACGGCGGCGGCCAGCAAGGGACATGCTACCGGTGACGAGGAAACCCGAACGCGCTCAAAGCAGCGCAACGATTTATGACGTGGCCAAGCTCGCGGGCGTATCGGCCATGACCGTGTCGCGCGTGATGAATGGCAATGCGCACGTGTCGGACGTGACGCGTGCCAAGGTGACGGCCGCCGTGGAGTCCCTGAATTACCAGGTCAACACGGCTGCGCGCGCGGCGCGCGTCGGCACCATGGGCATCGGCCTGTTGTACAGCAACCCCAGTGCGGCCTACCTTAGCGCCTTCTTGGTGGGCGCGATGGACCGCTGCAGCCAGACCGGCAGCCAGTTGATCCTGGAACATTGCGACGATATGCGCGGACAGCGCGCCGCCGTCGCCCGCCTGATTGCCAACGGAGCGGACGGGATCCTGGTCCCGCCTCCCTTGTGCGACGCGAAAACCGTATTGAAACAGCTCGACCAGATCGGCATTCCGACCGTGGCGATTGCAACCGGCCGGCCTTCGCCCACCACGTCGGCCGTGCGTATCGACGACTATGCCGGTGCGCGCGAGATGATGCGTTACCTGATGTCATTGGGTCACAAGGACATTGCCTTCATTCAGGGCGACCCGAAGCACACCCCGGCGCAGTTGCGCTACCAGGCCTATCTGGATGCGATGGAAGAAGCCGGCCTGCCCGTCGCGCCTGCGCGGGTGGCGCCGGGCCTGTTCACTTACCGTTCCGGCTTGGAGGCGGCGCGCCTGCTTCTGAGTAAGAAATCCCGGCCCAGCGCGATCTTTGCCGCCAATGATGATATGGCGGCGGCCGCCGTCGCGGTGGCGCACGGCATGCACCTGGATGTGCCGCAGGACATTACCATTTGCGGTTTCGACGATACGCCGGTCGCCACCACGGTCTGGCCGGAGTTGACCACCATCCGCCAGCCTATCGGTGATATGGCACGGGCCGCGGTGGATTTGATGGTGGAGTTGATCCGCAACCGGCGCGCGGGCGAGGTCGCCGGGGTGCAGCACAAATTGCTGCCGTATACCCTGATCAAGCGCGAGTCGTCGGAGGGATCGCCTGATCGGGGCGTGCCGCATGGCGGGTCTGAGTCGGCATCCCCGTAAGACCTATTGCTGCCGCATTATGGGAGGGTCAACTCCAGGCCGAGCATCCTGCTACATGCGACGGTGACGAGCCCCAGGGCTGTGAGCGAGAGCGCGAAGCCTGCGGCGACCTTGCCGCCCGCACGTAGCAGCGCGCGCCTCTCCATCGCCTTCGTCTGCTCCTTCGCCCCTTGATCGTAATGCCACTTGATGGCGAAGAACATGCCCGTGCCGAGCACGAGAACCTTGAACGCAACTAAGACTATAGGGATCCATTCCATCATTTGAGTATTTCCTGGCTGTTACTTGACGCTGACTTCTTCGACTGGCAGACGCATACTACTTGAAAGCGATTTCCCTACATAGGGACAAATTGTCCCACCCGGCCCCCATCAAGTGTACGATCCTGCGAGGAGGATTCGAATGGATCAAATGCACTTGATGACGGTGTTCGTCGCCGTGGGCGAACAGGAAAGCTTTGCGGGGGCTTCGCGCAGCCTGAATATGTCGCCGGCGGCAATCACACGCGCGATCTCGGCGCTGGAAGAAAAACTGGGTGCGCAACTGCTGCAACGCACCACCCGCAACGTCCGTCTGACCGAAGCAGGCCAGCGCTACCTGGATGATTGCCGCAATATCCTCACCAGCATCGAGGAAGCCAACGACGCCGCGGCGGGCGTCAACTCGACGCCCAAAGGAAACTTGACGGTCACCGCCTCGGTCCTGTTCGGCAAGAGCTTCGTCACGCCCTGCATCGTGCAGTTCCTGAAGCAGTACCCGGAGGTCGACGTCACCGCCTACTTCCTTGACCGAGTCGTCAACCTGATTGAAGAGGGCATGGACGTCGCGGTCCGCCTTGGGCCCTTGCCCGATTCCAGCATGAAGGCGCTGCGCGTGGGCCAGATGCGGCGCGTGCTGTGCGCGTCGCCGGAATACCTGGCCCGCCACGGCGTACCGCAGCACCCGGACGAACTGGCGCAGCATACGATCATCGCCGCCAGCAACGTCACCCCGCGCGTCGAATGGAAATTCGGCCAGGGGACGGGCGCCACCACCATACGCATGAAGCCCCGATTCACCGTCACCAGCAACGACGCTGCGATCCGGGCCGCCCTGGACGGCCTTGGCATCTGCCGCCTGTTGTCCTACCAGATGGCCGATGAACTGGCAGCGGGCAAGCTGAAGGTCATCCTGCCTGAATTCGAGGAGGAGCCGTGGCCGGTGCACATCCTCCACCGCGAGAGCAAATATGGCTCCTCCAAGGTGCGCAAGTTTATCGACCTGCTGGCGCAGCACCTGCGGAGCCACCCGCACCTGAATTGAGCTTGCCGAGGAAAGTTCCGGTGATGGCGGCGACTTCGTCGAGTTTCGTATCCATGACGAAGTGCCCGCCATCGAGGATATGTACTTCGGCCGCAGGGTTGTCGCGCTTGAAGGCCTGAGCCCCCGGCACGGTGAACGCCAGGTCATGCTTGCCCCACACCACCAGGGTCGGCAACTGGCGCTGTTTCAGCCAGGCCTGCCAACCGGGATAGGCCGCCAGGTTGTGCTGGTAATCGTACATCAGGTCGGCCTGGATGCGCGCCTGGCCAGGGCGATTGAGATAAGCATATTCATCCATCCACAAATCCGGGTCGTAAGCTTCGATCGCCGGGTCGCTGCCAATGTGCCGCGCACGCGTCGCCGCTACTGACTGGTGCACAGCGATGACTTCCTTCTCGTGCGCCGCGCGGTCCAGCCAGAACGGCTTGCGCTTGGCCCACATCGCTCCCAAGCCTTCTTCATACACATTCCCGTTCTGGAACACCAGCGCCCGCACCGCCTGCGGCCGCGCCAGCGCCATGCGCATGCCGACCGGGGCGCCGTAATCCTGCATCAGCAGCACGTAGCGCTGGGCGCCAAGGGCATCGGTGAACTTGTGCATGACCTTCGCCAGGTTGTCGAAGGTGTAGGTGAACTGCGCCGGATCCGGCGCGTCGCTGTTGCCGAAACCGGGGTAATCGGGTGCAACCAGGTGGTAGCGGTCGCCCAGTTTGCGCAGCAGTCCGTCGTACATGCGGGAGGAGCTGGGCACGCCATGCAGCAGCAGGACGGTCGGCTTGCTGGCATCGCCGGCTTCACGGTAGGCGATATTGATGCCGTCCACTGCAACTGTGCGATAGGCGACGGGAGCGGCTTGCGCGGCGCCGGCAAGTGCGATGGCGGTGGCGGCGACGAGTGCTTTCATATTGTTCTCCAGAGGGTTGTCGGTGGCACCACTGTAGCGGCACCCCCAGGGCAGGCGGAACGTCGCACAGCGAAATGGATTGTTTCGCTGCGCGTGGTTCCGGCGCCGTGGGCCGCTTCCTACAATCCATCCCATCCCAACCAATTTTGAAGGAAGCGAACATGAAAACCTCCCGCATCGCAGCATCCGTGCTCCTCGCCTTTGCCGGCGCCACTGCCTCCGCCGCCCCGGCTGACGTCAGCTACCGCAGCGTCAAGGTCGATGGCGTCAACATCTTCTATCGCGAAGCCGGGCCGAAAGACGCCCCGACGGTACTGCTGCTGCACGGCTTTCCTACCTCGTCCCAGATGTTCCGTAACCTGATTCCACAGTTGGCCGGGCGCTACCACGTCATCGCGCCCGATTACCCCGGCTTCGGCCAGAGCGACGCGCCGGCCGTCGATCAATTCGCCTACAGCTTCGACAACCTGGCAAACGTGGTCGACAAGTTCACCACGGCGGTCGGCGCCTCGAAATATGCCCTGTACGTGCAGGACTATGGCGCTCCCGTCGGCTTCCGCCTGGCTGCCGCGCATCCCGAACGCGTGTCGGCCATCGTGGTCCAGAACGGCAATGCCTACAACGAAGGCATCGACAATGAGTTCTGGGCGCCATTCAAGGTCTACTGGGCCGATAAATCCGAGGCAAATGCGGCCAAGCTGAAACCATTCTTCGAACTTGGCGCGACCAAATGGCAGTACACGCACGGCGCACGCGACGCGGCCAGGATCAGCCCCGATGTATGGACCCTGGACCAGGCCTACATGGACCGCCCCGGCAACAAGGACATCCAGCTCGAGCTGTTCTACAGCTACGGCAGCAATCCCGCCCGCTATCCGGAATGGCAAGCCTACTTCCGCAAACACCAGCCGCCGATGCTGATCACCTGGGGTAGGAACGACAAGATCTTCCCCGCCGCCGGCGCGACGCCCTACTTGCGTGACCTGCCAAAAGCCGAGCTGCACCTGCTCGATACCGGCCACTTCGCGCTTGAAGAAGAGGGGGAGCAAATCGGCAAGCTGATGCGGGATTTCCTTGCACGCAAAGTGAAGTAAGGCGCGCTTGGCGGCATCGCGGGAACGCTAGTCGCGCGGGATGCCGGCCTGCAGTGTGCGCGATGCCGCGTTATCGGGGGCAAGGTCAGCGAAGTGGACCCAAGCGACCCCCGCGCGCAGGCACCGGCCAGCGACTAGTTGTTCAGCTTGCCCGCCACGCGCAGCTCCGCAACCCCGGCATCGGCTGGCTGCGCAGGGCGGAGGCTCAGCCGCACTTTGCGGCCCGTCGCCGCTTCGGTAGGCAGTTCGATGTTCGAGTTGGCGTAGTCTGCCATCGGCAGCTCGGTCAAGATGGCCCATGTGCCGTCGGCGCCGGCAATCTCGGCCCGCACTGCGTACCGGCCAGGCGCGCGCAAACCAATGATAAGCCGGTGCACGGTGACAATCCGTTCGAGGTCGACCAGCAGCCATGGTTCCGGGTCATCTGGCGCCGGGGCCCAATAGCTGCCGGCATCGCCATCGTTCGCGAGGCGCGACTGGTGTCCAGTGGCTGCGGAACTGGCACCGGTCGGATTGTCGCCGCCAAAGATCTGCTCCTGGTTGAACGGCAGCGGATCCGGTGCGCTGGGCCGATATGGCCGATCAGCGGCCAGCGCCGATACGCCGGGTAAGAAGGCGGGACCGTGGCGGGTCGTGATCTCCAGTGTTGCATCGCGCAGGCCCGGCGACGTAGCGCGCAAGCGGCTGGTCCCGCGATGCCAACTGCGCATGGCAATGGCGGCCTGGCCGTCGCGGATCGGGATGTCGGCGCCCGGGGCGAAATCAATCTGGCGTCCGGTGGGAAGCTCGCCCGGTCCCGATTCGATCGTCAAACGCACCGGTGGACTATTGCTCAATGCAGCACCGTCAGCGTCAACCACGGTGACCACCACTTGCACGTCCTCCGTTCCGTCGGCACGTTCAATGACAGGGGCGCTGGCGCTCAGGCGCAACGCGGCGGCGGTGCCGGGCTTGGGCCACACGGGCGGCGCGATGCCGCGGTAGGCGTTGCGGTACCAGTACCAGGCCCGCTTGGGCAGCCGTGCATAATCGATCAGCCCCATCGAGCCGAACTGGCGGCCGGCGATGCTGCCGTGATCGAATCCGGCCCAGATCGCCTCACCGGAGCGCCACGGCTGGCGCCATGTAGCGGGTTGCCCGGCTTGCGCCCCGGGCGTCTGCTCAAGGTCGCCCCAGCCCGGGGCGTATGCGCCGGGCCGGTCGGCGATGGTCGAGCCGTATTCCGCGACGAAGTTGGGTATGCCGGGATTGGGGAACAGGATGGCGCCATCGCCGTTGTAGCCGGCGATATCGCCCAGCCGGTCCAGATCGCCGCGCTGGACGCCGCTGACGGCCGCCGGCCGCGACGGATCGAGCTGGTGCGACAGGTCGACCATTTCTTTCAGCAGGCGGCGCACGTCCGGCATGGTCTCCGGCGCAGTGAAGAACGCTTCGTTGCCCATGCTCCAGGCGATGATCGAGGGATGGTTGCGGTGGATCCGGATCATTTCGCCGAGCTGCTGTTTGATGCTGGCATCGAAAGCGGCGCGGTGGGCCGGCTCGGGAGGATAGGCCGATGCGCCCCATGGGCTGTTGAAGCCGGCCGTTCCCCAGAAGGGCGCCTCGGACAGCAGCAATACGCCGCGCCGGTCGGTGGCCTTGCTGAAGTGTGGATCGTGTGGATAGTGCGATCCACGGATAAGGTCGAAGCCGGCCTCCTTGATCTGGACCACGTCGCGTTCGATCGCGCGATTGGTGACGGCGTCGCCCCAGCCAGCCTGGTCCTGGTGCACATTGGCACCGCGGAAATAGCGATGGCGGCCATTGAGGAAAAATCCCCGGTCCGCAGTCCAGGCGAACCAGCGGAACCCGAATTCGGTGCTGTAGGCATCGCGCACCCGTCCGGCCGTGCGCAGGCGCGTGCGGGCATGGTAGAGCCGGGGGGTCTCAGGCGACCACAAGCCGGGCCGGGGAATCCAGCCCGAAAGTTGACGGGCGGTGACGGTGTGCCCTGCGTCCACGTGCACGCGGGCCGGCGGCAAGCTGGCGACTTTCCGGCCCTTGTCGTCGTAAAGATCGGTCAGTACCTCGACTTGCCGCGCGCGCGGCCCGTCGTTGCGGACCTCCGTTTCCAGGGCGACGCGCCCCTTTTCGGCAGTCAGGCCTGGTGTCGTCAGATAGGTTCCCATCCATGGCACGTGCACAGCATCCGTCTGCACCAGCCACACATCGCGATACAAGCCGCCACTGAACACGTGCTCGCCGGCCCGCGGCGCCAGGGTCGGGTCCCACTTGTTGTTGACACGGACGGCAATGCTGTTTGCGCCGCGACGCAGCGCTGAGGTGATGTTGACGGCGAACCCCGTATAGCCGCCGCGGTGCCGCGCCAGTGCAACACCGTTGACGTAAATTTCAGCGTCCTGGAAAGCACCTTCGAATTCCAGGGAGAACTGGCGCTGCGGAAGCAAGCGGGGCAGCGTCAACGTCTTGCGGTACCAGCCATAGCCAACGTAGAAGGAGGCGGACTGGAAGTACGGA
>DASWSX010000116.1:0-16255 GCA_036402435.1 Telluria sp. | reverse complement strand
GCATCGCAGCGATCGAACATGAGCAACTTCAAGGATATGGTTTTCGCAGCGTGCATCGCACGGAGCCAGCAGGGGCAGTCGGGAGCCGACGCCGCCAGCAGTGCGCGCGCCCTGGTCGAATGGACGCTGTACGATGCCGAGAAGGGGACAAGCGAGATCGACGGACTGATCACGCGATATCTTCAGCGGGATTATCGTAATCCGCTAAGAGGCGACGAGCCGACCTCGGTCCAATTCAATTTGCTCAAATGCCTGGACCTGTATCACAGCTCGGACTTAGCTTTACTTGGCAAACGGGTGGTAATACAGACACCTGCCGCGAAAACCAGGAAGCATCATTAGTGCATACCGCGTAGCGAATCGAAGGAGGAAGCCCCGGCTCACGTATTGTTGACGACCAGGCGCGGCTCGCCAGCAGCGAAGCGCTGGCGGATCGAGGCGGCGATACCCTTGGCGTCAAGGCCCACGCCAGCCAGCAGCGCGGCCGGGTCGCCATGGTCGATGAACTGGTCCGGCAAACCAAGCATCAGGATCGGCTTGACGATGCCTTCCGCAGCCATCGCTTCGGCCACCGCCGCACCAGCACCACCCATCACGCAGCCCTCTTCCACCGTCACGAAGTAATCGTGATCGGCAGCCAGGCGCTTGACGAGCTCCACGTCCAATGGCTTCACGAAGCGCATGTTGGCAACCGTCGCACCGAGTTCGGTACCGGCTGCCACGCTCGGCGCAACCATCGAGCCGAATGCGAGGATCGCAACCTGTTTGCCTTCGCGCTTGATCTCGCCCTTGCCGATCTCGATCGAGGCCAGCTCCTTCGAAATCTCCGCACCGATGCCGGCGCCGCGCGGGTAGCGCACCGCCGCAGGGCCTTCATAACGGTACGCCGTCGTCAGCATCTGGCGGCATTCGTTTTCGTCCGAGGCGGCCATCACAACCATGTTCGGGATGCAGCGCAGGTACGAGATGTCGTAGTTGCCGGCGTGCGTGGCTCCATCGGCGCCAACCAGGCCAGCGCGGTCAAGCGCGAACGTGACGTCGAGGTTTTGCAGCGCGACGTCGTGGATCAGCTGGTCGTACGCGCGCTGCAGGAAGGTCGAGTAGATCGCGACCACCGGCTTCAGCCCTTCGGTCGCCAGGCCAGCGCCAAACGTCACCGAGTGCTGCTCGGCGATGCCGACGTCGAAGTAGCGGTCCGGATACTGCGCCTCGAAGCGCACCATGCCCGAACCTTCGCGCATCGCCGGCGTGATGCCGACCAGGCGCTTGTCGGCGGCCGCCATGTCGCACAGCCAGTTGCCGAACACTTCGGTGTAGGTGATCTTGCCGGCCTTCGCCGGCATGATGCCTTCGGTCGGATTGAACTTGCCGGTGCCGTGATAAAGAATCGGCTCGGCTTCGGCCAGCTTGTAGCCCTGGCCCTTCTTGGTCACGACGTGAAGGAACTGCGGGCCCTTGAGCTTCTTGATGTTTTCCAGCGTCGGTATCAGCGATTCGAGGTCGTGACCATCGATCGGGCCGATGTAGTTGAAGCCGAATTCCTCGAACATCGTGGCCGGGACCACCATGCCTTTCGCGTGCTCTTCAAAGCGCTTGGCCAGTTCCAGCACCGGGCCGGGCAGCACGGTTTTGCCGACCGTCTTGGCGGCGGCGTAGAACTGCCCCGACATCAGGCGCGCCAGGTAGCGATTGAGCGCGCCAACCGGCGGCGAGATCGACATGTCGTTGTCGTTCAGGACCACCAGCAGGTTGATATCTTCCTGTACGCCGGCGTTATTCAGCGCTTCGAACGCCATGCCGGCGGTCATCGAGCCGTCGCCGATCACGGCGATCGCGTGGCGGTGCTCGCCCTTGATCTTGGCCGCTTGCGCCATTCCCAGCGCGGCCGAGATCGAGGTCGACGAGTGGGCGGTGCCGAAGGTGTCGTATTCGCTTTCGACGCGGCGCGGGAACCCGGAGACGCCGCCGAACTGGCGCAGCGTGTGCATCTGGTCGCGGCGGCCGGTGAGGATCTTGTGCGAGTAGGTCTGGTGGCCGACGTCCCACACGATGCGGTCGTACGGCGTGTTGAACACGTAGTGCAGCGCGATCGTCAGCTCGACCGTGCCGAGATTGGACGACAAATGTCCGCCCGTCTTCGATACCGAGTCGAGCAGGAAGTGGCGCAGTTCGTGCGCCAGCGGGGTCAGTTGGGTGCGCCCCAGCGTGCGCAGGTCGGCCGGGCTGTTGATTGTCTCTAGCAGTTTCATTTACGCTTTCCGCTGCACGATCAGGTCGGCGATGTCGCGCAGCCTGCGTGCTTGTTCTCCAAACGGTTCGAGCGCCTGGTGCGCGTCGTTCCGCAGTTTCTCCGCCAGGATCCTGGATGGCTCCAGGCCCAAAATCGATACATAGGTGGGCTTGTTGGACGCCGCGTCCTTGCCCGCGGTCTTGCCCAGCGTGGCCGAATCGGCGGTGGCGTCAAGTACGTCGTCGACCACCTGGAACGCCAGCCCGATCGCGCTTGAATACGCGTCGAGGGCGGCCAGCTCCTGCGCCGACAGGTCCTTGCCCGCCAGCGCGCCCAGCACCACCGCGGCGCGCAGCAGCGCACCGGTTTTCAGCTGGTGCATCCGCTCCAGCTGGTCAAGCGTCAGGCTCATGCCGACGCTGTCGAGGTCAATCGCCTGCCCGCCGCACATGCCGCCTGACCCTGCTGCCTGCGCGAGCAGGCGCACCATGGCGAGCTGGCGCGCGGCAGGCACGCTGCCGCCTTCGGCCAGCACGCTGAACGCTTGCGCCTGCAGCGCGTCGCCAACCAGCAGCGCGGTGGCTTCGTCGTACGCCACGTGCACGGTCGGCTTGCCGCGCCTCAACTCATCGTCGTCCATGCATGGCATGTCGTCGTGGACCAGCGAGTACACGTGGATCATCTCGACCGCCGCCGCGGCGCGCTCGAGCGCGCGCGTGTCGGCGCCGGTCAGTGCGCCGGCCGCGAACACCAGCAGCGGGCGTACCCGCTTGCCGCCGCCCAGGGCCGTGTAGCGCATCGCTTCGTGCAGCTTGTGCGGCACCGCGCCGGACGCCGGCAGGAAGGCCTCCAGCGCCGTTTCGACGTGCGCCTGCACGGTTTTCATCCAGTCGTCGAAAGCCCCGGTGGCGCTCATTGGTCGCCCTCGCCGCCATTGGCGGCCGCGAACGGCTTGAGCATGTCGCCTTCGAGTACCTTGACCTGGGCTTCGACTTTTTCGAGCTGGTCGGCGCAGTAGCGCACCAGTTCCGAGCCGCGCGCATAGGCCGCGACCGATGCTTCCAGAGGCAGTTGTCCGGCTTCCATCTGGCCGACCAGCTGAGCCAGCTCGGCCATTGCCTGCTCGAACGATTCCGGGGCGGCTGCGCCCTCGGCTGTTAATTTGTTTGACATAGATACTTTAAGTGAGGCGGAACGGCGCAACTTTATCGATGCGCTGCCAGTCTAATCGCTTATTCTAGAATAAATCACCCCATCGGGTAACCATGGTTCGCCAGCGACAGCTTGCCAGTCACCCCAGATTTTATCCCAATTAGGGGGTCGCCCATGAAAACCATGCCGTTCAGGCAAGGCCTTCTCCTCCTCGTGCCACATTCGCGCGCCGGCCCACGACTGTAGAGCTCGTTACGCGGTATAATCTCCGGTTCTGTCCGAAATACCGTATTCCGCGTCCCAAAATACTGGTCTTTGGATTCTTTCTCTTCTTTGGCTTGATGCTTATTTAAAGGGGGGTTGGGATGTCCGATCTGGCTACCCACGCCAAGCTGGCGCAATCGTGCGCACAGCTTCCGGTAGATGTCTACTTTGATGAAGCGCTGTTAAAGCGCGAAATGCAGCAGTTATTCCAGAACGGCCCGCGTTATGTCGGGCACGAACTGATGGTGCCCGAAGTGGGCGATTTTGCCACCCTTGCTTCTGAGAACGAGGGTCGCATGCTCGTGCGCAACGCAAATGGCATCGAAGTGCTGTCCAACGTCTGCCGCCATCGCCAGGCGCTGATGTTCAATGGACGCGGCAATGCGAACAATATCGTGTGCCCGCTGCATCGCTGGACGTACGACCTGAAGGGACAGCTGATCGGCGCCCCGCACTTCCCCGAGACGCCCTGCGTGCACCTGGCGACAACGCCGCTGCAGAGCTGGAACGGCCTGCTGTTCGAGCAGAACGGCTACAACGTCATGGACAAGCTGAAGACGCTGTCGGTGACCAAAGACCTCGACTTCACCGGCTACATGCTCGACCACGTCGAGGTGCACACCTGCGACTACAACTGGAAGACCTTCATCGAGGTCTACCTCGAGGATTACCACGTCGAGCCGTTCCACCCGGGCCTGGGCGGGTTCGTCAGCTGCGACGACCTGAAATGGGAATTCGGGCGCGACTACAGCGTGCAGACCGTCGGCGTGAACCGCGGGCTGCAGAAGTCCGGCTCGGCCGCGTACAAAAAGTGGCAGGAGCAGGTGCTCAAGTTCCGCCGCGGCGAGCCGCCTCCGTACGGCGCGATCTGGCTGACGCTGTACCCGAACATCATGGTCGAGTGGTACCCGCACGTGCTGGTGGTCTCGACCCTGTGGCCGGACGGCCCGCAAAAGACCCGCAACGTGGTCGAGTTCTACTACCCCGAAGAGATCGTGCTGTTCGAGCGCGAATTCGTCGAGGCCGAGCGCGCGGCCTACATGGAGACCTGCGTCGAGGACGACGAGATCGCCCTGCGCATGGACGCCGGCCGCCGCATCCTGGTGCAGCGCGGCGTCAATGAAGTCGGCCCGTACCAGTCGCCGATGGAAGACGGCATGCAGCATTTCCACGAGTGGTACCGCAGTAATATCGAGCTCTGACGCCAAAGGATCCAATGGCGTCACTATGGATGTTATTCGCCAGCTTCGCGTTCGCCGCCATGGGCGCGGCCGTGAAGCTGGCCTCCGAGTTTTACTCCACCTCTGAAATCGTTATGTACCGCGGCATGGTCGGCACGATCATGCTGCTTCTGCTCGTGCGCCAGCAGGGCGGCACGCTGCGCACCGCGTTCCCCAGGGAGCACCTGTGGCGCGGTTTTGTGGGCGTGATCTCGCTGTGGCTGTGGTTTTACGCCATCGGCAAGCTGCCGCTGGCTACCGCCGTCACCCTCAACTACCTCGCGCCGATCTGGATCGCGCTGTACCTGGCTGCTGTCGGCTGGTGGCGCGGCAAGCAGCATGTGGAGTGGCCGATGGCGCTGGCGATCGGCATGAGCTTCGTCGGCGTGGTGCTGGCGCTGCAGCCGGCGGTCGATTCCAGGCAGTGGCTCGGCGGCGCGATGGGCATTGGCTCGTCGGTCCTGTCGGCGATGGCGTACATGCAGGTGCGCCGGCTCGGCCAGATGGGTGAACCCGAGTACCGCGTGGTGTTTTACTTCTCGTTGATGACGGTTGTCTTCGGCATGGTTGGCACGCTGGCCCCTGGCGGCGCGGGCGAGCCGTCGCTGCACCCGCACAGCTGGTACGGCGCGTCCCTGCTGCTGGCCGTCGGCATCAGCGCGACCATGGCGCAGATGGCCATGACGCGCGCCTACCGCGTCGGCAAGGTGCTGGTGGTAGCCAACCTGCAGTACACCGGCATCATCTTCTCGAGCCTGTGGGGCATGCTGCTGTGGTCGGACGTCTTCGGCTGGCACGTCTGGCTTGGGATGGGCGTGATCCTGGTATCGGGCGTGGCCGCGACGTTCTACAATACACGCAGCACGCCGCGTGCAGAACAAGTCAAAACAGATCCGATTGCCAGCGAACTTTGAGGACGCCATGTACACGACACTGATTTCCGCCGCCGACCTTGCCCCGCATATCGACAGCCCGAACTGGGCCGTCATCGACTGCCGCCATGACCTGCTGAACCCGGACGCGGGCCACGCCGGCTACGCCATCGGGCACATCAGCCACGCGCTGTTCGCCCATGTCGACACCGACCTGTCCGGCCCCAAGTACGGGGAGGACGGCCAGTTCCGCGGCCGCCATCCCCTGCCCGACCGCGAAACGTTTATCGAAACCTTGCGTGGCTGGGGTATCAACGACGACACCCAGGTGGTGGCGTACGACGCGCATGGCGGCATGTTCGCAGCGCGCTTGTGGTGGATGATGCGCTGGATCGGCCACGCGAAAGTGGCGGTGCTCGACGGCGGGCTGGCGGCCTGGCAGGACGGCGGATTCCCGATGTCCACCGAGGCGCCGGTGCGCGAGCGCGGCCAGATCAATGACCGCGGACAGCTGGTGGAGACCGTCTCGGCGGCCGAGGTGCTCGACAATCTCGCCGCCGGCGTACGCGTGGTGATCGATGCGCGCGCGGCCGACCGCTTCCGCGGCGAGAACGAGACGATGGACCCGGTCGGCGGCCACATCCCCGGCGCCGTCAACCGCTTCTTCAAGGACAACCTGCAGGCCGATGGCCGCTTCAAGGAGCCGGCGCAGCTCAAGGCCGACTTCGCGATGCTGGTGGTTGAGCCGAAGGCCGTCATCATGCAGTGCGGCTCGGGTGTTACCGCGTGCCACAACCTGCTTGCGCTGGAAGTAGCCGGCCTGCCAGGCGCGGCGCTGTATCCGGGTTCGTGGAGCGAGTGGAGCGCCGATCCTTCGCGGCCGGTGTCGACCGGCGCGTAAATGGCGTGTTGCGTCAGTGCGCGTTGGTCAGGAACACGACAATCAGCACGCCCAGGCCGATCAGCAGCACCTGCGGCACCGATTCCTTCACCGTGGCGCGGCGCTGCATCTGCGGCATCAGGTCGCTCACGGCGATGTACAGGAAGCCCGACGACGCAAACACCAGCACGTACGGGATCATGCCGCTGGCCTGGTCCAGCGTGTAGTAGCCGATCAGGCCGCCGGCCACCGCCAGCAGGCTGCACAGCAGGTTGAATACATACGCGCGGGTGCGCGAGAACCCTGCGTTGAGCAGCACGATGAAGTCGCCGATCTCCTGCGGGATCTCGTGGGCGATGATGGCGAGTGCCGTCACGACGCCCAGTTCAGGATTGGCAAAAAAGGCGGCCGCAATCAGGATGCCGTCAGTGAAGTTGTGCATGCCATCGCCGATCAGGATCATCCACCCCGACTTGCCGGCCTCGCGCGCATCGTGCCCGTGGGCGTGGGCGTGCCCGTCGCCCTCGTGATGGTGCGAGTGGCGCAGGATCGCCAGCTTTTCCAGCATGAAGAACGTCAGGAGCCCGCCCAGCAGGGTCGCGAACAGCTTGTGCGTATCGGCGCCCGACTCGAATGCCTCCGGCAGCGCGTGCAGCAGGGCCGTGGACAGCATGATGCCGACCGACAGGCTGACCATGCGCTCGACCATTTTCGAGAGCAGCGTGAACGAAAATACCGCGGCCGCAGTGATGCTCGCAACGCCGCCAATGGTAGTGGCCAGCAGGATGGAAATCAGGATCGGGTCGATTTGGTTGCCTCTTGTACGGATGTTGCGAGATGCGCAACCCGGCATTGTACCGTCTTGGCCGCCAAACGGCCGGGCTGAGGTGCGGTTGCGCTCGCTGCAGGCGTAAAAAAGGCCTCCCGGAGGAGGCCTTGGCGAACAACCCGTGCCTGGCGGCTTAAGGAACCAGCGCGAAGTTGATGTTCGAGGCGTTCTGGGTCGACACGTCGACCGCATCTGCCTTGGTCAGGGTGGCGTAGCCGGTGGCCGAGGCGGACACCTGGTACTTGGCGACGCCCGGCGTGACTGTCGTGCTGGCGGCGAACGTCAGCGGCAAGGTCGCGCTATAGACGGCGTACTGCGGCGCAGCGACAGGCAGGTTTGCGACGGTGTACGCGCCGGTTGCGAGATCGGCGCCGGCATACTTGACCGTCACGGTCGGGCCGCTGGCGAAGCTCTGCTTCGCCGCCACATACGCTGCCTCGCCGCTGGTGCTGGCCGGGGTCATGGTGACCGTGCCTGCAATGCTCGCGACCGGGCTGGTTGCCAGCACGAGCGGTGCTGCGACGGTGCTGATGGCGGTGGTGGCGGTTGCGCTGGCGACCGGAACCGCGCCAACGACCGAAGCTGCGTGGCCGTTGGCCGTGACCACCACGTCGTAATTGCCTGCTGGCAGACGCGACAGGAGGAACTCGCCGGTGGTGGCATTCGGCGTGGTCGAGCTGACGATGACGCCGTTTTGCTGTGCGCTCACGCTGACGCCGCTGGCCAGCAGCGCCGGGCTGACAACGCCGCTGATGCCGTTCGGGGTGGTGGTTCCGCCGGTGGTCGCTGGAAGCAGCTTGATCACTGGCTTGAGCGCGTACTTGCCCTGGCCTTTGGTCAGCACCGATTTGCAGGCGTCGAAGTCGAGCACGATGTCGGTGCGCTGGCCGGCGACAACGTCAAAGTTTCCGACCACCTTGATACCGCTCTGGACCGCGCTTGGCGTGTCGAGCGTTGTCTCGGCGGTGGTACCGGTCGCCACCACGGTGTTGGCCATGCCGCTGCCGCTGTTTGCGTCGAGGACCAGGCGGACCTGGGTGTACTTTCCAGCCGCGAGCGTGGTGGTGCCGAGCAGGTCGGTGACGCCATTGGTCAGGTTCAACAGGTTGATTTTCTTGGCCGGGGTGACCGCGATGTCAGTCCAGCCGCTTTCGGTGTCGCTGGCCGAGCCGCTTGCGTGGACGCGGACCTTGTTAACAGTCACGTTGACCGCGTCAAAGCCGCAGGCTGGCGCGTCGGTCAGCGAAACGCCCAGGGTGCCGTTGCTTGGCGAAGGTGCCGGGGCTGGAGCGCTGTCGCCTCCGCCACCGCCGCAAGCGGCAAGGGTAACTGCAGCCAGCGCAGCGCTGGCGATCAGGGTAAGACGGTTCGATTGCTTCATTGTTTTTGCCTCTCGTTGTTGTACGAATAGTTCAAGCAACAGCTTGGTCAGCTGTATGCACAAACTATACGTTGCCGAAAGGCAATTCTATGTGCGACAAGTCGCACTGCAACTTTTGCTTACAACTGTTGCAGGTTTTTGTGGGGTTTTTGAGCGAAAAAATTGCAGAAAAAGAAACAATTCCAAAATCGGGGTCTGACCCCGATTCAAGGAAACAGGCCTCGCTTTATCAGTGGGCTTTGTCCCAGTTGCTGCCCACCCCGACCTCAGCTAGCAGTGGTACTTTGAGCTGCGCGACGCTCGCCATCAGCTCGGGCAGCTTGACTTTCACGATCTCGAGCTCGGCTTCCGGCACTTCCAGCACCAGTTCGTCGTGCACCTGCATCACCATCCGCGTCGCCATGCCGGTTTCTTCGAGCCAGCCCTGTACCGCGATCATCGCCAGCTTGATCAGGTCGGCCGCCGTGCCCTGCATCGGCGCGTTGATCGCGGCGCGTTCCGCACCCTGGCGGCGCGGGCCGTTAGGGGAGTTGATCTCGGGGAGCCACAGGCGGCGCCCGAACACGGTCTCGACATAGCCGCGCGCCTTCGCTTGCATGCGCGTGTCGTCCATGTACTGCTTCACGCCGGAGAAGCGCGCGAAGTATTTTTCGATGTAGCTCTGCGCCGCGCCACGCTCGATGCCGAGGTTGGCCGCCAGGCCGAAGGCGCTCATGCCGTAGATCAGGCCGAAGTTGATGACCTTGGCGTAGCGCCGCTGCTCGCTTTCGACTTCCGCCGGCGCGACGCCGAAGATCTCGGCCGCCGTCGCGCGGTGGATGTCCTCGCCTTCGGCAAACGCGCGCAGCATCGCTTCATCCTCGGAGATGTGCGCCATGATGCGCAGCTCGATCTGCGAATAGTCGGCCGAGACGATCACGCTGCCCGGCGCAGCAATGAAGGCCTCGCGGATGCGCCGGCCTTCGGCGGTCCGGATCGGTATGTTCTGCAGGTTTGGGTCGTTCGACGACAACCGGCCCGTCACCGCCACCGCCTGCGCGTAGTTGGTGTGCACGCGGCCAGTCTCGCGGTTGACCATCTTCGGCAGCTTGTCGGTGTAGGTCGACTTCAGCTTCGACAGGCTGCGGTGCTCCAGCAGCACCTTCGGCAGCGGGAAGTCCTCGGCCAGCTTTTGCAGTACTTCTTCGTCGGTCGACGGCGCCCCGCTCGGCGTCTTTTTAATCACCGGCAGCTGCAGCTTGCCGAAAAAGATTTCGCCGATCTGTTTCGGCGATCCCAGGTTGAACGGGCCGCCGGCCAGTTCGTGCGCCTTCTGCTCCAGCTCCATCATGCGCGCGCCAAGTTCGTTCGACTGCGTGTCGAGCAGCGCGGCGTCGATCAGCACGCCGTTGCGTTCGATCTTGTGCAGCACGACCGATGTCGGCAGTTCGATGTCGCGGTAGATGAAGTTCAGCTTCGCGTCGTTTTCGACGTGGCCCTTCATCGCGTGGTGCAGGCGCAGCGTGATGTCGGAGTCTTCGCCCGCATACTCGGTCGCGCGCGTCAGCTCGACCTGGTCGAAGCAGATCTGGCCGGCGCCCTTGCCGCACACCTCGGTGAACGGAATGGTCGTGTAGCCGAGGTGGCGCATCGCCAGGCCGTCCATGTCGTGCGGCTTGTGCGACTCGAAGACGTACGATTGCAGCAGCGTGTCGTGGACGATGCCGCGCAAGGAGACGCCGTGGTTGGCGAAGATGTGGCTGTCGTACTTGAGGTTCTGGCCAACCTTCGGCTTGGCCGGATCTTCCAGCCAGGCGCGCATCTTGTCGATCACGAGCTCGCCCGACAGCTGGTCCGGCACGCCGGCATAGCGGTGCGCGACCGGGATGTAGGCGCCCTTGCCCGGCTCGACGCTGAGCGAGATGCCGACCATCTGCGCCGTCATCGGGTCGAGCGAGGTGGTCTCGGTGTCGACCGACGTCAGTTCGGCGGCGTCGATCAGCGCCAGCCATTTGTCGAGCGCAGCTTCGGTCAGGACAGTTTCGTACTCGCCGCGGATCACCGGGGTGGCGGTCATGCCGAACAGGTCGCCCTCGGGCGAGTTAAGCAGCACGCCAGCGGGGCCGCTGCCCGTTTCGACGGTGGCGCCGATTTCACGCAGCAGCGTCTTGAAGCCGTAGCGCTGGAAGAAGTCGCGCAGGCCTTCCTTGTTCTCTTCCTTGCCAACCAGGGTCTCGGAGATCGACACCATGTGCGCCGACAGGTCGCAGTCGCATTTGACAGTGATCAGGCTGCGTCCCTGCGGCAGCCACTCGAGCGCGTTGCGCAGGTGCTCGCCGACCGCGCCGGTAATCGTGTGGTGGTTGTCGATGACGCCCTGCAGGCTGCCGTGCTGCGTCAGCCATTTGAGCGCGGTCTTCGGCCCGCACTTGTTCACGCCCGGGATATTGTCGACCGTGTCGCCGATCAGCGTCAGGTAGTCGATGATGCGGTTCGGCGACACGCCGAACTTGGCCAGCACGCCGGCTTCGTCGAGCTTTTCGTTGGTCATCGTGTTGATCAGGGTGACCTTGTCGTTGACCAGCTGCGCCAGGTCCTTGTCGCCGGTCGAAACGATGGTGTTCATGCCGAGCTGCGACGCCTGCACCGACAGCGTGCCAATCACGTCGTCTGCCTCGACGCCGTCGACCATCAGGATCGGCCAGCCCATGTGCCTGACCGCCTCATGGATCGGCTCGATCTGCAGGCGCAGGTCGTCCGGCATCGAGGCGCGCGTTGCCTTGTATTCCGGATACATGTCGTCACGGAACGTTTTGCCTTTGGCATCGAAGACGCAGGCAATGTAAGCCGCAGGATAGTCCTGGCGCAGGCGGCGCAGCATGTTCACCATGCCGTGCATGGCGCCGGTCGGGTGGCCGTCGGGGCTGCGCAGGTCAGGCAGGGCGTGAAACGCGCGGTAGAGGTAACTGGAACCGTCAACTAACAGCAGGGTATTTTGCATAGTGCCAAATAGAAAAGTGGGCCGGACGTGCGCCCGGCGGATAACTAGCATTATCGCAGAATCGCGCATGAAGAAAACGCAACGACCCTGCTCGTCCAGCGATCCATATGGGGACGATTCCCAGCATTTTCAGTGGGAAGTTCTGGTGTTTGTTACAATGGACATAACGAATAAAGGTGACCATCATGATGCGAACAGCCCCCGCTGCAAAACTGCTTGCCGTCCTCCTGCTGGCTAACGCCAGCGCGGCCATGGCCCAGCCGAAACCGAGCGAGGCGCCGCCCAGGCTCGAGCGTATCGAGGAAGGCGCCGACGCGCCGGTCACCATCGTCCCCAAGCGCGACGAGCGCCGCAAGGTGCGTGAAACGCGCGACGGCGGCCAGGTCAAGGAAGTCACGGTCCAGAGTGGAAAAAGCACCTACACCATGAAGGGCACCAACCCGGCCAGCGTCACCGAAAACAGTACCGGCATCGGCAGCACCCTGCGCCCGCCACAGTGGCAGGTGTTGGAGTTTGACCTGAGCAAGAAAAAGCAGGCCCAGCGCGACGAGGAAGCGGCCGCTGCCGCAGCCGCCGCGCCACCGGCGCCGGTTCCGCCGCCGCCAGCCCTGACGAAATAAGCCCGCCAGCCCGGTACGCCCGGGCTGGCCACCGCGCCCTTCCCCACTGACTTTTTTTCTCTTTCGCGTTCCCATGGCAGTTTTCACCGCAGTCGGGCTGGATGACCTCACCCAGTGGATCACGCAGTTCCCTCTCGGCAAAGCCATCGCTGTCAAAGGCATCCCGTCAGGCATCGAGAACAGCAACTTCTTCATCACGACCGAGCGTGGCGAGTTTGTCCTCACCATCTTCGAGAACCTTGGGTTCGACCAGCTGCCTTTCTACCTCAACCTGATGCGCCACCTCGCCGAGCGCGGCATTGCCGTGCCGGCGCCGGTGGCCAACGACCAGGGTGAACTGGTCGTCGCGCTGCAGGGCAAGCCGGCCGCGATCGTCAGCAAGCTCGAAGGCAGCTCGCAAATGCATCCGCAGCCGGCGCACTGCGCCGCCGTCGGCGCGATGCTCGCCAGGATGCACCTGGCCGGGCGCGACTTCCCGCTGCAGCAGCCGAACCTGCGAGGCCTCGACTGGTGGAACGCCACGACGCCGAAAGTACTGCCTTACCTGAGCGACGCGGAAGCCCACCTGCTGCGCGCCGAAATGCACTTCCAGGAAGCGTTCCACGGCTGCGCGCACTACCACGCGCTGCCGCGCGGCCCGATCCATGCGGACCTGTTCCGCAACAACGTGATGTTTGTCGGCGAACGCCTCACCGGATTCTTCGATTTCTATTTCGCCGGCTGCGACACCTGGCTGTTCGACGTCGCCGTCACCGTCAACGACTGGTGCATCGACCTTGACACCGGCGTGATCGACACAGCGCGCGCCCGGGCCATGCTCGACGCGTACCATGCGGAGCGCCCGTTCACGCATGACGAACACGCATCGTGGCAACAGATGCTGCGCGCGGCAGCGCTGCGCTTCTGGCTGTCGCGCCTTTACGATTTCCACCAGCCGCGCGAGGCCGAGATGCTGACTCCGCACGACCCCACCCATTTCGAGCGCATTTTGCGCGAACGTATCGCCACACCGGCACCGGAGCTGTTTCATGAATAAATTACCAGCGCGCGAAGGCTGGGACTGGGTCAAGCAAGGCTTTGCCCTGTTCCGCAAACAGCCGCTGGGCCTGGCCGCCCTGTTCTTTGGCTACCTGTTGATGACGTTCTGGCTTGGCATGGTGCCGCTGGTCGGCAAACTGCTGTCGTATATGCTGGTGCCGATGTTCACGGTGGCCTTCATGCAGGGCTGCGCCAATGCCGAGCAGGGCAAGCGCGTGCATCCGGCGCTGCTGCTGACAGGCTTCCGCTCTCCGGCTTTCCGGACGCTGGTTAAACTGGGACTGGTTTACCTCGCCGTTGCCGTGATCGCGATCGCGGCCTCCACGCTGGTCGATGGCGGCGTGCTGCTGCAGCTGCTGCTGCGCCAGATCGAGCCCGATTCGGAGGAGGCGCGCAAGTCGTCCGTCGGCTCGGCCATCCTGTTCACCGGCTTCACCCAGCTGATCACGTTCGTGCTGCTCGCGTTCAGCGGCCCCCTGGTCCACTGGAAGGGTATGGGCGCCGGCAAGGCGGTGTTCTACAGCGTGGTCGGGATCTTCGGTGCGACCAAGCCGTTCCTGGTGTTCGCACTGTCGTGGTTCGGCATCAGCGCGATCATCGGCCAGGTGCTGTTCCTGATTTTCGGACGCACGGGCTTGTGGCAGGCGATCCTGATTCCGGTGTCGCTGATTTATACGATCACGGCGTTCTGCTCGTTTTATACGATTTACTGCCGGCTGTTCGGGGCGCCTGAAACGGAGCCGGCAAAGCCGGTTTCCGCCAACGACGCATAACGCCGTCAGCGGCCCGTCCGCTCCAGCTTGGCCACCGACAGGTCGAGCACCTTCATCCCCGCGCGCCCGAAGTTGATCTGGGCGCGCGCGTTACCGCCGCTGCCCTCGATATTCACGATCACGCCCTCGCCGAACTTGGCGTGCGAAACCGATTCGCCAATCCTCCAGCCCGGCCCGGTGGCGGACTTTTGCGTGATCTGCTGCGCGATCTTGTTATCCGATCCGCCGCTGAACTTCGCATCGTCCCACGCCGACTTCCTGTTGCCGGACCAGTGCGACTGCACGCGCGGCGACAGCCACCTGAGCGCTTCCTCGGGCAGCTCGTCGAAGAAGCGCGACTTCATGTTGTAGCGGGTCTGGCCATGCAGCATGCGCGTCTGCGTAAAGCTCATGTACAGGCGCCGCCGCGCGCGCGTGATCGCCACGTACATCAGGCGCCGTTCTTCATCCACGCCATCCATTTCGCGCGAGCTGCTCTCGTGCGGGAACAAGCCTTCTTCAAGGCCCGTGATAAACACCGCGTCGAATTCGAGGCCCTTGGCCGAGTGCACCGTCATCAGCTGCAGCGCCTCCTGCCCTGCCTGCGCCTGCGCGTCGCCCGCTTCCAGCGATGCGTGCGACAGGAAGGCCGACAGCGGCGACATCACGGTCGACAGCGGCACGTCGGCATCGAGGATCTCGAAGCCATCCTGGTTGACGATCGCCTCACCCGCGCGGGCTTCGGCCTGCGGACCGAGGTGCGCAGGCGCGGACTGGCCGAAGCCCTCCTCCTGCACGAACTGGGTGGCGGCGTTGACCATCTGCTCGAGGTTTTCGATGCGGTCGGCGCCCTCCTTCTCATTCTGGTAATGCGTCAGCAGGCCGCTCGACTCGAGCACCACGCGCACCATCTCGGGCAGCGACAGCTGTTGCGTCTCGAAGCGCGCGCCTTCGATCAGGCGCACGAAGCTGTTCAGCGAAGAACCGCCCTTGCCCGCCACGTAAGGCACTGCCGCATACAGCGACACGCCGTACTGGTCGGCCGCGCCCTGCAGCTGCTCGATCGTGCGCATGCCGATGCCGCGCGTCGGGAAGTTCACCACGCGCAGGAAGGCCGAATCGTTGTGCGGGTTGTCCATCAGCTGCAGGTAGGCGATCGCGTGCTTGACTTCGGCGCGCTGGAAGTAGCGCTGGCCGCCGTACACGGTGTACGGCAAACCCGCCGCGAACAGCGCGTGCTCGATCACGCGCGACTGTGCGTTCGATCGGTACAAGATCGCGATGTCGCTGCGCGCGGCGCCTTCCGCGATCAGGCTCTTGGCTTCCTCGATGATCCACTGCGCTTCTTCCAGGTCGGACGAGGCTTCGTAGATGCGTACCGGCTCGCCGTGGCCCGCGTCGGTGCGCAGGTTCTTGCCGAGGCGCTTGCTGTTATTGGCGATCAGCTGGTTGGCGCTGTCGAGGATGTGGCCGTGCGAGCGGTAGTTCTGTTCCAGCTTGATCAGGTTCTCGACGCGGAACTCGCGCTCGAACGCGCTCATGTTGCCCACGTTCGCGCCGCGGAACGCGTAGATACTCTGGTCGTCGTCGCCGACCGCGAACAGCGCGCCGCCGTGGCGCTCCTGGTGCCCGGCCAGCAGCTTGAGCAGGCGGTACTGCAGGTCGTTGGTATCCTGGAACTCGTCGACGAGGATGTGGCGGAAGCGCGTCTGGTAGTGCTCGCGCAGCGGCTGGTTGCGCGACAGGAGTTCGTAGGAGCGCAGCAGCAGTTCGGCGAAATCGACCACGCCTTCGCGCTGGCACTGCTGGTCGTACAGCTCATACAGCTCCACCATGCGGCGCTCGATCGGGTCGAACGCTTCGACCTGGCTGGCGCGCATGCCCTGGTCCTTGGCATTATTGATGAAGTACATCAGGTTCTTGGCCGGGTACTTTTCATCGTCGACGTTGTTCGCCTTGAGCAGGCGCTTGATCATCGACAGCTGGTCTTGCGAGTCGAGGATCTGGAAGGTCTGCGGCAGCGCGGCGTCGCGGTAG
>DASWSX010000115.1:0-41059 GCA_036402435.1 Telluria sp. | reverse complement strand
GGCTTAGGTCGAATACCGCCAAGCGTTCAGGTTCTTGACCCGCTTGCAAAAAAAACTCCTGCAGCGGTTTGCGCAACGGGTGGTTGCGCCCTTGGCGGCGTCCCAAGTCGCGCAGCCGATCAAGGACCTGCCCGTGGTTCGCCGCAAGTATCACTATTTCGGAGTCGTCCCCACCCAAAACGGACTTCTCAAGACGAGCCAACGGCGCGTCGCTCTCTTCGCCATTGAATTCACTTAAATCCTTGATGAAGACGGCCAAGCGGCCATCCGCCATCCGATGCTCCTTGATATTGCCCTTTGCGGCCCACACCCGCGGATCTCCACCCATTGAAGTCCATAGTGCGCGGCAATGATAGGTCTTTCCGTCGCCGGCCGTGCCGGCGATCAGCATCGAGCCTTTCTTGCCGGAAGCCACATGAGCTTTCATAGGTTCGAGCATCGGGGCACTAAGAGCGATCGGTTGTACCTTTGCTCGCCCAACCGCACCCGAGACGTATTCGTCGAACATCGTTAAATTGTTCGGTGTTGGACCATACGTACGTAGGAACCGCACCCATGCGTTTGATGGCGGCGCGCATCCCTCGATCGCCATCATGCTCTGCTCAGTCAATTTGTATCTCCGTCATAATGGAACTACTTTATGTCGCGCACGACGATCCGGTCTTGGTCTGGATCGCGGCGCGGCGCCGCGCAACGTTCCTCCTCCATGTCATATGATCGGCAAAAAAACGATCATATGAGCGGCCGCCGCGGATGGCCCAAGGTGAAGATAAATCGAATCGCGCCCTCGCTTCATGGGCGAAGACGATTATGCAAGAAAGCTCAAGCCGAGCGAGGCCAGCGACCGAAAAAATCATAAAGCTCCAATACTGCTGGAGTGTCGAACATTTTTCGGGCCGGTTCGTTCGCGCCAAATGCGGTGATCAAAATGTAGAAAATTATTCCTTTGTGTCATCGTGGAATAATAACACTCGGTACCAAATAGATGAGTCGCGGCAACCTACGGATTCAAAATATTCCGCATGAGAGCGCTTATTGTCATTAACACGAAGCCTAGTTAACGCTTGGCCATCCATCCTGGATACTGTAGGCGCAAATTCAGCGTCCGATACAATAGATTTGGCCTGCCCCCACCTTGCGCGCTTTGCGTCTCCTCGGCGGCGACAACTTCAGCAAACGCGGATTAGCAGGTGCATTTGACCGGTCAGAACCAGATGCCCAGAGACTAAGCATCTATTCCACGTCCGACTGTGCAGCCAAAAGTGCGCAACTTGTTTGTGAAACATCGATACAAGCTGTAGTGCACGACTGTACGCCTCGCGACCGATCAAATTCGATCTAAGACGAGCTCCGCCGCCCTCTCACTCAACACCAACACCAACTTCAACCGCGCTCTCGTCACACCGACAAACAACTTTCTGAACACCAGCTCATCAATCTGTTCAAAGTCAATCTCGGTAAAGATCACCGCCGGCGCCGATTGCCCCTTAAACCGGTACACCGACTCCGCCAACAATCCGCCCTCCCGAAACACCGGATTACCAAACAAGTCGTACTCCCCCGTGAACGACTTCAGCGTATGCGCATCGCCCAGCGTATCGCGCCCCAGAATCGCCGACTTCTCCCGCCCCCTGAACGACGCAATCGCAATATCCTGCCGCGCGAACCCTGCCGCCAGGCACAGCGTGATCGCATGCTTGGTCTGCGCCAGCATCGCCTCGGTATCGCCCTCCGGATACACCAGGGCCTCGATATCCGCGCCTTCGAACGGGCTGGCCGCCTTCACCGGTTTCCGCGCCTCGCCGATCGACGCCAGCATGTCGACAATCTGGCGCGGGCTGCGGTAGTTGGTGTGCGAATGCAGCGTCACCCACCCCGGCAGCGGCACCATGTCGCGGCCGTACAGGTTCTGCGTCGGGTCCTCCAGCCAGGTGGCGCGGCCGCCCTGCTTCAGCACGCGCAGCAGGATGTCGCGCCAGGCGATGGAGAAGTCCTGCCCCTCGTCGACGATCAGCACGTCGTACATCCAGGTTTCGGGCAGCTCGGCGGTGGCCAGCGCGTTCTCCATCTCGCCCCATACCTCGGGCGACGAGTAATCGGGCGTAACGCCCTGCGCGCGCATGAAGGCGTCGGCCAGCATGTGGAAGTTGGCCACGCGTCCGCCAGGCGGCACCAGGCGCTGGATGTGATCGGCAAGGGGCCGGTTGTAGCACACGTACAACGGGCGCAGGCCGGCGTCTACTGCGGCGGCATATTCGGCCAGCGCCAGCTGGGTTTTGCCGCTGCCGGCGGTGCCAACCACGCGCAGGCGGTACGGCGTGAAGTCGAGCCGGCGCGCCCACGTTGCCAAGCCGCCCGACAGGCGAGTGACCATGTCGGTGGCGCAGCCGATCATTGCGCTCGGGTCCGGGCGCAGGCTGAGGGTGTCCCCGAGGAAGCGCGTCACTTTTTCGAACTGGTCGCTGAATTCGGTGATGGGCAGGACTTCGCGGATTATCTGGGCCAGCCGGGCTGCGGCAGTGGCGTCGATGATGTGGCGCGGGTCGATGCCGGCCAAGTGCGGGTCGCGCACCCTGTAGTCGGGGCAGTACAGCAGGTAGTCGATCGACAGGTTGCTGCCGAAGCGCTTTGTTAGGCCTTCGATCGTGCGCAGGATCTGGTTGCGGATCTTCCTCGGCTTGCCTTGGAAGCTTTTGACCAGGCCTTCTGGGGTCTCGGTCAGGAAGCCGGATTTCTGCTCGATCAGCAGTACCCGCCCGCTCGGCGCGACGATGATGAAGTCGATTTCGCCGTAGGCGGAGAAGCCTTGTTCTACGTTGGTCCAGTGAACGCCGTGGTAGATGCTGTAGGGAGCGTCGGCCAGCTGTTCGTCGAGGTACGAGAGGGTTTCAATCTCGCGCGCGGCGGTGCCGGTCATGGACATCTCGCGCCAGCCGGTGGGATGGATATGGGCCATGGAGTCTGGGCGCGCGGGCCGGAATGGTGAAAGGGACATTGTATCCAGAATGCCTGCCTCATCCGCGCACGGGCCGCCGCTAACTCCACCGGATCGCTAACCACACTTGAAGTTGGTGACCGTCGATTTAAGCGTGGCACCACAACTGGTCTTGTGACCATCGTACGCGACGGGTTTGCCATCGATTGTGTGATGCTGGTCGCCTTCTACAATGGTGCCGACGCCGTGTACGGGACAGGAGCACGCGTCGCCGACACAGGCGACGGGTATGCCGCCAACAGTGAAGTGGGTCGCAGCGACACCGGTGACTGTTCCGCCGTGCGTGGTTGGGTCGTTCAACCTTACGATGTCAGGCATGGTCGTTCCCGTTCGAGGGTGGCACTTCGTCATATTCCACCAACACCCACATGGACGCGGCCTTATACCTGGGCTGCTCTCCCTTGAGTTTTTGCCAAAAAGTTGGCTCACCTAGGCCGATCACCTGTGGCAGAGTTTCACCGGCAGCGATGTGCTTCCGCCGACCACCCTCGACCCCGCCAGTTGCGGTGCATTGCCACCATCCGGTTTCCGGACAGATGTCGCCTATCCGCAGGGTAGTTGTCAGCGGTGTTTTAGGCGCCCGCGTTACGGTGGTTTTATCGCCACCCAGAGGTCGAACGCGGATTGAGCTCGTGAGCCTGTCCCACAGTGCGACCGCTTCTTCGTCCGATATGCTCGGCTTTACAGCGCCTTTACGGTGCCCACTCGAGCCCGTATCGAGTTGCATGTGAAGCCGCGGCTGTAGCGGCGCGTCGGCCGCACCTATGCTGATGAAATGAAATTCGTGCGATTCCTTTTCCTTTTCCTGTGCCGGCTTTAATGCCAACGCTTCCGCACCGTCCCAGTCGCCGATTTGGCGGGGGCCCCGTCGGAAAACTTTAACCCGGGAATACCACTCACCCCCGTCTTTTTCCGCAGATTTCAGGCGAGATTCCAAGTCGCTCCCCTCGGGAATATGTTGCCCGTTCTTCCACACTTCCAGAGAAAAGTGAACGTCTGGAAATTCTTTGAGTCGGACACCCAATGTCACTATTTCGTGATCAGGTTGAAATGCGACGAAACCACCATCAATGCAGGTACCGACCCCGGCTGGGATCTCGTCGGGACCACGCAGGCGAAGGTTTTTCGCCACCCTGTTCAAGTCGGCGATACCTTCGTCTTTCGACATGGCAGTACTCAAGGATTGGACGTACAGGTCTTTTCCTATCGGCACAAACGAGTATATGGAGTATGCAACTTGTTCACGCGATCCAAATACCAGCTTCTGTCCGGGGATGGCACCATCGGCCACCTTGCCAAACAGTGGGAAGCTAATAACGTCTTCTTCGGACAGGAATTTTCTATCTTTCTCTATTTCAGCGAGTTGATTTTCAACGTGCGCGTCGATAAGATGTGCTTCAGCTGGGACGTAGCGGATCGGGGCCTCAATGGAAGCCGGTCCATAAACCAAGGTGGCAGTGGCCGGGACATCGACCGTAAATTGGCCAAAACAGACAGTCTTGGCCTTCGCGAAAATTCCTAACAAACGGGGAGACAGCTCGGTCATATTTGGCTTTTTCACCGATTGAGAGGTCCCATTGCCGGCAACCAACGAGGTGAACGTCAAGGCAGTAGCAATGAGCATCAACGGTCGGCGCAAGGGGATTCTCATTTGTTCCATTCAATCGTTTGCGCGATTGGACTCGGACTGGAAGGGTCCGATTGGAGGAACCTCGCCGCCCTGATTGGTCGGGTCGTTCGAGAGGACGAGTTCAGGCACGATCGCTCCCGTTCGAAGCGTGCGCGTCGTCGTACTCAACCAACTGCCACATTGCCGACGTTTTATACCTGGGTTGCTCTCCCTTAAGTTTTTGCCATAACGTCGGCTCACCTAGTCGAATCACATGCGGCAAAGTTTCGCCCGCAGCGACGTGCTTCCGTCGTTCACCGTCGACCTCGCCGGTGGCGACGCATTGCGACCAGGCAGTTTTTGGACATATTCCGTCACCCGCTGTAGACGTACCTAGCGCGGCCCTGGGTCCTAAGGCTGATCTCGCTTTGCTGTCGGCAGGCGTTCGAACACGGATGGACCTGATTAGCCTGTCCCATAAAGCAACTGCCTCATCGTCCGTGAGGCTGGGTTTGATAGCGGCCTTGCTGTTGTCCTTTACACCGGTGTCCATCTGTACATCAAGTTCAGGATGGTAAGCGTCGTTCACTGCGCCCAGACTCCGGAAGCGGAATTCATGGGCATCGGTGTCCTCCTTGAACGGCGGCTTTCGCGCCAAGATCTCGAAGCCTTTCCACACGCCCAGGTCGCGCGGGCGACGCCGGAACGTCTTAATCCGTGCGTACTCCGCGCCGAACCCTTCTTTCCTTGCAACTTCCTCAGCCCTATTAAGCAGGGTCTCAAGATCAGAAAACTCTTGTAAGTATTGTTGGTTCTTGTGAGCCTCGACGGAGAAGTGCACGTCAGGAAATTCTTGAAGACGCACCCCTAGCGTGATTTTTTCATATTCGAAACTCAACGGAATAAACCCGCCGTCGATGCACATGCCTGGTTCTTCAGGAATTTCATCGTTAGTCCGGAGACGCAAATTCGTCGCTATCGCGTTGAAGAATTTTTTCGCATCATCGACTCCCTCCTCATCCAACACACCCCCGTCCAGCTCCTGCACAAACAGATGTTCACCGACGGGAAAGAAGGAGTACATGCTGTAGCCTGCTTGATCTTTAGAGCCAAAAATTAGTTTCTGGCCCGGTGCCGCTCCTTCAATTACCTTGCCAAACATCGGCAACCTCACTATATCGTCCTCGGTTAGGAACTCTCGATCGCTCTCAACTCTTTTGATCTCCTGCGCGATGCGGTGGGCGATGTTGCTAGCTTCTCGCGGATAAAACTCAAGCTGTGTTCCCGCCTCAGTTGAACCAAAAACAATGCTCGCCGTGGCTGGGATATCGATAGTAAACCGTCCAAAACATACGGTTTTAGTCTTTCCGAACAGGGGGGTTAGGCGGTGCGATAATGGGGTCATATCTGACCTAGTGAACGAGTTCCTGGACTGGTTGCAGGCATCCAGAAATGTAGCGATCATCAAAACACCGATGAGCAAAGCTAATCGTTTAAATTTCGTTCGGAAGCCCTTCACGATTTCCTCCGTGTTCTGGTTTTAGCGGCTTGGGTCAAGCATTGCAAAAGTAGGGCGGGTTCGTTGTTGTAACTATTGGGATGTTCGCGGCCGCTTTAGCGAAAGATCCTTTGAATTGATTGCTAAGGGGTTGGTGCTCCGACAGAGGGGCGCGAACTGTCTCGTTGTCTGGGTGAAATGGGCCTGCATGCATATGACAAACTGTGGACCAAGCTCACCCTGACTTTCCCGAATCTGTCGCCCACTGGTTCGCTACCCGCACTTGAAGTTAGTTACAGTCGACTTAAGCGTGGCACCGCAACTGGTCTTGTGACCGTCGTACGCGACCGGTTTGCCATCGATCGTGTGATGCTGGTCGCCTTCTACAATCGTGCCGATGCCGTGGATGGGACAGGAGCACGCGTCCCCGACACAGGCGACGGGAATGCCGCTCACGGTGAAACGGGTTGCAGCGACACTGGTGACTGTTCCCCCATGCGTAGTTGGGTCGTTCAACCTTACGATGTCAGGCATGATTGCTCACACATTAAAGAGGGAATTTGCCGGCGTTTCCCCGGTCGACAAGTCTCCATACCGTCGTTGCCTTTCGCTTGGGACGATCGCCGGTCAGCTTTTGCCAAAGGTTAGGATCGTCGGCAACAACGACGTATGGAAGCGGTTCGCCCGCGTTGAAATGTCTTAGCTTGTCTCCCTCGATATTCACGGCGGCCGCGCATTCCCACCAGCCGGCTTCCGGGCAGAGGGCGCCTGAGACAGCGCGCGTTTCGAGCGGCGTGCTTGGCGGAGCTGTTTTTCCGTCAGGCTTCCTGCCCGTCGGGCGCACGCGAATTGAGCTGGTGAGTTTGTCCCACAACGCTACCGCTTCTTCATCAGTTATGCTGGGCTTAACAGCACCCTTACGGAGTCCGCTGGCGCCCGTGTCCAGTTGCATGTCTACCCGCGGCACTAGCGAGTCATTTGGCACTCCCATGCTGATGAAGTGGAATTCGTGGGATTCCTTCTCCTTTTCCTGGGCGGGCTTTAGCGCGAGGGCCTCGGCGCCCTGCCAGCTCCCAATTTGCCGCGGGGCGCGTCGGAAATATTTAACGCGGGAGTGCCAGATGTCACCATCTTGCTCGGCCGATTTTAAGCGAGTTTCCAAGTCGCTTCGTGCTGGGATGTGGTCGCCGTTCCTGACGACCTCGATTGAAAAGTGCACGTCAGGAAATTCCTTGAATCGAACACCCAACGAAATGCGTTCATACTTCGGGCGAAATCCGACAAATCCTCCATCAATGCATGTGCCAACTTCAGTTGGCACCTCATCCGGCCGCCGCAAACGAAGATTCTTCACAACTTTGTTTAGTACAGCAATAGTGTCATCCTTCGACTCAGCATAGTTCACTCTTTGAACGTACAGATCCTGACCGATGGGTACAAAAGAAAATATGCTGTAGCCGACGCGCTCAGGCGAGCCGAAGAGAAGCTTCTGGCCAGGCGCGGCACCGTCAATCACCTTGCCGAACAAAGGGAAATTAGCTACCTCTCGTTCGGAGAGAAATTCGCGACTTTCTTCTATTTCTACTAGTTGCTGTTTTATGTGATCATCGATACTGCTACTCTCACCCGGAAAATACCGGATGCGTGCTTCCACCGTCGCGTTCCCGTACACCAGCGTAGCCGTGGCGGGAACTTCGAGAATAAATTGTCCGAAACAGACAGTTTTTGAGCTTTCGAAAATTTCTTGTAAGCGCGGAGTCAGCTCATTCATATTTGGTCTTTCAAGAGTTTGGACAGGACGATTGCAGCCGGCGAGCAATATCGCGCCTAAGGTAGCAATCAATGCCACTCCGGGTCGGATCAAGGACGGCATTATTTCGTCCACACCATGGATTGCGCGATACGCACCAAGCTGTAGATAGTCGCATTGAGGGCGCGTTTATCGTTATAGCTGGCTTGATGCTCATACCCGGATTGCCGGAAAACGCCCTTAAACTTCCCACTGCGCAGTTGATGCTCTGCCGAGTGAAGCGGAACCGTCTGGTCGCCGGGATCGCAAGCGGCCTGCATCGCAGCACTAAAGCGAACGGTGCATTCAAATTCCGTCGATACGTTATTAACGCGTAGATTTCCCTGCTCATCGTCGTCTTCGATACGTAACGTCTCGACCGCCAAAATTTTCGCCTTGGGGTCAAGGTCCCATACAACATGGTGCCACGCCGATCGTTTTGCATCGGCGCCATAATGTGCAAAGCTTAGAGGATGGTACGTATCGCAGATTTGTTCATGGAAGGCCTTGGCATTATCCAAAAGCTTGCACGTTTTTGAAAAATTTGGCCCATCTTCTACGTTCGCCGGGTTTAGCCATTCTTCACGTATCAAGGAATACCATTTGCCGCGTACCTTGTATATTTCCTCATAGGGATCCCCCTTTTGAGGAAGGCTCAAGAGCAGGTCTCCCTTGTGCATTACCCGCAACCAGCAGTCACCGTAAGCCTTACTTGGCAATAATTCCAACCCTCCTTGCGCGTTGCCGAGGACTGCGGTTACCTCGCTGCCAAAATTGCCTAGGACCTTCGCTGTTATGCTAGCTTTGGGCGAAGTGCTATTTAGGCCAGGATCTTCAAATCCGCAACGCATTCGCTTGTACGCCGCACCCGCTCCAGTAGCTGGCATGACACCATGAACAATGCCTAAAACTTTGTCACTGAGGTTGCCAATGGCAGGATGAATCAATGCTCTCGCGACCAATCCTCCCATCGAGTGGGTCACGACGATTACCTTCTCGCATTGATAGCCTTGTTGCTCGTAGCGCTTTATTAAAAGATTTATTCTTTTCGCTATACGTCTGGCGGATTCACCGTTTGATTGAAGCCAGTTATATCCCATCGCATGTACCGGGAACCAACAGTCCTTCACTGCCTGTTTCAGCGTTTTTTCGTCCAGCGGCATGAGCGGTGGCTGAGCGTTAGCCTGCCAATCAGCGGGCGGGACGTTCACTATCTGTCTCCACCATCTGTTTAGCTTGCCTCCGACGAACGCGGTATTTAGCCGCTGTTCGCACATCTCAAGCAATTCTTGATAACTGTCAAAGAACACTTCGCCCCAGCCGCGTTCGCGCGCTTTCTGGTCTTTCAATTTGCGTTGTTTAGCGGTGAACGGGTCGTCCATCAAGAGTGGGGTATCAATGCCAACTCCCAAGGTATACCAGAGCTTGATCTCAACATCCTCATGCCGCTCATCGGCTGTCTCATGCGCATTTCCCGTCGGATTAGTAACAGGGTCGTACTCATCGACTTCGGTGAGGTTCGGGTCGAGCTGTAACTGGCGTGTGGCTGCGCTGGCTTCAAGGAGAACTCTCGACTGATCAAGGCTATCTGGTCTCCACGCGATATTGTTCTCGCGGCCCATGTCCTGCTGCCGCTCGGGTTTCATACGAAGGTTCGATCCCATTATTCCTGGCAGAAAGATGATGGGAAGTACTCGCCGCGGCAGGAGGCTGTGGACTTGCGCGATCTTGTCTTCCGTCGGCGTGAGAAATCCGTCAGTTTGACGACTTCGTTTTAGCGCAGGTTGGGTCGGAAGCTTATATCCAGCGAAATTCTGGTCGTTTGCCATATGTCCTCTGAGTGAAAAAGCGTGTCCGCAGGGCTCAGGAGTCAGATTCAAAAATTGCTTCAATGGTGTAACGCCCAAAAGGAACTGATGACTTGAACGTTTCAGTTAAGCCTTCGGCATTAGTCGTGCCTTCGATAACCTGGCCATCCTCAAGCGTCGCCCGATAGCGTTGATCGGCCAGGGGTTCGCCTGTGTTGTAGTCGGTCAGACGCACGCGTTGATCATGCGAAGCCACACTCTGGGGTAACTTCAAGGGTTCGGCATTGCCATCTCCCCCACCGGTGAACGCAACATTGGCTGACTTAACCCCAAATTCGCCGGAGCACTGTTGTGCGATCTTTCCGCCACCGAATGCTGCTTGAGCGCCTTGCGTAACGATTGTCAGCTTGGGCGCCTGGATTACGATTTCTTCGGATGCCACCAGAACAATACGTTTGGCCGCGGTGAGTTCGATGTTGTCGTCATGGGCCTGCATCTCCACCTTGCCACTTCCCGCGATCAGCTTTATGCCAAGCTTGTGTGCGAACAGTCCGATGTTTTGCATCGCATGCATTAGCAATTTGCGGCCGGCGGAGAGTTGTGTGTTGCCCACACTTACGACGTCGACGTGGGTTTGCGCCCCAATCGATACGTTGGCCTGACTGCCGAGCAGCATGCCGGCGGGCGCCTCAATGGCTACGACGGGCTTGCCCCCGTCCCCGTCCGACTTGGCGCCATTTGGATTACTGTGCGATTCCCACTGCTTCACGTCGGTAACTAGCTGCGACAGGGGCTTGCCGTCCGATGCATCCGCGTTGTGGGTTTCAGCCAGCTTGGTGAGCTGCTGTTGCACGATGATGAGTGCTTCCGCAAGGCCGTTCAGTCCGTCGCGTTCCAGCTGGCTGCCCACCGCGCGCAGGCACGACTCTGCACTGATCAGCACGCCTTGTGCGCCCCGTATCGCCACTGACTTGTCTGTGCGTAGTTCCGCTCCCTCGCCGCGCGCGTCGGCCTTGCCATTTCGTCGCGGATGAGTGAGGTAGCCAAGGTTGAGCTGACTGTGGCCGTGCTCGCTTTCCAACTGCGCGCTGATCTGGCCTGGCGTATCGTCCATGCGTAACTGGTTAGCACGCTGGGAATTGACTTCCTTGCTTTTGATGCCTGACAGGTACCGGTCGCCAGGGAGAGCGCTGGTGTGGCTAAAGGACGGCGGTAGCGTCCTCGCTCCATGCACCCGGCCCATGATCAGGGGCTTGTCCGGATCGCCCCCCAGAAACACAATAACTACCTCGTCGCCCACGCGGGGTAACGACACGGCGCCAAATCGGCCGCTGGCCCAGCCGCTGGAAACGCGGATCCACGCGGAGTCGCGATCACTGTCCGATGCCCCCGCGCCCTGGGCGTGCTCGTGGTCGTCCACACGGCAGGCCGGGAAGCGCACCTTGACCCGGCCCAGTTCATCGCAATGAATCTCTTCGTTGGCCGGACCGACGACGATTGCGGTTTGCGTTTCCGTGCGCGGTAAATCGACGCGAGGGTCGTAGGCAGGCACGATCGGAACGCCGCGCCTGACGCAGGTAAAGCGATTCGTATAACGCACGCCGCGTTCGTCGCGCGCTTGGTCGAGCGCGTTCGTATCGCTGGCCCAGTGGTTCAGCGCACACAACCTGCGCACGCGTTCATCAAGTGTTTTCGGCAGATTGTTCTCGGCCTCAACGCGCAGTTCGGTCACGACAAACGCACGTTGCTCAACGGGATGAGAATCGATCTCTTGATGGCCGGAGATTTCGTTCCATTCTCCGCAGCACATTTGCCGGTCGCTGCCTTCCCCCTGGAAGAATTTGGCCTCATATTCGTGGCGCTGCATGCGAAGCAATCCGAGGCTGCGGTAGTCGTTGGCATCGTTCCCGGCATGGGGAACATCAACCAGATAGTCGTCAAGACTTGCGGCGAACTGATTGCCCAGCGTGCCCTGGTCCTGGATGGTCACCACGTCACTTCCCATTGACCAGGCCTGCGCGTAGTCCCAGCTCCGCCGCGTGGTATTGCCGGGCGTGAGCGTGCGCACGGCTTGCCATGCGGTGATGCTGTCACGCTGCTCGGTACCGTCGTCCCGGTGGTAGCGCACGGCGCCTGCCGCGTTCTCTTTCAGGAACATGGGGTCGTCGAACAGCACCAGGGTATGAGCGGGGGCGTCGCCGCTGCCGCGTTCCGATGCGGCGCCGGGTTGTATAAACCAGGCGATGCCGCGCCGTTTCCAAAGGCGGCGCAAAAATGCCGCGTTGGACTCGTTGTACTGCATCGTGAATTCGCGCGGAGGGTAGCTTTTCAGGCGTCCGAAATCAAAGTTGAACGCGCGCGCCGCAACCGGATTGGCGTCCCGCCATTCACGCAAAACAGTATTTGTAATATCGACTTCGCTGGCATTGCGAAACACCCTCGTATTGCAGGTTCGCTCCAACAGCGAAAAGGCATCACGTACGATTAACTGGTAGAGGGCCAACCCTCCGTCGCTTTGTCCCTCAATCGCACTCGCGACTATTCCGCACACCGCACGTAATCCGCCCGAATCGGTAACGAACTGCAGCTCGGCCGGATTGGCGATAAATTTCTTGAGGGGTATTCCTGCCCGGGGCGAAACGCACAGAAGAACGTATTCGATTCCGCCGCAAACTGTTTCCACGCCACTCACTCGCTTTACCAGCAGAGCGTCGTTGAGTACGCCGTCCTCGGTCCAAAGGCGCAACCGGATAGGCCGGTTGGCGTCGGTGAGCCCTGATAGCTCAATGGCCAGCGTATTTAGATTCATCGCGCGCTATTCCTGTACGTGATTAGGAAAACGGGCACGGCGAAATGCGGCGGACGCAGCCGTGCGAAGCGACTAAGTTGAACTAGATGGGAAGTGGGGTGTTGCGGTGGGTCAAGATCTCACTGTCGGCATTTAAAAAATAAATGAGCGACAGGCATTCTTGGGATGCGGTAAGGCGAGCTGTATATCCGTTCCACGGAATCCAGCCCTGCCTCCTAAAGACGACGTAATCGCAAGTCAGTCGAAGTCAAACAGCTCGCCAAGGAAGCCTTCGCGCTTCTTTTTCTTGTGGTGCGGATAGCCGTGCGACGGCTGGGAATGCCCGAACCCTTGCGGCTGATGCTGTCCCTGGTACGGGTCATGTCGCACTTGTTGCTGCTGCACAGGTTGCTGCATCGGTTGCGCGGCACCCGGTACCGAACGGTCGATGATCTTGTCCAGCTCGCCGCGGTCCAGCCACACGCCGCGGCAGGTTGGGCAGTAGTCAATCTCGATGCCCTGCCGGTCAGACATTACAAGTTGTACGTTTTTGCATACAGGACAATCCATAGCCTACTCCTTCGTTTGTTAAAGTTGTTCAACTGCTCAAGACGATACGATACCTTTTTCTTGGCTCGCTCACCGTGCACGATACGAATCCGCAGTATTGACTGCGTGGTCCGTCTTGCACCACGGGATAGAAACGCCGGACAAAAACGCAACGGCGCCTGCGCTAGAATGGGCTGGCAGTTCAACCACAACCGATTCTTGTACTCGATATTTCACAGGAGACTCCCATGAAATCAGTCAGCCTTGGTACTGCATTCCTGCTCACCTTCTTCACGCTCGGCGCCCATGCGGCCGACGCTCCACCGGTCAAGATGGCCGACGGCGTGCTCGTCGATTCAAAAGGCATGACCGTCTACACCTACGACAAAGACACCGCCACCAAGAGCGCCTGCACGGGCAAATGCGCGGTGAACTGGCCACCTGTGATCGTTACCGATTCCAAGCCAACGCCGCCGGACTATTCCGTCATCACGCGCGACGATGGCAAGAAGCAGCTCGCCTTCAAGGGCAAACCCCTGTACACCTTCATCAAGGACAAGAAACCTGGCGACAAGGTCGGGGATAAGGTCATGGATGCGTGGCATGTTGTGACCGACTGACTGCACACCGCTCGCCCCGGCCACGACATCTGTAATGCGGGTCGAGGCGAGCGTTACCTCCCAGCGGCTGGTGCGGGGAACGCACCTTCGTCTCTTCGGTCAATACGACCGCGCGGACTTCGCGTGCCCCAACAGCACCGCGACGCATTCTTTTTTGCCCCTCGACCGAGCTGCTCCCATCTTGCAGCAATCGTTAACTTCCCGTGTGTTTCCCTTAAATATCAAAAATTACATTTAGTTCTTGAGATCAACATAAACCGTATGTATGATTCTCGGAGGAAATGAATCAAGGCCGATATGTTATGCAGGCTGGGTTTCCAAATCCGGCAGCAATGCCTGTCGGACCAATCAATAAAAACCACTACTAGGGACATTATGGAAAACACAGTTCAGCATTCCGAGGACCGAACCCTCGGGATCCTGGTACACATCCTCGGATTATTCACTTCGTGGATCGGCCCCCTGATCGTTTATCTCGTCAGTAAAGACGGCATGACCAAGGACAATGCGCGCGAGTCGCTTAATTTCCAGATTACGGTAATGCTCGCGTACTTCCTCTGCATGGTGCTGGCGCTGGTACTCATCGGCATCTTCATGATGTGGATCGTCTTTATCGCCGATCTCGTGTTGTGCATCGTAGCGGCAGTAAAGACCAGCAACGGCGAGTCCTACCGGTATCCAATGACGCTACGCCTGATCAAGTAAGGCGACGCTAGTGCCCACATAAATAAACCGCTTCTAGGAGCGGTTTACTTTTGCCCGAAAGTTTTAAGCAAAGGATTCACATGACGTTCTGCAGATATTGTGGAAAAGAGATTCACCACTCCGCCCCGACCTGTCCGCAATGTGGCGGAGTACAAGTTCCGGAAGGGCCCGCAGCACTCGCCAAACCTGCAAGCGAGGGCACGCTATGGCTTCCCGTCGCGGGCCTCGTGCTCAGCATTCTCACGCTGCTCGCCCTCCTGGATGAGAGTGAAGCAGATGTGGACACCATCGTCGGGATGGCGATGTTCTCAGTGCTGGGCCTCGTATTCGGCGTGGTCAGCATCCGTACACAGGAAGCTGGCAAGCGAATGGCTATCGCCGCGGTCGTTATGTCGTCGATCGGACTTCTTGCACTCGTCGGCCTGGCGCAGCCTTAGCCGATCCCCAAATGAAATCAAAGGCGCATCGCGACAGCAGCGCCTGGACCTGCTCGTTAATAAAAAAGGAAATCTATGTTTTGCACAGCATGTGGCGCCGAGAACCCGGCCGATAGCGCATTTTGTAAGCAGTGTGGGAAAGCCCTGAAAGCAGATACTTCGGCACCCGGAACCGGTTTCAAGCCGGCCGCGCCGCCGGCGGTCCACCAGGTGCAGGCTTCCGCCAGGGCCGGAGGCTCGTCTGGCAGCGACGATATTCCTGAAGGCGTAAAGGGCTGGAGCTGGGGTGCATTTCTCTTGTCCTGGATCTGGGCAATCGGAAATCGCACCTGGGTCGGACTGTTGGCGCTGGTCCCGTACGTTGGCTTCGGCGTAGCCATCTGGCTTGGAATCAAGGGCCGTGAGATGGCGTGGAAAAACGACAAATGGGATAGCGTCGAACACTTCAACCGTGTCCAGAAGAAGTGGTCGCAATGGGGCGTCGGCCTCATCGGGGGCATGTTCGTTCTGGGAATACTGGCGGCAATCGCGATCCCGGCATACCAGGACTACGTCACCCGGGCGCGCGCGGCAGCTGAGTTGAACGCATCGATCGAGCAAGCCGTGGCAGGGACCGAGGCAAGCCCTGTCCAGCAAGCGACCGTTGCGCCGCAAGCGAGCTATAGCGAAAGCGGTCTCATCGACAGTAACGCCGACGGCCTGCCTTCCGCCGTGAACACCCTCGCCGGGCAGCTGGCCCGCGTTACCTCCGCAGACGGCGAACGCAGCCTCACCCTCAACGGGGCACCGCTATTTTCCGGTGACGACGCGCCTTACCAGTTCCCGGTACGCAGCTTCAAATTGTCGAACTCGCGTGAAGCTGTTCTGATGGCAAGCAGCGGCGGCCGTGGCAACAGCTGCGAAACGCTGTTTTACTTCCTGGTGGCGGATGGTTCGGGCATGAAGAGATCGCCGCTGTTCGGCACCTGCTCCGCGCAGGGAACCTTCGCCCAGACGGATGACACCATCATCATGACGCTGCCAAAGATGGGCGGCACGAGTGCGATCGTGTTCAACGGTGATGTGGTGACAGAAGATGGCCAGCAGCTTGCGCTGAACGACGAGAACGATCCATCGAAATAATTGGACGCTGCAGCGGCGTGAAGGCATTTACCGCCGCACGAAGATGAAACTAAAAGGGCTGAGTCCTGTGCAGTACAGGACCCAGCCCTTTAATGCTTTGCAATCGAAACCGCCCAGCTTTACTGGCCAGTCAATGCGGCGCCGTTCTTAGTTCAGCGCGCCGCCTTGCACACCGACGTCGGCCGGAGTACAGAAGCGGTTCGGCGTCTTCGAATCCTGGGTGTACCAGATCAGGACGAAAATCCAGCCGACCAGCGGAATTATTCCGATGAGTTGAAGCCAACCGCTGCGGTCGGTGTCGTGCAAGCGGCGCGCAGTAACCGCGATAGTCGGCAGCAAGTTGGCCAATGCGAACAGGCCGTACAGCACTTCGCTGATCATCGCACACGCGATCAGGGCGAGAAAATAAAACAGCATGTACCACCAAAATTCGGACCGGGATGCGCAACCGTTAAAGTCGGCATATTTGGAATAACAGGTCTTGATCGACTCAAAAAACGTCATGATTTACCCTTTCTGGCTAGTTCACTGAATATCGCTTTAAAAGCGATGCTTTCGATAACGATTGGCCGACATCCCTGTCTGGCCCGGACAATTAAGAAACTCCGAAGCCAATATACTTGTTTCCTAGGCGCAAATAAACGTACTATGTAACAAAGGTGGTGTTTTTTGGAAACTACCGGGGGCGCACCTTGGCGAGTCTCAAAAAGGCCTGGAAGTGTCAGTTGTCGAGAATCTAATTAATTTAGTAAGACGGAATGCCAGCGATCTTCAACGGATCGGAGAAGTTGCAGTTGCGTCATCATGGCGGCAGGCTTCAATTACCCCGCTCCGGACACAATCATGACCACGCAAAGCACCGCTCTCTTCGCGCCAGCCCCTTCAGTTACCGCAAAGCCGCTAAAACCTGCGGTCCTGGCGGAGGCGTCGGCATTGTCACCGGCGGCGCGCCGGGAAATCATGGCGCTCTCCGGGGCGCGGCCGGGACGGTTTGCGGCGGAGCTGTTGTTCACCTGGGCTTCGATAGCGGCCTTCGTTGCGGCCGGCGTGTATTTCGATAATCTCGCGGTGACGCTGTTTTGCATTTTCCTGATCGGCACGCGGCAGATGGCGCTGGCCCTGCTGCTGCACGAACAGGTGCACCGCCTGGGCATGCGCAGCAAATATGCGGATTGGTTCATTAACCTGTTTGCGGTGTATCCGCTGTTCGTGACGACCGTCGAGGACTACGCCAAGGTGCATCTGTCGCACCATAAGTACTGCTTCACGAAAGATGACCCGGACTTTCTCCGGAAGGCCGGCGACGAATGGACTTTCCCGAAGACGCTTGGCCAGCTGGTGATAATCGCGGTGAAGGACCTGACCGCGATGAACCTGATTCGCCTGATCCGCGGTAAAACTGCGCCGCGCACCACTGAGTTCGAGCGGCGCAATCCATCGCCCAAGTGGCTGCGTATCGCGTTCTTTACCGTGGCGGCGGCTGTATTAACCGCGGTCGGTGGCTGGACAGTCTTCTTCATCTACTGGGTGATCCCGGCCATGACGGTGACGCAGCTGATGGTGCGATGGATCGCGGTCTGCGAGCATCAGTACAACATCGAGAATGGCACCATCCATGAAACCACCCCGCTGATCCAGCTAAAGTGGTGGCAGCGCGCGCTGATGCCTGATTTGAATTTCGGGCTGCACGCTTACCATCACATGCATCCGGGGGTGTCGTTTGCGAACCTGCCGAAGGTGCATGAGATTTATCGGAAAGAGGGACTCGTCGATGAGAGTGCGATCTTCCACGGCCAGGGGGCGTATCTGAAGTATCTGCTGTCGGGCCGGTAACTTCGTTTCGGCTGGTCATCAGACCAGCCGAAGCAGGAGTCCATCGATACGCCCTACCTCCCTCGCACCGCTCGCTACGTTAGCGCGTCGTTGCGTTGGGCTCTCCCGTCACAGGTGGATTTGTGCCCGTGCTTCCCATCGTTCCGGAGGCTCCCGACGTGTCGCCGCTTACCGGTGGCTTGGTTCCCTTGGGCGTGCTCTTGCCGCCACCCTTGGTCGACGTCATCGGCATGCCCTTGGCCGTGGTCAGGTGTTCCTCGACCGTCGGCATCATCTTCATCGCAAGCGCTTTCACGTCCGGGTCTTTCGCGCGTGCCGAGTCCTTCTTCAGCATCGCGTGCACTTTGGTGTGGTCGGCTACGCCCGCCTGCTTCATGTACTCGCGGTCGAACGCTTCACCTTCCAACTTGCCGAGCTTGGCAGCCATCGCCTTGTGCTTCGCATCGACCTCGGTCGGCAGCGTCACGCCCTTGGTTTGCGCCAGCGTGGTGACGTCGTTCAAGGCCTTGGTGTAGTCGTCGATCATGCGCTGGGCGTACGCCTTTACTTCGGCATTCTGCGATTTGCTGACGGCCATCTTGCCCGCCTCGACTTCGGCCATGTTGGCGCGCGCCATGTCCATCACGATTTTCTGGTCAGCCTTGTTCAGCGCGCTGGCAGCCGGCGTATTCATGCCGGCGGCCGGTGCCTGGGCCGACGCGGCCATCGGGGCGGCGAAAGCAGCAAGAATGGTTGCACTCAGCAGGGTCTTCATCAGTTTTGTTTTCAGCATTTCGATCTCCATGAACAGTGGACGATGCCGGAGTGGTTTCCCCGGGATGGGGAGAGTCTAGCCGTGTAATATCTTTACGCGCGCTCGGTAGCCTGACTGCAAGCTTTGAGTTTCCTTCACGACTTGGCAGTGTTCACGGCACTTGCGCGAGATCAATCCAAAGTTTGATCCACGTACATCGCCAGCGGGCCCAAAGGTACAAACTGAATCTCATTGGCGGGGTAGCAAAATGGCAATGCGCCGGCCTGCACAGCTGGCTAAGTTGGTTCGATTCCAACACCCGCCTCCAGCTTTTGCGGAGGTCTGTTCAGACCTCCGCTCGTCGTTCGCGTGACCGTCCCGACGGTCAGCGGCTTGACTGCGAGGATCCATCCTATGACTTCACTCTTCCGTTCTGCCAGACATGCCTGGACCGGCGCCGTGGTGGGGGCCGGACTTCTGATCCTGGTGCCGCAAGCCACCGCGGCGCGACCAGCGGATAGCAAACCAGCGCCAGCCAGCAAATACAACTACTACGTCTCGCCGGATGGCTCCAACAGCAATCCCGGCACCGAAGAATCCCCTTTCCAAACCATCGAGCACGCGGCCAAAATCGCGCTGCCGGGTACTACCGTTCACGTTGGCAAGGGAACCTATGCAGGTGGCTTCCGCACCACGATGAGTGGCGAAGCAAACGCGCGCATCGTGTACGTGTCGACCGTCAAGGGAGGCGCGCGGATTGTTCCTCCCGTGAAGTCGGGCAATAACACTGCCTGGGACAACCGCGGCAGCTACGTCGACATCGTCGGCTTTACTATCGACGGGCGCGGGTCGACGACCGGTACGCCTTGGCTGCACGGCATCTATAACGGTGGTTCGCACGTTTCGATCCGCAACAACCAGGTGCGGCACATCGGCGAGAAAAGCCCGTGCGGCGCGGCCGGCAGTTCCGGGATCGGGGTCGACAGCTATTACCGCGGTATCAATTCCGACGTCATCGGCAACAGCGTGCACAACATCGGCACTGCGGGCTGCAAGTTTTCAAAAGGGATTTACCTGAATACCACTGGCCGGGTGCAGAACAACGTGTTGTACGCCATCGGCGGCGCAGGCATCCAGCTCTGGCATGACGCCAATCGCGCCACCATCTCGAACAATACGGTGGTAGGTTCCACCGCGGGCATCCTCGTCGGCGGGGGCGACTTCTATCACACCAAGGGGCCGAACGATTACACGAGCGTGCACAACAACATCGTGTTCGATAACAAGACCGGCGTTACCGAGCATGGTTCAACGGGAAAAAACAATACCTATCGCAATAACCTGGTGTTCCAGAATGCGACGGCGGACTGGGGGCTGCGCAATGGGCTCAAGCATACGGGCACGATTGCAGCGGCGCCGCAGTTTGTCAGCTATTCGAAGAACGGCAAAGTGGACCTGCGCCTGTTGCCGAATTCGCCCGGCATTGGCAAGGGTATTTCTGCGCAAACGCCACCCGTGGATATCAACGGCAAGGCGCGGAAGCTGGCGGCGTATGATGTGGGCGCATACCAGCGCTAGGCGCCAATGCCGCCACGCCACCTTGCTTCAACCTTTGACGCAAACGACCTGTTTTAAGGTGTGCACCACCTCCACCAGCTCGCGCTGGGCGTGCATCACCGCTTCGATGTCCTTGTAGGCCATCGGAATCTCGTCGATCACCGCCGCGTCCTTGCGGCATTCGACGCCCTTCGTTGCACCCACGTGGTCTTCGACGGTGAAGCGGCGTTTCGCTTCGGTCCGGCTCATGATGCGGCCGGCGCCGTGGCTGCAGCTGTTGAAACTTTCCGGGTTGCCCTTGCCGCGCACGATAAAACTCTTCGCGCCCATCGATCCGGGGATAATCCCCAGCTCGCCCGGCCGCGCCGACACCGCTCCCTTGCGCGTCACCAGCACGTCCCGGCCGAAATGCTCTTCCTTCTGCACATAGTTGTGGTGGCAGTTGACTGCCTCGACATGGGTCTCGAACGGCTTGGTGATCACGGTGCGCAGCGCGGCAATAAGGTTCTGCATCATCACTTCGCGGTTGATGCGCGCGAACTTCTGCGCCCAGCCCACCGCCTGGATGTAATCGTCGAAATGCTGCGTGCCTTCGGACAGGTACGCCAGGTCCTGGTCGGGCAGGTTGATGTGGTGCTTGCGCATGTCCTGTTTGGCCAGCTCGATGAACTGGGTGCCGATCGCGTTGCCCACGCCGCGCGATCCGGAGTGCAGCATCAGCCAGACGAAACCTTCCTCATCGAGGCAGACTTCGACGAAATGGTTGCCGCTGCCCAGCGTGCCGAGGTGCTTGTAGTTGTTGGTGTTCTTCAGGTTCGGGCGCTTGCGGCAGATTTCGTCGAACTCGTCCTTCAGCTGCAGCCAGCCCGCATCCACCGCCGATGGCGCCTTGCTCCACGATCCCTTGTCCGCGCCCTTGAAGCTGCGTGTCTTCGGCGACATGCCATGCGGGATGGCCTGCTCGATGGCACTGCGCAGCTTTCCAAGGCTGTCGGGCAGGTCGTTCGCGCTCAGCGTCGTCTTCGCGGCCATCATGCCGCAGCCAATGTCGACGCCCACCGCCGCCGGGATCACCGCGCCGAGCGTGGGGATGACGCTGCCGATGGTCGAGCCCTTGCCCAAGTGCACATCAGGCATGACGGCGACGTGTTTGTAGATGAACGGCAACTTGGCGGTGTTGGCCAGTTGCTGCTTGGCGGCCTCTTCCACGGGAACGCCTTTGGTCCACATCTTGATCGGGCGGCCACCTTCGTTATTGATGACCTCGTAGGTGGTGTCGTTCTTCATTCATTTCTCCGCGTTACGCTGCTTGCCATCATGATCGCAAAAAATGCCCCGGCACGGTGCCCGGCTGGATTAGACGCCACGTACGAAGTGTTCTGTGTGCAATCGAACGGATCGACTTTAATACGGCCTGTACGATGAGCAATTAGCACATCGGCAAAATTCACATGACAGTAATTCACTGGTTCATCCTCATCGGCTGCCTGATGCTGGCGCGCGGACTCGCCGCGACCTCCATTTCACGCCTGCCCGTATCGTCCGCCATCGTCTACCTGGCGGTCGGTCTTATCCTCGGCCCGATGGCGCTGAACGTGTTTTCCATCAATCCCCTGGAACAATCGCACCTGCTGGAAACGCTGACCGAGATCGCGGTGCTGATTTCGCTCTTTTCCGCAGGCGTGAAAATGCCGGTGCCAATTACGCGCAAGCGCTGGGCGACGCCATTCCGCATGGCCTGGGTGTCGATGTCGCTGACGGTCGGCCTGATCGCCGCGTTCGCTTATTTCGTCATTGGACTGCCTCTCGGCGCGGCCATCCTGCTGGGGGGTATCCTGGCGCCGACCGATCCTGTGCTTGCCACCGATGTCCAGATCCAGCATGCGGGCGACCGCGACCAGCTGCGCTTCGCCCTGACCTCCGAGGCGGGCATGAACGATGGCTCGGCCTTCCCGTTCGTGATGCTGGGCCTTGGCCTGCTCGGGGCGCACGAGCTCGGCGACTTCGGCTGGCGCTGGTTTGCTGTCGATGTGCTTTGGGCCACCCTGGCGGCGATCGCCATCGGCATCGCCGGCGGCGCGCTGCTCGGCAGGATTGGCTGGCAGCTGCGCAACCGTGAACCGAAGCATGAGGTGCTCGACGACCTGGTCGCCCTCGGCCTGATCGGCGTGGTCTACGGCCTGACGGTGATGGCGCACGCGTGGGGATTCCTTGCCGTCTTCTTCGCCGGCGTGGCCTTGCGCCAGACTGAACTGATCCTGTCGGGCGCGCACAAGGACCGGCAGGGCCTGCTTGTGGCCGACAAAGTCGAGGAAAGCGTTACCGGCGAAGAGCACGAAGTCCCGCTGACCGTCAGCGGCGAATCGCTGGTGTTCAAGGAGCACCTCGAGCGCCTGTCGGAACTGACCCTGGTGCTGCTGCTGGGCGGCATGGTTTCGCTCACCGACTTCAACTGGCGCTCGGTCAGCATCGCGGTGTTCCTGTTTGTTATTGCCCGGCCGTTGAGCATCATGGTCGGCCTTGCCGGGTCGAACGCCTCCATGCGGGTGCGTTCGATCACCGGCTGGTTTGGCGTGCGCGGCATCGGCTCGGTGTATTACCTGATGTTCGCCATCAACCACGGGCTGCCCCACCATCTGGCCAAGGACCTTATCCAGTTCACCGTGGTGACCATCATCCTGTCGATTATCGTGCACGGATCCAGCGTCACGCCGCTGCTGCACCGCTACTGGCCGAAGGGCCGGAGGGGTATGCAGGACACCTGAAGTTTAGGTCACGGATATGAGCCACCGCAAAAGCGGTGCAAGTTGCACGCCTACAATCGGACTGATCAGTAGTCACGAAACGGAAAGGCGGTGCGGCCATGTCGCTGTTCTCCTCGCACCCGCGCGCGTGGGCCGGCGCTGCGGCGCTGGCGCCGGTTCTTCTTGCCGCACCTTCCCCAGCACAGGCGCAGGATCCCGGTCCAACCCAGGAAACCGTGCATTTCGGGACTTACGAAAACGATTCGTTTTTCGATACGGACCGTTTTTATACCAACGGCGTGCAGCTGTCGATCAAGCGTTCGCGCGACCAGCGCGGCGACTTCGCCCGGGCCCTGACGAGGCGCGCCTGCGGCTGGTTCGGCTGCGCCGACAGCACCCTGCTGACCAGCCAGACCAACTACGGCCAGTTGATGTACACCCCGAGCAATATCACCATCGCCGCGCCCCAGCCGGAAGACCGGCCCTGGGCGGGCCTGCTGTACGTCGAGCAATCCTATGCGCTGTTGTCGCCAGACGATCGCACGCTGACCACGCTCACCGCCCAGGTCGGCGTCACGGGACCGCCTGCCATGGCGGAAGAGGCGCAGAAACTGATCCACAAGATCAGGGACCGCCCGCGTCCCGTGGGCTGGCACAACGAGATCGGCGGGTCGCTCGCGGTGATGGCCAGCGTCGAGCGCCGCATGGCGCTGGAAGGATTATCGATCGACCTGCCCGGCGACGTGCAAATGAACACCGCCGGCTACTGGCGCCTCGCCGCGGGCAACACCATGAGCTACGCGGCCGCCGGGCTGGCGGTGGTGATCGGCAAGGACCTGCCGGCAGTCTCGCCGCCGCCTCCGGGAATCGGCAACAAGCTGGCGAAGAAGTCGTTCGGGACGACCACCTGCATGCTGAAATGGCTCCAATGCACCGCGTTCGGCGCCGTCGAAACGCGGCTCACGGGGCGCAACATCTTCCTCGATGGCCGCCTGTTCCGCGATGATCCCAGCGTGAAGCGCCGCAATTTTGTCACTGACCTGATCGTCGGTACGCGGATGGACTTCCCCAACACGCGCAGCGCCAACCACGGGCCGTGGTTCATCCAGTTCAAAGCTACCCGCCGCTCGCGCGAATTCCGGTCTTCGATTCCGGTGCCGCGTCACCGCATGGCCGCGATCACCCTCGGGACCGAGTTCTGAGGTTTGTTGCACTGGCCGCAACTCGCACCTTATACTGCGCAGACTACTTTCACGGGAAGATCACATGCGCAGGACATGGGTACTACTGGCGCCGCTGTTGCTGGCGGGCTGCATCAAGGACTCGGCGTCGCACTACATCAACGGCAACGAGCACACGCTGTCGGTACGCGTGGCGCAGGATTATTTCTGGAAGAACGAGGTCGGCGTGACCGTCGTCGCCGCGCGCTGGCCCGATTGCCAGCGGCAGTTCAATTTTGGCGAGCTGCCCGAGGGCGAGCTGGAGCTGGAGTTGTTTGCCGCGGGCGAGAACGTCTACAGTTTCCGGGCGGGATCAAGGTTGTGGCAGGTGGAAACGCAGAATTGCACCTTGTTGCCGAAGCCGGCGCCAAACGCGCTTGGGCAGCCGGTTGGAGTGTTCCGGATGGGTGAGGACAAGTTTGTGTTTGAAAAGGCGGCGGGGACCTAACGACTTGCGCATGGCGGATGGCTCACAACACCCGCCTGCCCAGCAGCTCCTTCAGGCGCGCGACCGCATCGGGCCGCCCAGCCTTCTCGAGCGCCAGCTCAAGCAGCGACTTTTCGCCTTCGCGCGTCATCGTCCATTGCGTGAAATACTCGTGCACCGTCCGCCACGGCGGGAACTCCTTCGGCAGGCTGCGCCACGCGCTGCCGCTGTGCAGGAAGTACAGCATCGCGTTGAAGACGTCGTACAGGTCATGCTTGCGTGGCCGGGTCTTGCGGCGCGCCGCCTCCAGCATGCCGCGCACGGCTTCGAATTCTTCGCGCGATATGTCAGTCGCGAATTCCGGTCTGGCCATTGCATTCGTCTCCATTGACCATTTGAGACAAAAATAAGGAACAGGTTCCCTTTGCCGGCCACGCCGCCTGGAATTTCATTAAGATCAGATGCCCGCGCGCGGGGCGAAGACCGGCCTAGCCCGCCATGCGGCCGGTCATCCGGCGCAACGACGCGGCTGGCTCGCTGCGGCCGTTCCAGGTGCCGAGCCGGTTGGCGATCTGCCTGAGCTGCCGGCCATTGCGCTGGAACGACGCGTCCTCCATGCCGGACAGTTCATCGATCAGCTGCGTCGACAGGCGGTCGATACGCGCGACGTCGTACGGGGCGAAATCGAGCAGGCCCTGCATGTAGGTGGCGCCCCACTGCAGGCGGGTCGCCGAACCCGATGCGCGGTCCCACGCATGCTCGTACCAGTCCATCGCGCGTGCCGGATCGCCACGCTTCTTGGCGATCGTGGCGAGGTTGTGCATGAAGTAGAACGGCGAGTGCGAATTCTCCAGCTCGGCCACGAGCAGCGCTTCGGCCTCATCCAGGAGAGAAGCATCCGACAAGATTCCCGCCGCGGTGTTCAGTACCGTATGGCGCAGCGCCGGTTCGAGCACCTCGGAGAACGCCGCTCCCACCCGGGAGCGCACGTGCGCGGCCATGTTGTCGAGCGGAGCGCCGAGGCGCGCCAGCCGCACCCGCACCCGCAGGGCGGACAACTGGTCAGCCAGGCTCAGCGTCGGATCCGCTTCGAGCGCGTCGAGCGCGCCGGCCCATGCCTGGGCAAACGCATCGCGCGCTTCCGTGCCGGGCTCGGTGAGGAAACGGACCAGGTCGACCGCGTAGGTGATCACCAGGTCCATCCGCGCGCACACCGTTTTCGGATCGGCCAGCGCAGCGCAGATGCGCGCAATGACGGTGCGCTGGTCGATGCCGGCCTTGCCGCCCATGGCCGCCGCATGCAGCGCATGCCACTCGAGGCGCAGGGCTGCGTCCGGCAGCGTGCAGGCGCGCGTCATGCTGGCCAGAGCGGCCGCGTAGTCGAGGTTTTTCAGGACCTGGTGTTCGTCGGTGTCCCAGGAGTAGAAGCTGAGCATGTGCCACTCGTCGTCCGACAGCGGGCGTTCGCGCGACAGGGCGGCGCTAAGCGATTCGGCAACCGTGTAGCGGGCCTGGAGAGCCAGGCCGAGCGTGGTGACGAAGCGGCCGCCCGACAGCTCGCACGGCAGGCGCGTGACCTCGGCGCCGTCGGCGCGGAACACCACCAGCGTCGGATAGCTGTTGAGCTTGTATTGAGCGGCGAACTGCTGCGCGCCGGCAGCATCGCCGTCGACATGCAGCGCGACAAATGACGGTGCGAGCGCGGCGAAATCGGGCCGGGCGAAGGTGACGGCGCGCAGGCGATTGCACGGCGGGCACCAGCTGGCGCCCCAGTACAGGAACAGCGGCTTGCCCGCGTCACGCGCCTGGGCGAAGGCCACGGCCGGCGCGCCGCTGAACCAGTCGACCTCGCCCATACCGGTCAGGCGTCGCGCGCCAGCGCGAGGAACTCGGTGCGCAGCCCCAGGTTAGGCTGCAGTTCGCCCAGCATCGCCGAGGTAATGGTTTCTTCGCCCGGCGTGCGGATACCGCGGCTTTCCATGCACAGGTGGCGGCACTTGATGACGACGCCGACTGCCTTCGGTTCCAGCACTTCCATCAGCGCATTGGCAATCTGGATCGTCATGCGTTCCTGCACCTGCAGGCGCTTGGAGAAACAGTCAACCAGGCGCGTCAGCTTCGACAGGCCGACGATCTTGCCATTCGGCAGATAGCCAATGGTTGCCTTGCCGAAGAAGGGCGCAAGGTGGTGCTCGCAGTGGCTGTAGACCGGGATGCCGCGCACCACGATCAGCTCGTTGTATTGCTCGGCGCCGTCCTCGAAAGCCTTCAGCAGCTCGACCGGATCCTGGCCGTAGCCCGAGGTCCAGTGCTTCCACGCCTTGGACACCCGGTGCGGCGTTTCCACCAGTCCCGGACGGTCAGGGTCTTCACCCAGGCTGGACAGCAGGCGGCGCCAGTCTTGCTCGGAGAAGGCTTCGTTGGACATTTTTTTCAATCCTAAATATTTCGATTGCCGACAGTATATAGAAAATGCGCGGGGCCTACCGGCCATCCGCCCGAGGATTCACGGGGGCAATAGTCCGCTTTCTTGCGCTAACCGGACTCATCCGCCGTCGGACAGCGCTAGCGTAGGCAATGTCGGTCCTACCGGGAGAAAGCCATGTTTGGAAGCACTGTACTGGAAGTGGCCATCGGCCTCACGTTCTGCTACGCATCCGTCGCACTCATCGTCAGCACCTTGCAGGAGGCGCTGGCCTCGCTGCTGCGCCTGCGCGCGCGCACGCTGCTGGGCGGCGTCAAGACCATGCTCAACGACCCGCACTACGACGGCCTGGCGCGCGCGCTGTACACCCACGCGCTGGTCAATCCGCACGACGACGGCACCGCCGCCGACGAGCGCGCATTGAAGTTCAAGCCATCGTACATAGAACCCAAAATGTTCGCGATTGCCATGCTGGATACTATCCAGAGTATCCCCGGAAACTGGGACCAGCTTGGCCGCGACATCGACGCCGTCGGCGACCAGCAGGTGAGGCGCGCGCTGCAAAGCATCTACCAGCAGGCCGGCGGCGACCTGGCCAAGCTGCAGGCGGGCATCGCCGGCTGGTTCGACACCGCCATGGAACGCGTGTCAGGCGCCTACAAGCGCAAGGCGCTGATGGTCAGCCTGGCGCTGTCGCTGCTGCTGGCAATCCTGTTCAATATCGACAGCATCCACCTGTTCCGCACGCTGTGGCAGCAGCCGGCGCTGGCGGCGCAATTCTCGGTCGAAGCGCTGGAAAAGGGCGGCGTCAATGCCCTGATGACGCTGCCGATCGGCTGGCAAAGCTTCCCCACCCGGCTGGATGGTGCGTTCGCGATGCAGATCGCGGGCTGGCTGCTGACCGCGTCGACGGCGGTGTTTGGCGCGCCGTTCTGGTTCGACCTGCTGCAACGCACCGTGCAGATCCGCGGCACCGGTGAAAAACCGGACCAGGCCAAGAAGGAAACGTCAGACGCGCGGCCGGTGGGCGTCGACCAGCACGCTTGATACCGACATGTGCGGCACCCGTTCGGGCCATTCGTCATCCGGCCCGAACCAGCGTGCCTCGGACAGCTCGTTGGTATCGATGCGGATTTCGCCATCAAGATAATCGGCAGTAAACGCGATCATCAGCGAATGCGGAAACGGCCACGACTGGCTCGAAAAATACTTCAGATTGTGCACGCGCAGCCCGACCTCTTCATACACCTCGCGGTGCACTGCCTCTTCGATCGACTCCCCCGCCTCCAGAAAGCCCGCCAGCGGCGTAAAGCGCTTGCTCGGCGACTGCGTGTGCATCGCCATCAGGTAGGAGTCGCCCTTGCGGATCAAGACCATCATCGCCGGCGAAATGCGCGGATAGGCAACCATCCGGCAGCTGGTGCACCTGAAGCAGCGCTCACCGGCCACGCGCTCCATCGGCGAGGCGCAGGCGCCGCAGAAACGGTGCGTGCGCGCCCATTCGGCGATCTGTCCCGCGCGCCCGGCCACTGCCAGCGTCTCCTCGTCGACCGCGCCAAACAGAGAGCGCAGGCCGCGCCACTCATGCCCTTCGGGTGCGGCAAGGTCGCCATCGGACCACGTCGCCTGGCAATAGCGGCCGTTGAACATGCCGACCGGCTGCATGTGTGCAAGATCGGCGCCGGCAGCTTCAAGCACCGGCACATCACCGGGCGATGACAGATCGGCGGAGCGCACCAGCAGCCGTCCAGCATTGAAGACAAAGCTGATGGGATCCGGGTGCGGACGGGCATCAATGACGGCGGTGAATGACTGTGGAGTTTTAAGCATGCCGAGAACATTTTCGATGAACATGAGTGCCCATCATACCGCTGATCGCGGCAAATCGAACCGAACTATTCCGTCCATCCCTGCTCCAACCCGTATAACTGAAGCCAGCCGTTCCGAGACGAGACAAAAATGGAAAAACAACCGCTAGTACTCGGCATTAACCGCACGCAGGACGCCAGCGCATGCCTCATGCAGGGCTCCACAATCCTGTGGGCTATCCAAAAGGAACGGCTCAGCCGCAAGAAGCACCACTGGGGCAAAACCGGCGACATCGGCGGCATCTACCTGCCCCGCCTTCCTGGGCTGGACCGCGACATTGACGTGCTGGTCGAGTGCTATTCGTCCGACAATGAATTCGGCAAGCTGGCCGAATACGAGGAGGAGCTGGCCGGAACGCTGCGCTTCGCGCCAGGCTACAAGCGCGCGTACGTGTCGCACCATCTCGCGCACGCGTACAGCGTGTTCCATCCGTCCCCCTTCCCCGACGCCGCGGTAATGATCGTCGACGGCCAGGGCAGCCCGGCCGCCTCGTTCACCGAGCGATGGAGCGGCACCTCCGAAGTGCCCGGCCACTGGCGTGAAGTGTCGTCGTTCTACCGCGCGGACCGCAAGCGTGTCGAATGCATCGGCAAGCAGATGTGGGACTGCGACAACGGACGGCTTGTGGGGCTGGGCATGTTCTATTTCATGCTGACGCAAGCGATATTCCCTGGCGAAGGTAACGAAGGCAAGGTCATGGGACTGGCGCCGCACGGCGATCCGGCCGCAGCGGGCATGCCACCGCTGGACGTCTACGGGGCGCACGTGAACATTCCGCCGAAATGGCGCGAGGTGCTGCGCGAGCGTGGCCGGTTCCGTTACACAAGCGCGCAAGACAGCAGCTTCGCCAGCATCGCCAACCTGGCGGCGGCGGGCCAGCATGCCTTTGAAGAAGCGCTGCTGGAAGTCGCGCGCTGGCTACACCGGCAGACCGGCGCGGACAACCTGTGTTTTGCAGGCGGCACCGCACTCAATTGCTCGGCCAACGACCGGCTGCTGCGCGAAACGCCATTCAAACGCGTCTTCATTCCGCCTGCGCCAAGCGACGCGGGCACCGCACTCGGCTGCGCGGTGTACGGGCTGACCGAACTGGCAGGGGCGCGCTGCGACTACCGCTGGCAGCACGATTACCTCGGGCCGGAACCGCAGCAAGCCGATATCGACCGCGCGGTCGCCGATGCCGACGACCTGGTGGCCGAGCGCATCGACGAACTGCCCGCGATGTGCACCCGGCTTGTCGACCTGCTGTGCGACGCGAAGGTCATTGGCTTGTACCAGGGGCGCAGCGAATTCGGGCCGCGCGCGCTGGGACACCGCAGCATCCTGGGCGATCCACGCAACGAGCAAATGCGCGACTGGATCAATTCGCAGGTCAAGCAGCGCGAATGGTTCCGTCCACTCGCGCCGGTGGTGTTGCTGGACCGCGCGGACGAATACTTCGGCATTCACCGGCCGTCGCCGTTCATGCAGTTCGCCGCGCCGGTCAGGCAGGACGCCGCGCCAGTCGTTCCGGCGATAACCCACGTTGACTTTACCGCGCGGCTGCAGACAGTGAGCGACAGCGACGATCCTTTGTTATGGGCGCTGTTGAACGCATTCGATGCGCGAACGGGCGTGCCGGTGCTGCTCAACACCTCATTCAACCGCAAGGAGGAACCGATCGTCGAGACGCCGGCTGAAGCGGTCGAAACATTCCGCCGAACGCCGATGCACGCGCTGGCGATGCCGCCGTACCTGATCCGCAAACGGGTCGAGCCGCAAGCGGTTGGCTGAAAAAACTGGACCGCCCATGATCGCCGGGTATCCAGCCAGCGCCAGCATCGGCCCTGGCGACACGCTGGTTTTGCACATCTCCACCACGTCGCGCCGGTTCCGGGTGCTGTTTTACCGCTGGACCGATAAACTCGTTCCAGTTCACGCGACCGACTGGTTGCCAGGAAAATGTGCAGCACCGCGCGGCGCCGCCGACGACTGGGACTGGCCTTCCTATCCGTGTCGCCTGCATGGCATCTGGCCGTCCGCCGTCTACCTTGCCTTCCTCGACGAGGGCCGTGGCGCGCGCCTGTCGCTGGCGGCAGACTCCGCCGCCATCCTGTTCGTAGTGCGTGGGGCAGGCGAAAGCAAAATCCTGTACAAACTACCGATCGCGACCTATCACGGCTACAACTTCACAGGCGGCGGCTGCCTCTACAAAAACCCGCCGCGCTCGCTTTCGCCCCCGGGCGGAAAAGTCTCCTTCCGCAGGCCCGGGGGCGGCATCGGCGGCGCCATCTGGTGCTCGCCAGACTTTTACGATGCACGTTCGCCACGCCAGACCTTTGCCCACTGGGACGCTCCCTTCATCGCCTGGATGCATCAAAACGGGTACGCGCCCGAATTCTGCACCGGGCTCGACCTGGGCGAACAAGGCGTGCCGGATCAGTGCCGCCTGCTGATCAGCGCCGGCCACGATGAATATTGGAGCGAAGCCGAACGCAATGCCGTCGAGTCCTTTATCGCTGGTGGCGGAAACGCTGCCATCTTCGGCGCTAACACATGCTGGTGGCGCATCCGGCCGGTTGACGGCGGCACGGCGATGGTGTGCCATCAGGGCGGGCCAGACGGCGCGCTGGACCACTGGTGGCCCGCAAGCGGCGCTAACCGGCCCGAGGACGCACTGTGCGGCGCCAGCTACCGGCACGGCGGCGGCTGGTGGGACGGCGCACGCGAAACCAACGGCTACGTCGTGCAGCAGCCGGGACACTGGGTGTTCCAGGGAACCGGACTTGCTGATGGACAGGCCTTCGGTGCGTCCACCTCGCCACCGTTGATCGGCTACGAATGCGATGGCGCGCCACTCGCATCCTTCGATCACGAAACCGGACGCGCGTGCCTGATGCCCCATCCGCCACCGGGCATAGAGCGGCCGGAATTTGAACTGCTCGCTGCGAGCGCGCTCAGGGGCGGATGGCAAGAGCTACCCGCACGCGAATCAGGCCGCGCCGGCGAAGGCATCCACGCCGCAACAATGGGCATCCACTCAGCCGGAGGTAGCGTGTTTAACGCGGGCACGACTGACTGGGCGCAAGTGCTCGGCACCGGCCAGGAGCCATGCGTCGACACCATCACCCGCAACGTCATTGAGCGGCTTCAGGAATCGTGAGGCACGCCCGAACCGATCGGCACAGGCCGCTGTCGAACGCGAGCGAGCAGAAGCGCGACAACCTCATCGAAGCGGAGCCGTCATGAACGTGGAGCACACTCACCTGAAGGACACGCTGCCGCAGGATTGCCTGAATACCAGCAAGCCAGGTTCGCTCGTCATCTTCCGGGCCCTCCAGCTGGGCGACATGCTGTGTGCGGTTCCCGCCTTGCGGGCACTGCGGTCCGCGTTGCCCACGACACGCGTCGCACTGGTCGGCTTGCCGTGGGCGGCCCAGTTCGCCGCGCGCTTCCCCAAGTACATCGACGACTTCATCGAGTTTCCCGGTCACCACGCGTTGCCCGAACAAGTGGTCAGGCCAGACGTCGAAAGCGCCTTCTACAAGGCGATGCGCAGCTACAGGTTCGACCTGGCCCTGCAGATGCATGGCAGCGGCGAGGTCAGCAACCTGATCGTGCAGTCGTTCGGCGCACGCTGCGTCGCCGGATTCGGCCTGCCGGTCCGTCCGCCGGCCAGGGACGATTGCTTCGTGCCCTACCCTGACCGCGGTCCGGAACCGCTGCGCCTCCTCGGCCTGACCGAGTTTCTCGGCGCACCACCGATCGGAACGCACCTCGAATTCCCCATCACGGAAGCGGACGAACGGGAACTGGCCGACAGCGGACTGGCGGGCAGCCTCCCGCCCGGAAATTACCTGTGCGTGCATCCCGGCGCGCGCTGGCGCGACAAGTGCTGGCCGCCCCAGTTGTTTGCACAAGTGGCGGACAAGCTTGCCGATGAATTCGGCTTGGCGGTCGTCCTGACCGGTTCTGCGAGCGAGGCGAGCCTGACTGCGGCGGTGGCCAGCCACATGCGGACAGCTCCCATCGACGCGGCGATACCCCTGTCGATCGGCGCGATGGCGGCATTGATGAGCCGTGCGCGGCTACTGTTGTGCAATGACACCGGCGTGTCGCATATCGCCGCCGGGCTGAAACTGCCCAGCGTTGTGGTGTTCAGTAAAGCGGATATCCGCCGCTGGGCGCCGCTCGATCAGCAGCGCCACCGCTGCCTGTGGGATCCGGAAGGCGCCCGCGCCGTGGCGGTCCTGGGCGAAGCGCGGACACTGCTGAACAGCATGTGAATCGCCGCTACGCCCGGTCAGGTCGAAGCGAACAGCTCAAGCGCCATGCCCATGACATGGTCGACCGGAACGTCATCGACGAAACAGACGTCATGTTCACAGCGCACCTTGCGGTTTTCCAGGCCGCAGACGGGACAATTGACGCGCGTCGACATCGCAGCCCGGAGAGTATGCTGGCGCAGCGGACAGGCTTCCATCAGGTTGGTCAGCCAGTAAATGCCGACGCACGGCGTGCCGATGGCCGTGGCCAGGTGCAGCGGCCCGGAATCGTTCGACAGCACCATCGCTGCCCTCTCGATCAGGCCGCATAAACCTGACAGCGACATCGCCCCCGTCAGGTCGCTGGCGTTGTTGCGCATGTTCGCGATCACGCCACGAACCAGTTCCGCCTCGTCATCCGTACCATTGACCGCGATCACGGCCCCGGCGTCGGCCAGCGCGTCCGCCACAGCGGCAAATTTCTCGACGGGCCAGCGCCGCCGGGGGTCGCTCGAGCCCGGATTGACGACCACCAGGCGCCGTGACAGCTCGACCGGAAACGCTGCAGCCGCCTCTTCCCGGTCACGGCGGGTGAGCTGGAGCTCGCGCACCATGCGCCACTCGCTGGCGCCGGCGAGAGCGACGATCTCCAGCATCTCGAGCCGGCGGTTATTGAAGTCGCCATACGCCACCCAGCGATCGAGCAGGGCGGCATCCGGCGTGCGCGCACCGATTGTGAGGCGCGCGCCGAGCTTTCTGATGAAAGGGTTGGAGTAGCGGCCGCCGCCGTACAGCTGTACCGCCAGGTCAAAGCCCTCGCTGCGCATCTCCGCGATGAAGGCATCCACCGTATCCTGGTCTACTCGCGCATCTTCGCGCATGCCGACGCCCGGCACAGGCGGGATGACCACCACGCGATCAATCGGACCTGGTCGTCCGCTGAGGAATTCGGCGTGCCATTTGCGGCCGATGTACCAGATTTCCGCACCCGGGTAGGCATAACGAAGCGCGTGCAGGGCCGGAAGCGAAAACACGAAGTCGCCAACGGCGTTCGGGCGCAACACGACGATTTTCTGCACGTCGCTGAGCGTACCGTTCGACGACGCCCTGCTCATGGTCCCGACGCATGGTGCAGCAACCGCGGAGCATCGAACGCACGTTCACGTATCGTCGTCGGCAACTCCATATGATAGGCGCCGGACGGGATGATGCCGCAGCCGCCGAACCGCGCCATGACCCGCATCTGCGCCAGCACATCTTCGCCGCAGTGCTCGGGCGGCAGCTCTTGCCAGAAATCGAAACCGCCGCACGCGCGCAGCTTGGCGGTATCGAACAGTACACATCCGCCCACCCACGCGACCCGGTAAGGCCGCGTCGCTTCGCGCGAGAGCTTCATCTGCGATTGCACGTGATAGAGGTTGGCGGCGCTGTGCAAATGATGGCGCTGCCACTCGTCGCCGTCCGGCGCCAGCACCTCCGGCATGACCGGGCCCTCCCAAAACTCGATGTGCTGCTGGTGCGGGCGGCGCTCGTCGCTATAACTGAGCCCGTGCAGGGCGCTGCCGACAAAGCCGCACTGCTGGGCGCGGATCATCGAATACAGGCGCCGCAGCAAGTCGTGCTCGATAATCACGTCATCGTCAAGAAAGAGGCAGTACGGCGCCGTCGCGTTTGCGAGCAGGAAAGCGCGCTGCTCCGCCATGCCCCGGCGCGGCATGTTTCGCAAGGTAGCAACCGGCACATCGTGCGCCCGGAAAATACGCAGTACCGCCGCAACCTCCGGCCTGGAATAAACGCCTTCGTTATCGGACTGGTCGGCAACGACGATGCGAAAACGTTCAAAGACCTGCGCCGACAATGCAGCCAGCACGACCGCAAGCGCGCACGGCCGGTTGCAGGTAGGGATCAGCACATCGATTGCGGCAGCGTTTGTCACTGGCTTGCCCCACCCGACGCCGCCGGCGGCTGCCGGGAATACAGGTACGGATTGAGGGCGGGGTCGTTGTACATCTTGAACTGGCGATACACCTTGAAGTACGCCAGCCCGGCGCCGGCATCGGACAGGAGCTGGTCAAGGCAGGATGCGAGGTCACCGCGCTGGGTTGCAAGCCGGCGCAGCCTGGCCGAGCACGTTTCGATATGGTCAGCGCCGGCGTCGGTCCGCTGCGTCTGCTCGCGCATGTGGAAGATTTTTAGTGCGAGGATGGACATGCGGTCGATCATCGCGCCCGCCGTCTCGCTGCTGAGGCGTGCCCCTGATGCGCGCCGGACATCGCCCAGCAGCGACAGGATGATTTCGTCGATGGACTCCACTGCGTCGTTGCGCAGCTGGTTATGGCGGTCGATCAGGCGCTTGCTGGCGGCCACCTCGGACGGGTCGACGTCGGTGCGCCGTGCCCGGTCCTCCTCGTTCCACAGCAGCCCGTTAAACCGGTGGTTGGCCTCGATCCAGCGCCACGCGCCGCTGAGCGGCGCCGAGGGCGCGGCATTGGGCCACGCCGGGTCCACAAGCCTTGTGTCGTGAAACTGCGCAATGGATAGCGCATCCAGGTCCTCCAGCATGGCATCTCTCCCGGCAAGGCAGCCGGCTGCAGGTGCAGCCGTGCCAAGCTTGGAGAAGTGCCAGCGGACCTAAGTTCTGCGCTGCGGGGCCATCGTTGATGTGCCCCAAGCGCGTGCTTAACTACATGCGCCAAGCACCGCGCCGTTGCGCAAATGCGCCGGCACTGCGTTTGGCGACACGCACAACTGGGCTGCAGGGTTGGCCGTGCTGCCCGTCTTTTTGCAGACCGCCACCTTGTCCGTTTCGCAGCGCGCATCGATCACCTGAACCGACACGCTCTTCTCGGCGATGCATCCGTTCTGGTTAACGGCCTGAACCTTGAAGGCGAACGTGCCGGCTGCAGTCGGGGAAAACTGGACGCTCGCGCCAGTCGTCGCGCTCAGGCCGTCGCCCGGCGTCCAGGCAAAATTGCTGGTCGACGCAGGAGCGGTATCGGACGCCGTCAGCGTTGCCGCCTGCGCGCCGTAGCCAAGCGTGATGGTATCGCCCGGCACGCCGGACACCGCAATCTCCGGCGCCGGCACAACGCCCAGTACCTTCACGACAGCCGAAGCCGAAGCAACGTTCCCGGCCTTGTCGGTTGCACTGAGGATGACCTGGTTATCGCCAATATTGCTGCAGTTGAATTCAGTCTTGTTCAGGCTCAGGGAGGCGATGCCCCAGTTGTCGGTGCTGCCGTTATCAACCTCCGCAGCCGTGATACTGACTGTCCCGCCAAGCAGTGCGCGCGCGATGTCCTGCGTGCGCACCACGGGGGCTTCGGTGTCGTTGCTGACCGCATTACCGGCCACGCTCTCATGATGCAGGCGATTCAGCGCGGTCACTGAGTAGTAATAGAATCTGCCCAGCTGCGCGGTGCTGTCGGTGTAGTTCGTCTCGTCGGCGTTGGTGATGCCCAGCAGGTTTGCCGGATCCTCGATGTCGATGTCGCTCTGCTCGGAGCGGTAGATGGCGTAGCGCCGGACCTTGTCGAGTTCGCCCAGTCCGTCTGCCGGACGCGCCCACGACAGCGTGACCGAGCCATTCTCATTGAGCACTGGCGTCACCGCGACCGGGGTATCGGGCCGGACATCGTCCTTCCACGGCATTGCCGGCAGCAGAGCTGGCCTGTTGTAGACATTGTCCTTCAGGTCAGTACGGTAACTGAGCGGATTCGCCGCCAGGAAGGCGTGACGGAAATGCACCTGGCCAAATACGTTGGTGCTGGCGCGGTTAAGCGCAATCTGGTCTGAGATCTGCCCCGGGCTAGTCCATCCGGCGGTGCCCATTTTATAGTCCGCGAGACCCACATAAATATGGCGGCCGAATGCGTTCTCGTTCCACCATGGGACCAGCAATTTGTAATCCGATCCGGCCTGGCCGATATACCAGTACACCTGCGGGGTGAGGTAATCGAGCCATCCTGATTGCAGCCATTTACGCGAATCGGCAAACATCGCGCTGTAGTGCTGCAGCGCGCCGGCGGATGTCGGCGAGCCAATTGCCGGATCGGTACTGCTACGGTAAATGCCCGACGGCGAAACGCCGAACTTCACCCATGGCTTCGCCGCCTTGATATTTTCGGCGACGCGCGAAATCAGCAAGTTGATGTTATCGCGGCGCCAGTCAGCGCGGCCTGCGGCAGTCGCGGGAAAACCGCGCGGATCGGCGTTATAGGCAGCATCGTCGATGGTGGCAGGCGTGCCGTTCGGGTAGAAATAATCATCGAAGTGAATACCGTCGACATCGTAGCGGTCCACGATATCCATGATAACGGTGGTGACGTGGTCGCGCACAGCCGGCAACCCGGGATTGAGGATTTGGACAGTACCCACGGTGAGCAGCCATTCCGGATGCGTGCGCGACACGTGTGATGCCGCGTACTGGGCATTGTTGCCGGCATTGGCCAGCGTCGCGACGGCGCGGTACGGATTGATCCATGCGTGGAATTCGAGTCCGCGCTTGCGTGATTCGTCGATCGCGAATTGCAGCGGGTCCCACGCGGGAACCGGCGCGGCGCCCTGCTGGTTGGTCAGGTAATACGACCATGGCTCGAGCGTGCTCGGATACATCGCATCCGACTGGCTGCGCACCTGCAAAAAGGCGGCGTTCATTCCGGTCGCCTTGTTATGGTCGAGGATGCCGAGCAAGGCGGCGCGCTGCTGGGCGGGAGTCTGGGTCCGGTTAGGCCAGTCGAGGCTTATATGGGTACTGATCCATACCCCGCGCATTTCGCGTTTTGGTGACGTGGCCTGGGCGGCCGGAATGGCAGCGGCAACGCATAGCGCTGCCACCGCAATTAATAGCTTCTTCATGGTTTTTGTTTTCGCAGTGAGGTTGGGAAGCATATGGTCTCTGCATATGCGCCTGTGCATTTTTTTGCCAATGAAGAGTACGCCTGGCTATTTACCTAAGCTAATGAAAATATCCGATAGCGTCATAACTGCGGGGAATGCGGAATGCCGCATTTGTTGCTACGCTTATTGACGGGGCGCCATGGTGCTGCGGTATCGGATTGAGCCTTGGGTGGCGGACCCGCCGCAAAGATCATCGAAGTCCAACGCCAGCCGCAGGACGTTCCCTGCGTCATCAACCGCATAGTCAAGGATAGAGAAGGACCCGGTTGAGCCAGCGCAACCAATCCACCCTGGTCCGCTCACGCCACTCGCGTTACCCGTGCCGTAATCAAGCTTGAGACCGGCACGCAATGTTTGCCCGGCGGCGAGTCCGATGAGGAAGCGCATCGTCGCCGTCTCATGCGCGATCACGTCGAGCACCGTGTTCGAGGAGAAACTTCGCACGTACCCATCAGCACTTGCAAGATTCACGCTGCTGAAAATGGTCAGCGGCCCGTTTCCAGTCCGATAGCTAATCAGGAAAGCCTGTGAAATGTCCGCCACGACCTTCACGCTGATCTGTTGCCGGTCGATGTCGCCTGTTGCGTTCGCAACTTCCAGTTGGACAACCGCCACGCCATTGCTGGCACTTGCAGGCGAGAGCGTCACACGCGGCCCGTTCGCACCGGCCAGTGTCAACGCTGGCCCCGACAATTGTCGCCAGACGATCGACGACACAGCGGCTCCGTTCGCCGACGACGCGCTGGCGTCGAGCGCCAGCGTCGCGTCCGTGCCGTACAGGAGCGCCGGGGCGCCCGCGGTAAGGCTGGCTTTAACGGTCTCCGCAACTTCGCCGCTAAATTCCGGCACGGGCAGTGATTGGCCTGCGGTATTGCCCATCGTGGCGTGGATGCTGTCGGAGAACAGGAGCCGGTAGCCGGCGCCAAGCTCCAACTGGGTCGTCGGCGTGACGGTCAGGATGGCCCCTTCGACCGTGATCTTGGCCGGCACGTTGACATACGCATTGCCGCGCTTGCTGCTGGTCTGGACGAATACGGCTTTCGTGATCGAGAATGGATCGAGAGGACGCGAATATGCCCACAGCAGCGAACCGTTGGGCAGCAATTTCTCGGAAGCCGCTGGCTGGATCAGCTGACGGAATCCAACCGTGGACGACAGCTGGCTCACGTAGCGCGCTCCGGACCCGGATTGCGGCAGCCAGGGTGCGCCGGTCCACATCATTTCCGTGCCCTCGGCCGACAATCCCGTGATCGCTGAACTGCCCAGCAATATGTCGAACTGGTCGTTGCGTGGGGAGGCGCGCAGACCGGCCTTGCTGCCGTTCGCCCCCGCGATGCTCAGCTCGCCGCGATCGGGATAGCTATCGAACCATGCGCCCCAGGGGGTCGTGGTGCTGACATCGAGAGTGCCGCCCAGCAGCGCGCTGGCCACGTGGAACCGCATGCTCGTCGTCGTACGCGCCGTGTCGAGCCGTGCCTCATGCTGGACGTCGAGCGCGGTCACCGCGTCCGTGAACGATCGCGTGCCGTCGGAGAGCGTCGACTGGAACGGCTGGGCGTCCGAATAAACGTGGAACAGCTTCGACAGGCGGTTTGAGCTGTAGGCAAAGCGCAGCGGGCCGGCCAGGTCCTGGCGGCCATCCCCTGTCGTGGCGCCGAAACCCGCGAAGGTGACAGTGCCGGCACGCTGTTGCGACGCCGCCGGCGCCGTCAACTGGATCGTCACCGTGCCGCTGAACGAATCGTCCAGTTCCTTCACGTAACAGCCGGTAAAGATTACGGTGACCTGGTCGCCCGCGCCAGCGCGCCGGTCTCCGTCGCGGTCGGCAAGCGTGGCTGTGGCGCTGCCGCCATTGCCGCAGGCGTCGGTAAATGGCGACGTCGCGCTGCGTTCGGCGCGCTCGATCCAGTCGACCGCCATCTTGCCGCCGCCAAGAGCGATCGCGCCATAGCCCAGGCCCACGATCGCGGCGCCTTGCGCGTTGGCGGACGTTACCGTCAGGGGCGCCATCACGTTCGGCGGCGGGGGTGCAGGGGCCGGAGGAGGCGCTGGTTGCACCGTGTCGCCGCTGCCCCCGCCGCCTCCGCCTCCGCAGGCAAACAGGGTCGAAGCAACCATCAGCGCGGCAGCGGAGCGAAGGGCGTAACGTGGCATCGGGAACATGGCGTCTTGTATAAAATTGTCTAAATGCAAATATACCACGCCGCCTTGCCACCAAAAAATAAACCTCCAAGTCTTTACAGAACTTGGAGGCTCATTTTCTGACAGCCTGAATCATCGATATTCAGGCTGGAAGACCAGATTCAGAAAGGGATGTCGTCATCCATATCCGAGAAGTTCGGCGCCGGACGCGGCGCAGGACGTGCTGCCGGTGCCGGAGGAGCCTGGCGCTGCGGCGCCGGACGGCTCTGCTGAGGCGCGTCGTAGCCGCCGCCATCATCCATGCCACCCGCGTCGCCGCCCATGCCCTGGCGTCCGCCCAGCATTTGCATGTTTTCAGCGATGATGTCGGTCGCGTACTTCTCGACGCCATCCTTGTCGGTGTACTTGCGGGTCTGCAGGCGGCCTTCGACGTAGACCGACGAGCCCTTTTTGAGGTACTGGCCGACGATTTCAGCCAGGCGGCCGAAGAACGAGATGCGGTGCCACTCGGTCAGTTCTTTCTGCTCGCCGGTGTTCTTGTCCTTCGACTTGTACGACGTCGCGACTGCGATGTTGGCGATGGCGTCACCGCTCGGCATGTAGCGGATCTCCGGATCGCGCCCCAGGTTGCCGACGATGATGACTTTATTGACTGATGCCATTTATTACTCCTGTTGAACGCGGCGGCGCGCGACGCGATGTTTGTCCCTAAACGAGGATTATATGTCAGCCGCCCAGTGAAAAGCACTCAATATTGTGCACTCAACATGCGTTTGCAGCAGGCATGAATACTGGTATTATATACAGTATCCCGCCACCGATTCCTGAGTGTTATCAATACGCTCTCCCCACCGCTTACGAGCTCATCCAAGCGAAGCAGCCCGGAACGTCATAAGCGAATCGCGGCTATAGTATGTGGCTGACCCATCAAAGGCAAAATAAATGGAACAAATCCGCATTCGCGGCGCTCGTACGCATAATCTCAAGAACATCAATCTTGACCTTCCACGCAACAAGCTGATCGTCATCACCGGCCTGTCCGGTTC
>DASWSX010000114.1:0-3135 GCA_036402435.1 Telluria sp. | reverse complement strand
CTTTTCCGCCAATGCGCTGTCGAAGACGACATTGCCGCTGGCGATATACGTGCGGACGTTCGTGAAGCCGGCCGCCTCGCACATGGCCTTCAGTTCGGTCATTGGCAGTTTGCCTGTTCCGCCGACATTGACGGCGCGAAGGAGCGCGATAAACGTGGTCATGCGTCATCCCTATTCAGTGCTTTGAGGTAGATTCCGTACTTGACGCCGTGTATATCCATCACTGCCGGCTCGAGGCAGAAAAACGCGGCTGTCTCTTTGCCGGGGCCGATGTAGGCCACGGCGCTTCGAACTGCCCGAATGCAGTGACGGCGAGTTCGTCGATGCGCGGTGCATCGACTGGATCGTAGGTCCGCAGATTCAGCGTTATCCCCGATTGCCAGTGTTGTGCGTCAGGCTAACACAGCGCTGGCCGAATGGGATCAGGTCACTTTCGCGTCCGCGATATCGGCAACGTTGCCGCCCGTTTTAGGCTTGGTGACCACGCGGTCGATCTTTTCCGCATGACGCAGGATACGGTTGCACGAAATGGAGATGTCTTCAAGCGTCGTGCTGATTTCCGGATCTTTGGCGCCCGCCGATGACGCAAAATAAGCGCGCGAATCAACCCGGGCGAGGGCCCAATCGATCCCGCGCAGCTTCTCCTCCACGTCCTTGACGTCGCTGCGGATCAGCGTGGCCATGCGGTTCGATGCCAGCGTTGCCGGCAATTCCCTGACTTCGCTTTCATGCCTGATCTCGTGGGCGATGGCGGCGTACAGGAAGCCAGCCGACATCATGACCATGGCGACCTGGGTGACCGACAGGATCATGGCGTCGATCTTTATCCCATGCTGCTTGCTGACCGAGAAAGCAAGGGTTACGGACGCGATGATGAGCATCATGACGACAAATCGTGAACCGTGGAACACCTTGTGCGCGGCGTCTTTGCGCGCCCTGGTTTTCAGGACGATCAGTTTGTTCAGGCCAACGGCGAGCATGACTATCGCGGCGAAGCTCCACTCGGGGAGCGTGAACATGTCGACCAGCTGCAAGCCGAGGAACGACCGGACAACCAGGATAATTGCTAGTGGCAGCAGGACAAATGCCATCTCCCCGAAAAACCATCGCGACATCAGTTCGGTACCGTCTTCCCGCTCTTGTTTTGTATTCATTATTTTAGTCATCGTGGGCCGGACTGCCGGGGTGCGCTTTACCGCGTGTGCCCCCTGCGGACCGCGCAGTGATAGGAAAACTGCCTTTCGCTCACGGCGAAAGGCATCACCCCATTATAGAGTCCGACCATTGATGAAAAGCAACAAATATTGCTTTTATGTTGCGATGCTGCCACTTGGGGTATTGCCGCTCATTCCCACCCGCCGCCGAGCGAGCGAATCAGAGCCACCGTGGTCACCGCGCGATCGCCACGCAGCAGGACCGCATTGCGTTCGATAGCGGACAGGTTGCGCTGCGCGTCTAGCAGGTCCAGATAGCTTGAGCGGCCCGCATCGTACAGCTTTTGCGCCAGGTCCGCGGACCGGCGCGCCGACACGACGGCCGCATCGATCTGCTCGGCCTGGCCCGCGAGGATGCGCAGGCCGGCAAGGTTGTCCTCCACTTCCGCAAACGCCACCAGCACGCTCTGGCGATACGAAGCCACCGACTCTTCAAGCACGGCTTCGCTGCGCGCGATGTTGGCCTTGTTGCGGCCTCCATCGAGAATCGGCATCGACAACAGCGCACCCAGCACCCACGAGCGGCTGCTCCATTTGAAGACATCGGACAGGCTGGCCGACTCGCCGCCACCGCTGCCTGTCAACGCCAGCGCCGGGAACATCGCGGACTTCGCGATACCGATGCGCGCGTTGGAGGCCGTCATCGCGCGCTGGGCGGCGGTGATATCGGGGCGGCGCTCGAGTAGCGTCGATGGAAGCCCGGCCGGGATCATAGGCAGCTGCGCTGCTTCGGCCAGCGGCTTGTCGTCGGCGGTGAAGGACGAGGCAGGCTTGCCCAGCAAGACAGCCAGCGCATGTTCATTCTGCGTACGCTTGCGCTGGACGCCGATCGCTTCCGCCTTCGCGGTCGCCAGCTCCGTCTTGGCGCGTGCCAGGTCGAATTCACCGATGTCGCCATTGTCGAACCGGCTCTGGTTGATCTTGACGCCCTGGGTGCGCAGGTCGACCGCGCGGTTGAGCGTCCCCAGCTCGGCATTCGCCGCGCGCAGGCGGAACCAGGTTTGCGCCACGTCTGCCTGCAATGCCAGCAGCACCGATTTGTAGGTCGCTTCAGAGGCCTGCGCATCGGCCTGCGCGGCGCTGCTGCCAGCTGCAAGCCGCCCGAACAGGTCGATCTCGTAGCTCGCGGTAAGCGCGGCCTGGTAGGAAGTCGCCGCCGCAACGGGGGTACCTTCCGGAAGGCCGAGCGACACAGCGGAAGGGCGCCCACGTTGCGCACCTGCGCCGATTCCCAACTGCACACCGCGACTGGCGTCAGTGATCCCGGCGATGGCGCGCGCCTGCTTCACGCGCGCCGCCGCCACTGCCAGGCTGGCGTTGGCGCGGGTGGCCTCGTCAATCAGGCCCGTGAGCACGCTGTCGTCGAAGGCGAGCCACCACTGGCCGCGCGCCTGCGCTTCGGCTGGCTGCGCAGGTTTCCACTGCGTGCCGTCCGGCGCCTGCACTTCCTTGAACGCTTGCGGAACATCCAATTGCGGAGCCTTCAGTTCCGGCACCGTGGAGCACGCGACCAGCAGCAGTGCTGCGAGCAGCGGCGAGAGTCGTTTAGTCAGCTTGTTCATTACACGGTCCCTTCCAGTTTTGCAGCGGCTGCCACAGGGGTTTTTTTTCCGAGGCGGTCTGCGAATGTGCGCAGCAGGACGTAGAACACCGGCGTCAGGAACAGGCCGAAGAACGTCACGCCCAGCATGCCGCCGAATACCGCCACGCCCATCGCATGGCGCATCTCGGAGCCTGCGCCGCTCGAGAACACCAGCGGTACGACGCCCATGATGAAAGCGATCGACGTCATCAGGATCGGACGCAGGCGCAGGCGGCATGCTTCCAGCGCGGCTTCGACGATGGTGCGGCCGTGGTCTTCAAGTTCGCGGGCGAATTCGACGATCAGGATCGCGTTCTTCGACGCCAGCCCCACCAGCAC
>DASWSX010000113.1:0-5969 GCA_036402435.1 Telluria sp. | reverse complement strand
CCCAGGTCGCCCGGGCTGATCGCGAAGTTGCACTCCTTGGTCAGCTCGAAGGTGGCGGTCTGCTTGTCGTTCATGATCGCGCGCGCCAGGTCGGCGGTGTGCGATGAGGTGAGCGCCTGGCTCGATACCGGCGTCATCTTGCCGTCGATTTTCATCGCAGGCGGGAAGCCGGCCGTGATGAACAGGTCGGAGCCGCCCTTGCTGGTCATCAGGCGCAGCAGGTCGAACATGAATTTTGATGCCTGGTCGCGTTCCATCGCGTGTCCTCTATGTTCTTAGCCGGGGAAGTTTTCCGGAATCTTTGCAGCGGAGCGCGCAGCGGCGCTGGTGATGATATTGCGGCGTACCAGGTCGGTCAGGTTCTGGTCCAGCGTCTGCATGCCGACGTTGCTGCCGGTCTGGATCGACGAATACATCTGGGCGATCTTCGCTTCGCGGATCAGGTTGCGGATGGCCGGCGTGCCGATCATGATTTCATGCGCGGCCACGCGGCCGGCGCCGTCCTTCGTCTTCAGCAGCGTTTGCGACACCACGGCCTGCAGCGATTCGGACAGCATCGCGCGCACCATTTCTTTTTCGTCCGCCGGGAACACGTCGACGATACGGTCGATGGTCTTGGCGGCCGACGAGGTGTGCAGCGTGCCGAACACGAGGTGGCCGGTTTCGGCCGCCGACAAGGCGAGGCGGATGGTTTCGAGGTCGCGCAGTTCGCCGACCAGGATGCAGTCCGGATCTTCACGCAGCGCCGAGCGCAGCGCGTTGTTGAAGGATAGTGTGTGCGGACCGACTTCGCGCTGGTTGATCAGGCACTTCTTCGACTCGTGTACGAATTCGATCGGGTCTTCGATGGTCAGGATGTGGCCGTACTCGTTTTCATTGAGGTGGTTGACCATCGCCGCCAGCGTCGTCGACTTGCCCGATCCGGTTGGGCCGGTGACCAGCACCAGGCCGCGCGGGCGCATCGCCAGCTCGCCGAAAATCTTCGGCGCGTTCAGGTCCTGCAGGCTGAGGATCTTCGATGGAATCGTGCGCAGCACGGCGGAGGCGCCGCGTTCCTGGTTGAAGGCGTTGACGCGGAAGCGCGCCAGTCCCGGAATCGCAAACGAGAAGTCGCACTCGAGCACTTCTTCGTACTGCTTGCGCTGGCCGTCGTTCATGATGTCATAGATCATGCTGTGCACATCCTTGTGCTCCAGCGGCGGCAGGTTGATGCGGCGGACGTCGCCGTGCACGCGGATCATCGGCGGCAAACCAGCGGACAGGTGCAGGTCGGATGCCTTGTTCTTGACGGAGAATGCGAGTAATTCGGAGATGTCCATTTATAATCCCTGTGCCGGTATCAGTGCAATCGCGACAACGTGCGTTAGCATTTTTTTACCTAAGTGCTTGATTGCTCTAAGAAAATGATTATGTCCACAATCGCCCAGAACTTGCAAGCAGTCGATCACACTATTGTTGCGGCCGCAAACGCGTGCGGACGCTCGCGCAACGAGGTGCAATTATTGGCCGTGTCGAAGACCTTTCCGCCAGAAGCGGTGGTGGAAGCCATCGCGGCGGGCCAGCGCGCGTTCGGCGAAAACTATTTGCAGGAAGCGCTCGACAAACAGCAAGCTGTTGCGGCCGCGGTGCCCGACAAGCATATCGAGTGGCACTTCATCGGGCCGATCCAGAGCAACAAGACGCGGCCGATCGCTGCGAGTTTCGAATGGGTGCACACGGTCGACCGCCTGAAGGTGGCTCAGCGCTTGTCGGAGCAAAGGCCAGCGGACATGGCGCCGCTGAACATCTGCCTGCAGGTGAACATCAGCGGAGAGGCCAGCAAGAGCGGCATCACGGCCGCAGAACTGCCAGGGCTGGCGCGTGCCGTGGCCCTGCTGCCCAACCTGCGCCTGCGCGGCCTGATGGCGATTCCTGAACCCGAGGTGGACCTTGCGCGCCAGCGTGCGCCCTTTGCGCGGCTGCGCGGGTTGTTCGAGCAGCTGCGCGATGACGGCATGGAGATGGACACGCTGTCGATGGGGATGTCGTCGGACATGACGGCGGCGATCGCGGAAGGCGCGACCATCGTCCGCGTCGGCAGCGCCATCTTCGGTTCGCGCACCTACGAATAAGGATCACACATGAAGATTTCGTTTATCGGCGGCGGCAACATGGCCTCCGCGCTTATCTCCGGCCTGGCGGGCAAATTCACGCCCGGTTCGAACATCCACGTGGTCGATCCGAATCCCGAGGCGCTGGAGCGCTTGCGGCAGGCGCATGGCGTCAGTGTGGCGCGCGACATCGGCGACGAGGTGCGTTCGTCCGAGGTGGTGGTGATGGCGGTGAAGCCGCAGCAGATGCGCGAGGCTGCGGCGCTGCTGCTGCCGCAGCTCGGGGCGGGCACGCTGGTGCTGTCGATTGCGGCGGGCATTCGCAGCATGGACCTGTCGCGATGGCTGGGCGGGCACCGCGGCATCGTGCGCACGATGCCCAACACGCCGGCGCTGATCGGGCGCGGCATCACGGGAATGGTGGCGATGGATGGCGTAAGCGAGGCGCAGAGAACCGCCGCCGACGCGATCATGAAGGCGGCCGGGCAGACCGTGTGGCTCGATGACGAGGCGCTGATCGATCCGGTAACCGCGGTGTCGGGCAGTGGGCCGGCGTATGTATTCTATTTTCTCGAAGCGATGCAGCAGGCTGCGCAGGAGCTGGGCCTGAGCGAGGAACAGGGCAGGGAGCTCGCAGTGGCTACTTTTGCTGGCGCGGCCGAACTCGCGGCAAGGTCGCCCGAAAGCCTGCAGGTACTGCGCGAACGAGTCACCTCGAAGGGCGGCACCACCTATGCGGCGATCACCAGTATGGAGGAGAGTGGCGTAAAGGATGCGGTAGTAAAGGCGGTCAAGGCCGCCGCAGCCCGAGGACGCGAGCTGGGCAACGAGATCGGCGCGGACTAGGTAACGAAAACCTTAGCCGCGCTGGCGCCAGGCGTCGAGCGAGTCACGGCCCAGCTTCCACAGCGACACGCCGGTCGTCAGCAGCGGCAGCAGTTTTCCGCTGCGGGTGGCGATCAGTCCACCGACCAGCCCAAGCACCGATACCGGGATCGCGAAATTTCCGCCCACCTTTTGGCGAAGGTTGTGCACCGGCGCCATGATCTCGCGGACGTCGCATGCGGCTTCAATCCGCTGCAGCGCGCACTCGGTCATTAGCGCTTCGCGCCGCGCCTTCAGCGATACCGGCGAATGTTTAGACGGCTTATTCATCGATGTCCCTTGCGCTGCGCACGTACGCGATGTCCTTGCGCAGTTCCTCAATCGTGTTCTGCAGCAGGCGCGGCTTGCTGTCGAATCCGGCCTTGACCTTGATAGCGATGATCGCGCCGGCGGCGGCGAATAGCGCAGCCATGCCGCCGACCGCAGCCACGCGGTGCGTATCCCAGAACAGCACGATCACCAGGAATGCCAGCAGCAGGAAGGCGACCCCGAAAAGGATGAGTGCAAGCAGGCCGGCCAGCAGGTAGCCCAGCATGCGCTGGGATTCCTCCTCGACCTCGACCGCGGCCAGTTCCAGCCGCGTGTGCACCATATCGACCAGGGTTGATCCCAGCCGGCCTACCGATTCGAAGATCGCCATTGCGGTTTAACGGCGCGAGATGATGAAGCCCACCAGCAGGCCGACGCTGGCGCCGATGCAGATCGACTTCCATGGATTCTCATGGACGTATTCATCGGTCGCCTTGGCCGCTTCCTTGGTGCCCTCGACCACGGTCTCCTGCAGGTGCATCAGGTCGGCCTTGGCGCTGCTCAGCGTCTGCTCGAACTTGGCTTTGGCGGCCTGGAATTCTTCGCCGGTCAAATGGCCGCCGTGGCGCAGCCACGCTTCGGCATCCTGGATTACGGTTTTCAGGTCGTTCATCAGCTGGTCACGAGCGCCGGTCTTGGTTGGGATTGACTGAATCATGAAGTTCCTCGCATGTTTAAATTGTTGGATCCACTATTGGGGAAAGCGAGCCTTTGCATATTGCAATAAAACAACACTTACCCGCCGTGCTTTTCGGACAACATTATCCTAACGCGTAGTCTAACGCGACACCAGCAAAAACCGCCGCACCCAACCAATTGTTGTGGCGAAATGCTGCAAAACAGGCCATCCGCTCGCGTTCGCGGATCAATGTGTAGTGGTAAAGCGCCATGACGGCGGCCACGGCGATGCCGGCCACGAACCAGTAACGCAGTCCGAGGTGCCAGCCGCAGACCAGGATGATGGCCAGCGCCGCGCCGTAGCACAGCATCACGGCGGCCACATCGAAGCGGCCGAACGTGATGGCCGAGGTGCGGATGCCGATCTTCAGGTCGTCGTCGCGGTCGACCATGGCGTATTCGGTGTCGTAGGCCACGGCCCAGAATACGTTGGCCACCAGCAGCCACCAAGCGACGGCCGGCACGTCGCCGGTAACCGCGGCAAAGCCCATCGGGATGCCGAAGCCGAACGCAATGCCGAGATAGGCCTGCGGAATGGCGAAGAAGCGCTTGAAGTAGGGGTAGCTCCCGGCGATGATGACGGCGGCGACCGATAACTGCTTGGTCAGGGTATTGAGCGGCAGGATCAGCAGGAAGCTAACAACCGCCAGCACGCCTGCCACCATCAGCGCTTCCCAGCTTTTGATGCGGCCGCTGGTCAGCGGGCGCTCGGCGGTGCGCTTGACGAACTTGTCGATATCGCGGTCGGCGTAATCGTTGATGGCGCAGCCGGCCGAGCGCATCAGGACGGTGCCGAGCGTGAAGATCAGGACAATGCCGACATCGGGCCGGCCGCCGGACGCCATCCACAGCGCCCACAGGGTCGGCCACAACAGCAAGAGAATACCGATCGGCTTGTCCAGGCGGATTAGCCGAAAATAGAGCGCCAGCTTGTTCATGTCGTGCTTTGCCAGTAGTTAATGCAACGCACGATTTTACCCGCTTTGCCAGAACGGCAAGGGCGATGGGTCAGGCGGCGACTGCCTCGTTGGCCAGCATGTCAATGCCGGGCAGGTCACAGGCGGCGATCGCGGCGCAGACAGCTTCGATAGCGGCGCGGCGCGTGAAGCTCTTGCGCCAGGCGATGACCACGCGGCGCGACGGCGCCGGCGCATCGAACGGCAGGTAGCGCAGCATGCCGTCCTTCGGGTTCATGTCGGCCACCGAGGCGCGCGGCAGCACGGTCAGGCCGATGCCGCTGGCGACCATGTGGCGGATGGTTTCGAGCGACGAGCCTTCGAAGGTGCGCTGCATGCCGTTGCCAGGCGTCGAGAAGCGCGCCATTTCCGGGCACACCTCCAGCACCTGGTCGCGGAAGCAGTGGCCGTTTCCAAGCAGGAGCATGGTTTCGGACTTGAGGTCGGCGGCCGGAATCGATTTGCGCGCCGCCCATGGATGGTGCTTCGGCATCGCGACCACGAACGGCTCGTCGTACAGCGGTTGCATCGCCATGCCGTGGTCGGGCAGCGGCAGCGCCATGATGGCCGCGTCGAGTTCGCCCTGGCGCAGCATCTCCAGCAGGCGCACGGTGAAGTTCTCCTGCAGGATCAGCGGCATCTGCGGCACGCGGTCGATAATGTTCTTGACCAGCGGCGGCAGCAGGTACGGGCCGATGGTGTAGATCACGCCAAGGCGCAGCGGGCCGGCCAGCGGGTCCTTGTTCTGTTTCGCCAGTTCCTTGATGGCCGCGGTCTGCTCCAGCACGCGCTCGGCCTGGGCCACGATCTGCGCGCCGAGCGGCGTGACCGACACTTCCGCGCCACCGCGCTCGAACAGCACCACCCCAAGCTCGTCCTCAAGCTTCTTTATCGCCACCGACAAGGTTGGCTGGGCAACGTAGCAAGCCTCGGCGGCATGTCCGAAATGTTTCGCACGCGCGACGGCAACGATGTATTTCAGTTCGGTCAGGGTCATGGGCGTATTCAACCACAGTGGGTCGGAAAGATTTTATATTCTACCGGAAAGGTG
>DASWSX010000112.1:0-2017 GCA_036402435.1 Telluria sp. | reverse complement strand
AGCAAAGAAAAAGTGACCCGGCCGGCTTTAGACGGACGGAAGCTTTGGCTGTTGCTTGGGTTGTTGCTTGAGCTCTTGCTCCTGACAGGCCACCGGTAAAGCATGAAACGTCCCTGGATTCCCGCCTTCGCGGGAATGACGGTGGAGTGGTTTGCCGGTGTGGGAGTGCCCGTGCGCTACAGGCCTGGGTCCCGGCCTTCGCCAGGATGACGAGCAAGGGCAACGGCCAGATGGGTTCCAGCGTTCGCTGGAATGACGGTGGGGTGGTTTTGCCGTTGATGGAGTGCCCGCGCGGTGCGGGAGTGCCCGCATGCTGCGGCCTGGATCCCGGCCCTTCAACTGGCTCAGGACAGGCCTTCGCCGGAACGACGAGCAAGGCAACGGCCAGATGGATTCCAGCGTTCGCTGGAATGACGAGGCGCAAGGACCAGCGCAATGAACGCGCGCCTCAGCCCCACCCCCATGGCAGCCAGCAGAACCAGCTGCGCCGCCACGATGCAGGCCATCGCCCGCTTGAACGACACCTTCGCCGTCTTGTGCCGGAACCCTCCCATCGCCAGCAGCGCCCCCGGCGAGCCGCCGAGCAGCGCGAACGCAAGCAGCGTGCGTTCGGGAATGCGCCGGCGGCGTCCTCCGGCGATGGCCTTGTCGTAGCCGTACACCAGCACGGTGGCGACGTTGAGCGCCAGCCACCATGCCAGCCAGGCGCTCATCAATCGATCGACGTCGCGTGCGCGTGTTCGCGCGTGGCCAGGAACTGCACGTCCGGCGCGCGTTCCTGCGCGAGCTGCAGGTTCACGCGCGTCGGGGCGAGGTAGACCAGCTGGCCCGCGGCATCGAGCGCGAGGTTCATCGCGTTCTTGTCGCGGAATTCCTCCAGCTTCTTCTCGTTGTCGCAGCGGATCCAGCGCGCCGTGGCGACGCCGACCTGCTCGAAGCTCGCGTCCACGCCGTACTCGTCCTTCAGCCGGTAGGCGACGACGTCGAACTGCAGCACGCCCACCGCGCCGAGGATGAGGTCGTTGCTCATCAGAGGGCGGAAGAACTGCGTCGCGCCTTCTTCCGACAGCTGCGCCAGGCCCTTCTGCAGCTGCTTGAGCTTGAGCGGATCGCGCAGGCGCGCGCGGCGGAACAGCTCCGGCGCGAAGTTCGGGATGCCGGTGAAGCTCAGGTTTTCGCCTTCGGTGAACGTGTCGCCGATGGAAATCGTGCCGTGGTTGTGGATGCCGATGACATCGCCCGGCCACGCGCTTTCGGCGATCTCGCGGTCGCTGGCCATGAAGGTCAGCGCGTTGGCGAGCTTCACTTCCTTGCCGCTGCGCACGTGGAACGCCTTCATGCCGGCGCTGAACTGGCCCGAGCACACGCGCATGAACGCCACGCGGTCGCGGTGCTGCGGGTCCATGTTGGCCTGGATCTTGAACACGAAGCCGGTGAGCTTGGGCTCGTAGGCGCCGACTTCGCGGCCGGTGGTCGCGCGCGGCTTGGGCGCCGGCGCATGCTCGACGAAGAAGTCCAGCAGCAACTGCACGCCGAAGTTGTTGACGGCCGAACCGAAGAACACCGGCGTCTGCTCGCCGGCCAGGTACTTGGCCAGGTCGAACGGATGCGAGGCGCCTTCGACCAGTTCCAGCTCGTCGCGCAGTTCCTGCAGCATCTGCGCGCCGATGCGCGCCTCCAGCGCCGGGTCGTCGATGGACGGGAAGATCGTCGAGTCCTGGCGGGTGAAGTTGCGGCCCTGCTCGTACAGGTGCACCTCGCCCGTGACCAGGTGCACCACGCCCTTCAGGCGCTGGCCCATGCCGATCGGCCAGGTGATCGGCGCGCACTGGATCTTCAGCACGCTCTCCACTTCGTCCAGCAGGTCGATCGGGTTCTTGCCCTCGCGGTCGAGCTTGTTGATGAAGGTCATGATCGGCGTGTCGCGCAGGCGGCACACCTCCATCAGCTTGATCGTGCGCTCCTCCACGCCCTTGGCCACGTCGATGACCATCAGCGCCGAGTCGACCGCGGTGAG
>DASWSX010000111.1:0-26482 GCA_036402435.1 Telluria sp. | reverse complement strand
CCGTCGGTGGTCTCTTCGCCGAACGCCGCGATCACGGCGCGCAGGTCCGATGGCTCAACGCCGAGGGTGTTGGTCAGGTAGTGCACGGCGGCGCGGACCGACACCGGGCGAATCAGCTTGTCGGCTTCGCGGCATGCGACGTAATACGCTTCCGGCAGCAGCAGCTCGATGCCGCAGCCAGGCAGCAGGCGCGCGATACTCGGCGTGGCCTGCGTGCGCCACTGCTCCAGCGCGGCTTCGCGCTCGGCGGTGAAATTGTTCAGGTGCTGCGCTTCCTGCCAGCGGAACAGCGGCGCGCCGAGCGGTGCGACCACGGCCACCAGCAGGTAGCGCGTGTCAGCCAGGAAGGGTGCGGTGTCGGCCGGACGGGTCAGCGGCTTGACACCCGTGCCCTTGTGCGCGGCCTGCGCCAGCTTGTGCGTCATCGCGTATGTCTCGGCGTGCGTGCGCGGCAGCTGGTCGATTGCGAACAGCGTAGGCGCCATCGACATCTGCGTGCCTTCGGCCAGCAGGTGCGCGGCGAAGTGGGCCGACAGTACCGTCAGCAGCTCGCCGGGAATGCTGCCCGACGCGATCGAAAAGCGGGTCCATGCGAGCACCGGCGCGGCAACCAGCAGCGCCTGGTGGGTGGTCTCGACGCCGTCGTGCATCTCGGTCATCGTCGACGATTCGCTGACTGCCTCAACGCCTTCCATCAGCACATCGTAGGCGTTCAGGTCGTCCTTGAACAGCACGTTGAGGGTCGAGTCGACTGTGTCCTGGTGGCCGGTCTTGAGCAGCTTCTGCAGTTGGGTGTCGAGCTGGCGTTCGAACGTGCGTTCTTCCAGGCGGCTTCCGGCCTGGACGATTGATTGTGAAATGCTGACCAGTCGCTGGCTTTCGGCCGACAGTTTGTTCGATGGATCTTTGGATGGTCGACGCATAACGCTAAGAGTCTCTTAAGTGAAGTGAACGGTTGGCTTGTTCGGTGAACAATGATAAACCCTTATCCCCGTATTGTAGTTGATTCACGGGAGGGGGATGAACACTGCGCAAGAATGGTGCGGATAGTTGCATTTGGCATGGTTGGGGCTCGTTGAGGCGGCCAATGGCGGATGCGCTGCGCTTATCCTCCCTACGAGCCCAGCGGATCGCAGGGAGGAAGAGGGCGCAGCCCGTCAGCCGCCATTTATTGGCAGCGCAAATGAAAAACGCCGGACGAATCCGGCGTTCTTGAGCATCCCTTGCGATGGCGCAAGGGTGAAGCGCTTTACGCAGCCAGCAGCTGGCGCAGGACGAACGGCAGGATGCCGCCGTGCTTGTAGTAGTCGACTTCGATCGGGGTGTCGATACGCAGCAGCACGGTCACTTCCTGGACGTCGCCATTGGCGCGCTTGATGACGAGGGTAGCCAGTTGCTGCGGCTTGATCTCGCCTTCCAGGCCCTTCAGGTCGAAGGTCTCTTCGCCGGTGATGCCGAGCGTTTGCACGCTATCGTCGCCGATGAACTGCAGCGGCAGTACGCCCATGCCCACCAGGTTCGAACGGTGGATACGCTCGTACGAACGCACGACCACGGCCTTCACGCCCAGCAGCTGGGTGCCTTTCGCAGCCCAGTCGCGCGACGAACCAGTGCCGTACTCTTCGCCGCCGAAGATCATGGTCGGCACGCCGTCGGCGACGTACTTCATCGCCGCGTCGTAGATCGACAGCTGTTGGCCGCTTGGCTGGTGGATCGTGATGCCGCCTTCAACCGCCGAGCCGTCTGCCTTCGCAGGGATCATGCGGTTCTTGATACGCACGTTCGCGAAGGTACCGCGCATCATGATCTCGTGGTTGCCGCGGCGCGAGCCGTACGAGTTGAAGTCCGCCTTCAGCACGCCGTGCGCCTTGAGCCACTGGCCCGCAGGGCCGCTTTCCTGGATCGAACCGGCAGGGGAGATGTGGTCGGTGGTGATCGAGTCGCCGAACACGCCCAGTGCGCGCGCGCCGGTGATGCCGGTCGCCGCTGCCTTCGGGATCATCTCGAAGTCGGCGAAGAACGGTGGCTCGGCGATGTAGGTCGACTCAGGCCAGTTGTAGACCTGGCCCTTGACCGTCGTCACCTTTTCCCACAGCTTGCCTGGCGCGCTCTTGACCTGCGCGTAGTTGGCCTTGAAGACTTCCGAGTTCATCGCGAACTTCATCAGCGCGGCGATCTCTTTCGAGGTCGGCCAGATGTCGCCCAGGTAGATGTCCTTGCCGTTCGTGCCCTGGCCGACTGGCTCGGTCATCAGGTCGCGCGTCATGTTGCCGGCGATGGCGTAGGCGACGACCAGCGGTGGCGAAGCCAGGAAGTTCGAGCGGATGTTCGGGTGAATACGCGCTTCGAAGTTACGGTTGCCCGACAACACAGCCGAGGCGACGATGTCGTTCTCGGCGATGGCGGCGTTCAGTTCCGGGGTCAGGTCGCCAGCGTTGCCGATGCAGGTGGTGCAGCCGTACGCGGTGACGCCGAAGCCGAGCTTTTCCAGGTACGGCAGCAGGCCGGCAGCGGTCAGGTACTCGGTGACGACGCGCGAGCCAGGAGCCAGCGAGGTCTTGATGTGCGGCGCTACCTGAAGGCCGGCTTCGACAGCCTTCTTGGCCAGCAGGCCGGCGGCCAGCAGCACGCTCGGGTTCGAGGTGTTGGTGCACGAGGTGATCGCCGCGATCAGCACGTCGCCGTTACGCACGTTGACGCCATTGGTCGTCTTGTAGTGCGTGGTCAGCTCCATCGGGTTCTTGTTGAAACCGTTTTCGGTGGTCGGCTTCGAGAACAGTTCGATGAAGTTGTTCTTGACGTTGCCGATCTCGATACGGTCCTGCGGACGCTTTGGACCAGCCAGCGATGGGGTGACGGTCGACAGGTCGAGCGATACCACGCGGGTGTAGTCGATTTCGCCTTCCTTTGGCACGCCGTACAGGCCCTGCGCCTTGAAGTAGTTCTGGAACGCGGTGATCTCGTCCTGGGTGCGGCCGGTGCCTTCGAAGTATTCGACAGTCGCATCGTCAACCGGGAAGAAGCCCATGGTCGCGCCGTATTCAGGCGCCATGTTGGCGATGGTGGCGCGGTCGGTCAGCGACAGCGTCTCGGTGCCGGCGCCGAAGAATTCGACGAACTTGCCGACCACTTTTTCACGGCGCAGCATCTCGGTGATGGTCAGTACCAGGTCGGTCGCTGTGCAGCCTTCGCGCAGCGCGCCGGTCAGGTTGACGCCGATGACGTCAGGAGTCAGGAAGTAGACCGGCTGGCCCAGCATGCCCGCTTCCGCTTCGATGCCGCCCACGCCCCAGCCGACTACGCCGATACCGTTGATCATGGTGGTGTGCGAGTCGGTGCCGACCAGCGTGTCAGGGTAGTACACGTCTTCAGCCGCCTTGTGCACGCCGCGCGCCAGGTACTCGAGGTTAACCTGGTGGACGATGCCGAAGCCCGGAGGCACGACGCCGAAGGTGTCGAACGCCTGCATGCCCCACTTCATGAACTGGTAGCGCTCGTTGTTGCGCGAGAATTCCAGCTTCATGTTCAGGTCCAGCGCGTTCGGCTCGCGGTAGTGGTCGATGGTGACCGAGTGGTCAACCACCAGGTCCACCGGCACCAGCGGCTCGATGTTCTTCGGGTTCATGCCCATCTTGCTTGCGACGTTGCGCATCGCGGCCAGGTCGGCCAGCAGGGGAACGCCGGTGAAGTCCTGCAGCACAACGCGCGCCACCACGAACGGAATTTCGTCCGTGCGGTCTGCGGTCGGTGCCCAGTTCGCCAACTGCTTGACGTGTTCTTCGGTCACTTTTTTGCCGTCGCAGTTGCGCAGCACGGACTCGAGAACGATACGGATCGACACCGGCAGGCGCGAAATACTCACGCCCAGGCTTTTCTCCAGTGCCGGCAGCGAGTAGAACTTACCTTTCTGGCCTGCCGACAGTTTGAAATCCTTGAGCGTGTTCAGTGTGTTGCGGGACATGTCCTCTCCTTCAGTGGGCTATTTTGTTATTACTTGACCGGGTCAACGGGGTTGACTGGGCTTGCTTCAGGTTGCTTTGCTTCGATTGGTGTTGCTTCAGTTTTCTTCGCTTCTACCGGGGTAGCTTCAGCTGGCTTCGCTGCCGCCGGGGTTGCTGTAGCTGGCGGGGCGACGACCGGGGTTGCCGCAGCTGGCGGCACTACGGCCGGTGTCGCTACAGCTGGTGCGGCTACGGCCGGGGCTGCGGCAGCTGGCGGCACTGCAACCGGGGCTGCGGCGGCTGGCGGGGCTGCGACCGGGGTTGCGGCAGCGGGCGGGACTACGACCGGGGCTGCGGCGGCTGGCGGCACTACAACCGGGGCTGCGGCGGCTGGCGGGACTACGACCGGGGTTGCGGCGGCTGGCGGGACTACGACCGGGGTTGCGGCAGCTGGCGGGACTACGACCGGGGTTGCGGCAGCTGGCTTGGCTTCCACCGGGGTCGCTGCCGCGGGTGCGGCTACGGCCGGGGCTGTCACAGCTGGCGTCGCCTGGATCGGCGTTGCCACAACTGGCGTGGCTGCAACCGGGGTTGGCGCGGCTGCGACCGGGGTTCCAACAGCTGGCGTAGCTACGACTGGGGTTGCAACCGCTGGCGTTGCCTGAATCAGGCTTTCTTTTGCCTTCCTCGCTTCTTCCGCTTCCGCCAGCAATTCTTTGTTGGTTTGCTCACCGTTCTTGCATTCGTTGGCGAGCTGGCGGTTCAGCTTCGAGTCGAGTAGCATGCCCTTCGATGGAATCCCGATCCAGACCAGGCCATAGCGCAGGTTCTCGAAACGCAGGGCGCCAGTGGTGGTGCCGACACGCTCGAGGCGGTGCAGACGCGTCTTCCAGCGCAGCGCGATGTGCGCCGGGTCGTTGTCGTTATGATAAATCGTGAGCTTGTTATTCAATTCGCAAGCGTAATCGGTGGTCGTGGCGTCGGTAATGTCCGGTTCCGGCTCATGCGGCAGCACGTCCACCGCCAGTGGGTGCTTTTCCTTCTTCTTCTTGGCCGGTTTCGCTTTGGCTTTTGCCTTGGCCGGCTTTTTGGCCGGTTCGGCTGCAACGGCAGGCACGCAGAGGGTGGCGGTTGCGAGGGCGAGGCCGCAAGCAACCAGCATTTCACGAATTAGTTTTGGCATCAGGTGGATTCCGTGTGAGGGTCTTGGCCGAGAAGCGCGGAAGCTGCATCGGGCAGGCCGAGGCCAGCGAGCCGGGCGCGCTGGAGGACGGTCCAATAGTATCGGTAGCTGGCTCGATCATGCAAGCGCCCCTGTTGCGCAATTGGTCCCCAATTCGCGTTGATCGCTTCGGTCAGGACGTTGGTCGCTTCGTTAACTTCTGACAGGCGCGGGGTGAATGCCTTGATGATCGGCTTGATCTGGTTAGGGTGGATGCTCCACATCCGCGTGAAGCCGAATTCCGCGGCGGCGCGCTGGGCGTCGTTGGCCACCACTGCGGTGTCGCGGATTTCGGTGGTCACATTATGCGATGGTACCTTGCCATGTGCATGACATGCCGCAACCATTTCCAGCTTGGCGCGCACCACCAGCGGGTGCGTGAACTGGCCCGGCGTGCGCATCGCAGCACCTGGAATCGCGCCATAGTGGGCCGAGACGAAGTCCATGATCCCGAACGACAGGCACTCGACCTGGGGCAGGGCGGCGATGTTGTAGGCCTCGCGCAGGGCGCCGTGAGTTTCGATCAGCACGTGCACCGGCAGGTCTGTACGGCCGGCTGCGGCCGCGTGCTGGTTAATCAGGTCGATGGCGCGCATGACATCGCTGGCGCTGTCGACTTTTGGCAGCACCACGTAGGCCAGGCGCGCGGCGGCGCCGCCAACGATGACGGCGAGATCGGCTTCGAAGAACGGGCTGGCCATGTCGTGCACGCGCACGCCGATGCGGTTGAAGCGGTTGCCTTCGTCGTTCAGCAGGCGCAAGACCAGCTGGGCGTGCGCAGGCTCGTCGCCGGCGGCAGCGCCGTCTTCGCAGTCGAATGTAATGTCGAACAGGGGGCCGAGCTCTTGTTGCAGAGCCATCGACTTCAGCATCAGCTTCTCGGTGCCGCAGTAATGGTCGCAGGCGGGGAGCAGCAGGGGCTGGCGTTTACCCTGGAATAAAACCTCGGATGGATGCATGCTTGTTTTTTCAGGTGCTTGCCCCCGCCAATCCGGTGGGATCGGCGAGGGCGGTGGAAGGGCTTACGCCTTCAGCAGGTGTGCAACGCCTTCGCGCTCTTCGGTCAGTTCCTTGAGCGTGAGGTTGATGCGCTCTTGCGAGAACTCGTCGATGGCCAGGCCTTGCACGATCTTGTATTCGCCGTTTTCAACGGTGACAGGGAAGCCGAACATGGTCTCGGCAGGGATGCCGTACGAACCGTCCGATGGAATGCCCATCGTGGTCCACTTGCCGTTGGTGCCGACATGCCAGTCGTGCATGTGATCGATCGCCGCATTGGCTGCCGACGCTGCCGACGACAGGCCGCGCGCTTCGATGATCGCCGCACCGCGCTTGCCGACGGTTGGCAGGAAGGTGTCGCGGTTCCATGCGTCGTCGTTGATCATGTCCTTGACCGACTGGCCGTCGATGGTCGCGAAACGGTAGTCCGCGTACATCGTTGGCGAGTGGTTGCCCCACACGGCCAGCTTTTCGATCGAAGCGACTGGCTTGCCGGTCTTGGCAGCGACCTGCGACAGCGCGCGGTTGTGGTCCAGGCGCAGCATGGCGGTGAAGTTCTTGGCCGGCAGCGATGGCGCCGATTTCATGGCGATGTAGGCGTTGGTGTTGGCCGGGTTGCCGACCACCAGGACCTTGACGTTGCGCGAAGCGACGGCGTCGAGCGCCTTGCCCTGCACGGTGAAGATCTGGGCGTTCGCTTCCAGCAGGTCCTTGCGCTCCATGCCCGGGCCGCGTGGACGCGCGCCAACCAGCAGGGCGAAGTCCGCATCCTTGAAGGCGGTCATCGGGTCCGAGTGCGCGGTCATGCCGGCCAGCAGCGGGAATGCGCAGTCATCGATTTCCATCATGACGCCCTTCAGCGCTTTCTGTGCTTTTTCGTCAGCGATTTCCAGCAGTTGCAGGATGACCGGCTGGTCCTTGCCGAGCATGTCGCCGTTGGCGATGCGGAACAGCAGGGAATAGCCGATCTGGCCGGCGGCGCCGGTGACAGCAACGCGCATTGGGGTCTTAGCCATGGTGAATCTCCAAAGTGAGAAAGAAAATGGTCGGAGCTGAGGATACGCCGGTTCAGCAAAAGTGCAATGATACCAAATGCGCGCACCATCAACCCGGTGGGGTGCGGGCGCAGGCGCGCGCGCGGATGCCGGAATCGACCGCGAGTGTAGGCGGGCAGGGTGCTTCTGTCAATTCATATCATATGTCTTATATAAGACAGAAAACCGCGGCGGGTTAATGCTGGACGGATATGCCCTTTTGTGTTGAAATCGCGGTCTATGAACCCAGTCTCGTCGAATTCGAACAACAATGGCGCGCCGTCTGGTGCAGGCGGCGCCGGCAATGGAACGGGCGGTTCACCTACCTTCAGTCCGCTGTACCAGCAAATCAAGGCCCTGATCACGCAAAGCCTGCAATCGGGCGAATGGAAGCCTGGCGAACTGATCCCCAGCGAAGTCGAGCTGGCCGGGCGTTTCAAAGTCAGCCAGGGCACCGTGCGCAAGGCGATCGACGAGCTGGCGGCCGAGAACCTGGTCATGCGCCGGCAGGGCAAGGGCACGTTCGTGTCCACCCACCACGAAGCGCGCGCGCATTTTCGTTTCCTGCGGCTGGTGCCCGACGAGGGCGTGCCCCATCATCCCGACAACAAGATTATCGAAGTCAAGCGCATGCGCGCGCCGGCCGAAGTCGCGCGCCTGCTCGACCTGAAGAGCGGCGACGCGGTGGTCTATATCAAGCGCGTGCAGTCGTTCGAGGGCGAGCCGACCATCCTGGAGGAGCTGTGGCTGCCGGGATTGCTGTTCAAGGGGCTGACTGCCGAACGCCTTGTTGAATACAAGGGTCCAATGTATGGCTTGTTCGAGTCGGAGTTCGGCACGCGCATGATTCGCGCCACGGAAAAAATCCGCGCGGTTGCTGCGGACGCCAGCGCGGCGGAATTCCTGCACGTACTCGAAGGAACGCCGCTGCTGTGCGCCGAGCGCGTTTCATTCACCTACGGCGACAAGGCTGTGGAACTGCGCCGCGGGTTGTATCTGACTACGAATCATCATTATCAGAATGAGTTGTCGTAACAGCGACTGGGAAATCCAGGGGGGCTGGCCAGCAAACCCCATGCGTTGCGGTTAAGATACGTTGTTACGCAGAAATTAGCAGGCGATGACGGCGTTCTCGTTGCTTTTGCTGCATCTTGAAATTTAGATATTGGTCCGGTCACTGAAATCGGCGAAAATTGCGGGTTACTTATTCAGTTTGTTTTAGGGAGGTCTTGTTATGTCCGAAGCCGTGAAAGAAGTTCCAAGAAAAGAGCGGCCGCACTTCAGTAACATTCATGTTACCGATTTGATGAATTACCGCATGACGCCATCGGCGTACGTGTCCATCCTGCACCGCGTCAGCGGCGCCGTGATGTTCCTGCTGCTGCCTTTCGTGCTGTACCTGCTGCAGCTGTCGATCACCTCCGAAATGAGCTTTGCGCGTTTCGCCGGCATCCTCGAGCATCCCCTCGCCAAGCTGGTCCTGCTGGGCCTGATCTGGGGCTACATGCACCACTTCTGCGCGGGCGTACGCCACCTGTTCATGGACATGCACGTTGGTATCGAAAAAGATTCGTCGCGCCAGTCCGCCGTCAGCGTACTGGTGGTCAGCCTGCTGCTGACCGCGCTGGCAGGCCTTAAATTGTTTGGAGTATTTTGATGGCAAAGAATAACGTCGGACCAAAGCGTCTCGTCGTCGGCGCCGGCTACGGCTGGAAAGACTGGATGGCGCAGCGCGTCACCGCGATCGTCATGGCGGTCTATACGGTCGTCCTGCTGGCCACCTTCCTCACCGGCCAGAACTTCACCTATGAAGGCTGGGCTGGCCTGTTCGCCCAGCAATGGTTCAAGCTGTTTTCGCTGGTGACCTTCGGCGCGCTGTTCTACCACGCGTGGGTTGGCATGCGCGACATCTGGATGGACTACGTCAAGCCGGTCGGCGTGCGCCTGGCGCTGCAAATCGCCACCATCCTGTGGCTGGTTGCGTGCTCGGCATGGACCGTTCAAATTCTCTGGAGTGTGTAATCGTGGCAGCAATTAAAACCGCAATCCCTACCCGTCGCTTCGACGCGGTGATCGTTGGCGCCGGCGGTTCCGGCATGCGCGCATCGCTGCAACTGGCTGAAGCCGGCCTGAACGTGGCCGTGCTGTCGAAAGTCTTCCCGACCCGCTCGCACACCGTCGCAGCGCAGGGCGGCATCGGCGCATCCCTCGGCAACATGAGCGAGGACGACTGGTACTGGCACATGTTCGACACCGTCAAGGGCGGCGACTACCTGGGCGACCAGGATGCGATCGAATTCATGTGCCGCGAAGCTCCAAAAGTAGTCTACGAGCTCGAACACTTCGGCATGCCGTTCGACCGTAATCCTGACGGCACCATCTACCAGCGCCCGTTCGGCGGCCATACCGCCAACTTCGGCGAGAAGCCAGTCCAGCGCGCCTGCGCGGCGGCTGACCGTACCGGCCACGCGCTGCTGCACACCCTGTACCAGCGCAACGTGCGCGCCCGCACCCACTTCTTCGTCGAGTGGATGGCGATCGACATCATCCGCGACGCCGAAGGCGACGTCGTCGGCGTGGTTGCGCTTGAAATGGAAACCGGCGAGTGCATGATCCTGGAAGCGAAGACCACCATCTTCGCCACCGGCGGCGCAGGCCGCATCTTCGCGGCATCGACCAACGCCTTCATCAACACCGGCGACGGCATGGGCATGGCGGCACGCGCCGGCCTGCCGCTGCAGGACATGGAGTTCTGGCAGTTCCACCCGACCGGCGTGGCCGGCGCGGGCGTCCTGATCACCGAAGGCGTGCGCGGCGAGGGCGGTATCCTCATCAACAGCAACGGCGAACGCTTCATGGAGCGCTATGCGCCAACCCTGAAAGACCTGGCGCCGCGCGACTTCGTGTCGCGCTCGATGGACCAGGAAATCAAGGAAGGCCGCGGCTGCGGTCCGAACAAGGACCACGTGCTGCTGGACCTGCGCCACATCGGCGCCGACACCATCGCCAAGCGCCTGCCGTCGATCCTCGAGATCGGCCACAAGTTCGCCAACGTCGATGCGACCAAGGAACCGATCCCAGTCGTGCCGACGATTCACTACCAGATGGGCGGCATCCCGACCAACATCCACGGCCAGGTGGTAGCACCTGCCGCGGACGGCTCGCAGAAGATCGTCAACGGCCTGTACGCGATCGGCGAGTGCGCCTGCGTATCGGTGCACGGCGCCAACCGCCTGGGCACCAACTCGCTGCTCGACCTGCTGGTGTTCGGCCGCGCGGCCGGCAACCACGTGGTGGAGTCGAACCTGAAGGCGCGCTCGAACAAGGCGCTGCCGAAGGACGCAAGCGACTTCGCCATGGGCCGCCTGAACCGCCTCGAAACCTCGACCGGCTCGGAAAAAGTGCAGGGCGTCGCCAACGACATCCGCTCCACGATGCAGAAGTACTGCGGCGTGTTCCGTACCGACGAGCTGCTGACCCAGGGCCTGAAAGAGATCCTGGTGCTCGACGAGCGCCGCAAGCACGTGTCGTTCAAGGACAAGTCGAAGGTGTTCAACACCGCGCGCGTCGAAGCGCTCGAACTGGACAACCTGATCGAAACCGCCAAGGCAACCATCACCTCGGCACAGGCGCGCAAGGAATCGCGCGGCGCCCACGCGCACAGCGACTACCAGCAGCGCGACGACGAAGTGTGGATGAAGCACACCCTGTGGTTCTCGGAAGGCAACCGCCTCGATTACAAGGCTGTGGTCACCAAGCCGTTGACGGTCGACACCTTCAAGCCAAAAGCACGTACTTTCTAAGGCATCAAACATGACACGCACAGTACAACTCAAGATCTACCGTTACGATCCGGACAAGGACGCCAAGCCGTACATGCAGGACGTGACGGTGGAACTGCAAGACACCGACAAGATGCTGCTCGACGCGCTGCAGCGCATCAAGTCGGACGTGGACGACACCCTCAGCCTGCGCCGCTCGTGCCGCGAAGGCGTGTGCGGTTCGGACGCGATGAACATCAACGGCAAGAACGGCCTGGCCTGCACCACCAACCTGAACGAGCTGACCCAGCCGATCGTGCTGCGTCCGCTGCCTGGCCTGCCTGTCATCCGCGACCTGATCGTCGACATGACCCAGTTCTTCAAGCAATATGACTCGATCAAGCCGTTCCTGATCAACGATTCGATTCCGCCTGAAAAAGAGCGCCTGCAGACCCCGACCGAGCGCGAAGAGCTCGACGGCCTGTACGAGTGCATCCTGTGCGCCTGCTGCTCGACCTCATGCCCGTCGTTCTGGTGGAACCCGGACAAGTTCGTCGGTCCGGCCGGTCTGCTGCAAGCCTACCGCTTCATCGCCGACAGCCGCGACGAAGCCACCGGCGAGCGCCTGGACAACCTGGAAGACCCGTACCGCCTGTTCCGCTGCCACTCGATCATGAACTGCGTCGACGTTTGCCCGAAGGGTCTGAACCCCAACAAGGCGATCGGCAAGATCAAGGAACTGATGGTCCGCCGCGCCGTCTAAGGCTCGCACCGGACGCCGAACTCGGCAGTACAGTAAAAGTACCGTACTGCCGAATCCCGTCAGGCGGAGTATAGTGTTGACCCAATGACAGGCTCTAGTGTGACTACGCATCAATCCGATCCCGCGAACCGCGCCCGCCTGCGCTGGCGCAGCCGCCGCGGCCTGCTCGAGAACGACCTGGTGCTGACACGCTTCCTCGATGCCCATGAGGAAACCCTCACGGACGAGGATGTCGATGCGCTGACGCGGCTGCTGGACCTGGCGGACAACCCGCTGCTGGACCTGCTGCTGGCGCGGACCGAACCCGAAGGCAAGCTCGCCGTGCCGCATGTGCGCGCGCTGCTGCTGCGCCTGCGCCAGGCATAGGAACGGCTGCACCTAAAAAGTTTCGTACTATTTTATTTTGAAGACTCACCTCCCAAGAAGGAAGTGCCATGAACATCTCTGATAACAAAGCCACACTGTCGTTCTCCGATGGCAGCCCAGCCATCGACATGCCGATCTACAAAGGTACGGTAGGCCCGGACGTCATCGACATCCGCAAGCTGTACGGCCAGACCGGCAAGTTCACGTACGATCCTGGCTTCATGTCGACGGCCGCCTGCAACTCGTCGATCACCTACATCGACGGCGACAAGGGCGAGCTGCTGTACCGCGGCTACCCGATCGAGCAGCTGGCCGTTAACTGCGACTTCCTGGAAACCTGCTACCTCCTGCTGAACGGCGAACTGCCGAACGCGGCCCAGAACCAGAAGTTCTCGGACACCGTGACCAAGCACACGATGGTCCACGAGCAGATGCAATTCTTCTTCCGCGGCTTCCGCCGCGACGCGCACCCGATGTCGGTGCTGGTCGGCACCGTCGGCGCGCTGGCCTCGTTCTACCACGACTCGCTCGACATCAACGACCCGCATCACCGCGAAGTATCGGCGATCCGCCTGATCGCCAAGATGCCGACGCTGGTGGCGATGGCCTACAAGTACTCGGTCGGCCAGCCGTTCGTGTACCCGCGCAACGACCTGTCGTACAGCGCCAACTTCATGCGCATGATGTTCGGCAATCCGTGCGAAGAGTACGTCGTCAACGACGTGCTGGTGCGCGCGCTGGACCGCATCCTGATCCTGCACGCGGACCACGAGCAGAACGCATCGACCTCGACCGTCCGCCTGGCCGGCTCGTCGGGCGCGAACCCGTTCGCCTGTATCGCAGCCGGTATCGCCTGCCTGTGGGGCCCGGCACACGGCGGCGCCAACGAAGCGGCGCTGAACATGCTGAAGGAAATCGGCAGCGTCGAGAATATTCCGGCGTTCATCGAAAAGGTGAAGGACAAGAACTCCGGCGTCAAGCTGATGGGCTTCGGTCACCGCGTCTACAAGAACTTCGACCCGCGCGCCAAGCTGATGCGCGAGACCTGCCACGAGGTGCTGGAAGAGCTGGGCCTGCAGGACGATCCGCTGTTCAAGCTGGCCATGGCGCTCGAGAAGATCGCGCTGGAAGACGACTACTTCGTGTCGCGCAAGCTGTACCCGAACGTCGACTTCTACTCGGGCATCGTGCAGTCGGCGCTGGGCATTCCAGTGTCGCTGTTCACCGGTATCTTCGCGATGGCCCGCACCATCGGCTGGATCGCCCAGTGGAACGAGATGATCGCCGACCCGGAACAGAAGATCGGCCGTCCGCGCCAGCTGTTCATCGGTTCGCCGGCACGCGACGTGCCTCCGATGGCCAAGCGCAAGTAATCCATTTGCGTGAGCAAAAAAAAGCGAGCTTCGGCTCGCTTTTTTTCGTTTCCGGATGCCCGCGTGCGGACTTCGTCAGGCTGCCTCAGCTGCCTGGGGAAGGCGGCGCCTTGTCGTATTTCCTGATGATCCTGGCGAAACGGCTGCGGCCATTCTCAGCCACCCAGTTCCACATCGCCGCCGCCTGCGCCGGATTGCGGTCGCGGTAGTCCTTGCTCAGCGCCAGCCAGATATTATTGGTTTGAACCGGCGAGTCGAGGCGCGCGATCGCACTGCCGAAGCGGGTCGCCACCCAGCGATCCATGTCGGCCGGCGCGGCCACCGAAATCGCGTAGCCGTCAATGCGGTTGCGCAGCAGTTTTTCCAGGTTGCGCTCGGCGTCGAGCGCGCCGTCATCGACGCGGAAGCCGAGCTGGCGCAGCGGAGCAACCAGCGGGGCAGCATAATTGGTGCCCAGCCAGCGCTGTCCGAAGTGCCGCGCCGGATCGCCCCTGCGTAGTGCGGTGTCGCCCGCGCGGACAAAGATAATCGTGTGGACCTGCAGCGCCTTGCTGACGTCGAGCCTGTCGGCAGAGTCCAGCGGCAACGCGTAATGGTCCTGGTCGGATTCGCGCGCTTCCATCCACATGGCATCGATGGTGCCCGCCTTGAGGGCCCCGCGCAAGCGCGCATGCGGCAGGCGCACCGTGACGACCGTGCAGCCGGCGCTGGCGGCCACTTCCCGGATCAGGTCGACGCTCGCCCCGGCCGGTGCGGCTTCGGCATTCCCGCTCCCCAGGTAATACGGCGGGCGGTGCTGGTCGACATAGCCCATCCGCAGCGGAGTGCATGCCGCGAGGCAGCTTCCTGCCGCAAACATCATTCCGGACATCGACAAAAAGTGAAGGAGACCCATGGCGCCAGTGGAAATATGGATGAGCAATTATAGACCTGCCAGGAGCAGGATTGGCAAGTGGCCAACGTTATCACCTTCGAAAAAGAACGCGGATTGAGGCGCCTGTCAACTTATTCAGGGTCTGTATCAAGTTACAAATAAATTATCGAAATTTGGATTAAAGGTTGTTGACTCTGCCATATGGCAGGCATACGATCGGTTGCCGTTGTGCTCGCTACACTTATCTGGCGTACACCGGGCCGGCGCAAATCGGATTGATTTCTACACTACAAGAAGATTGGAAAAAGAGACATGAACCACAAAATTACCGCTCTCCCAGCACGTACCCTCGCAGTGCTGTGCTCGTTCGCCGTGCTTGGCATGGCCTCCAGCGCCGCCAGCGCCGCACCGACCCGTTACATCGTCGGCTTCAAGGCTGGCGCCGATACCGACGCCAGCGCAGCGGTGATCAAGGCGCGCGGCAACGTCAAGCGCAAGATCCGCGGCATGAACGCGATGTCCGTCGAACTCGCCAGCGAGCAGGTCGATGCGCTGCGCGCCGACAAGAACGTCTCATATGTCGAAATCGACCCGCCACGCTACCTGCCGTCGATGGAAATGAGCGCCGATTACGCCAGCGAGACTGAACAGGCGTCGGCAGCCAATCCGGCCTCGGGCAAGAACTACTACCTGGGCCAGACCATCCCGTACGGCATCACCATGACCCAGGCCGACCAGCTGCCGAACGGCGGCGCCAAGGCCGGCAACCGCAAGATCTGCATCATCGACTCCGGCTACGACCGCAACCATGAAGACCTGAACAACAACGGCACCGTGACCGGTGAGTTCGATTCCGGCACAGGCTGGTGGTACACCGACGAGAACAGCCACGGCACCCACGTGGCCGGCACTATCGCCGCGGTGAACAACAATGGCGTCGGCGTGGTCGGCGTGATCCCGAACCGCCAGCTGAAACTGCACATCGTCAAGGTGTTCGGCGCCGACGGCTGGGCTTACTCATCCGAGCTGGCCGACGCCGCCAACAAGTGCGGCGACGCAGGCGCAAACATCATCAGCATGTCCCTCAGCGGCCCGGCACCGAGCGCTACCGAGCAGGCAGCCTTCGACGCGCTGGCCGCCAGGGGCATCCTGTCGGTTGCCGCATCGAGCAACGCCGGCACCACGGCGCCACGCTGGCCTGCCGGCTACCAGAGCGTGGTCTCGGTCGGCGCGCTCGACAGCGGCAAGAACTGGGCTACCTTCTCGAACTACAACCCGAAGGTTGAACTGTCGGCCCCTGGCGTGCGCGTGCTGTCGACCGTACCGATGGGCACCGCGCTGGTGTCGTCGTTGACGGTGGGCGCTACCAGCTACGAGGTTGGCTCTGTGACTGGTTCGCCACGCGGCACCGTTACAGCACCGCTGGCCGACTTCGGCTTCGGCGGCGCGATCGACCCTGCCATGGCCGGCAAGGTCTGCCTCGTCTCGCGTGGCGCCGGACTCGGGTTCAACGTCAAGGTTGCCAACTGCGAAGCCAGCGGCGGCGTCGGCGCGATCATCTACAACAACGTCCCGGGCAGCCTGAACCCGACGCTTGGCACCACCGTCACCAACATTCCATCGGTGGCGGCATCGCAGGCTGAAGGCGCGGCCATGCTGGCCCAGATCGGCCAGAGCGCGACGGTGTCGGTCAAGGTCGGCAATTACGCCTACTTCAACGGCACCTCGATGGCGACGCCGCACGTCGCCGCTGTCGCCGGCCTGGTGTGGAGCTACTTCCCAATGTGCACCGCTGCACAGATCCGCAGCACGCTGGCCAAGTCGGCCGAAGACCTGGGCACCGCTGGCCGTGACGACAAGTACGGCTACGGCCTGGTCAAGGCGAAGGCTGCCTATGACCGCCTTGCCACCTACGGCTGCAACAACTAAGCTGTAGCGCTCGCACATCAAAGGCTGCTTCGGCAGCCTTTTTTGTGTCCGGCATTCCTTCGGGGTCAGGTGCGACATTTGTACACGAGCTCATGCGTCATGCGAAATTGCGCAGCCGGTTTCTCGAAAACGCGGCTCAGGCTGTGTCGAAATGTCGCACCTGACCCCAAAGGAGGGACGACGGAATCTGGCCGCCCCGGCTTTGTGTACAATCGCTGCGCGGTCCCCGGCCATCCACAACCCGAGATAAAACATGAAGAAATTGATTCTGTCTGCCTGCTTCGCCTTGTTCGCCATGTCCGCGTTTGCCGCGCCCGCCAACCAGGCAGCCACCCGCGCCGAGGTCAATGCCTTCATCGATGAATGGCATGACGACGCTGCCCACGCCCGCCTGGCTTATTTCGACAAGATGGCCAAGGATGGCATTTACATCGGCACCGACAAAACCGAGCTGTGGAACCGCGACGAGTTCAAGGCGTGGGCCAAGCGTTTCTTCGAGCGCAAGTCGGCGTGGGCGTTCAAGGCAACCAAGCGCAATGTCTACATGTCGGAAGACCAGAAGTTCATCTGGTTCGACGAGCTGCTCGATACGCAGATGGGCGTGTGCCAGGCCAGCGGCGTGATCCGCAAAACCGCAAGGGGCCTGGAGATCCAGCACTACCAGCTGTCGATCGCGGTGCCGAACGAGGTGGCCGACAAGGTCACGAAGATCGTCCGGGAACACGAGGCGCTCCCGGGCGCCAAATAACCGCAACAGGTCAGCCGCAACAATGCAGCCCGTTCGCTATACCGGCAGGTTCGCCCCGTCGCCCACCGGCCCGCTCCACGCCGGATCGGTGGTGGCGGCCGTCGCCAGTTATCTCGACGCGCGTGCCCACCAGGGGCGCTGGCTGGTGCGCATCGAGGACATTGACGAAGGCCGCACCGTGCCCGGCGCCGCCGACGCCATCCTCCAGGTGCTCGCCGCGCTCGGCATGCAATCCGACGGCGAAGTCGTCTGGCAGAGCGCGCGCAAGCACCTGTACCAGCCCGCGGCCGACAAGCTGGCCGGCCACACCTTCGGCTGCGGCTGCAACCGCCGCGAGATCGCCGACTCGCGCCTGGGCATCGCGCCCGACGGCTCGGCAATCTATCCGGGCACCTGCCGCGACAGTCTCGCCCCGGGCCGCAGCGCGCGCAGCCTGCGCGTGCGCGTCCCCGACGCCGGCGCCGAGGGCGAAACGATATCGTTCACCGACCGCTTTGCCGGCACCGTCACGCAGCACCTCGCCACCGAATCGGGCGACTTCGTGCTGCTGCGCGCCGATGGCTTCTGGGCCTATCAGCTGGCGGTCGTCGTCGATGATGCCGACCAGGGCGTCACCGACATCGTCCGCGGCACCGACCTGATCGACTCGACCGCGCGCCAGATTTACCTGCAGCGGCTGCTCGGCGTGCCGACGCCGCGCTACCTGCACGTCCCGGTGGTCCGCAACGCGCAGGGCGAGAAGCTATCCAAGCAAACCGGCGCGGTCGCCGTCATGCCGGGCGACGAGCCGGCCGCGTTGGCGGTACTGCAGCAAGCCGCCGCGTTCCTCGGCCTTCCCCCGATTCACGCGGCATCGGTCAGCGCGTTCTGGCAGGCCGCAATACCGGCCTGGGACGCCTTGCTCAGGCTACGCGGCGCGGCCTGACAGGCCGAAGCCCGCCCGGCCTGCGCCCCGGCGCCTTCCCCACAGTCCAAGCACCCCCGCGCCAAGCGCCAGCATCGCCCAGCCGGACGGCTCGGGAATCGGCGCCGCCACCAGGAAGCCACGGATCTCGCCTCCCGGATACAGCGTGGTGTGCAGGTTCAGGTAGCTCTGGTTCGCCGCCAGTCCGCCGAGGAGGGCGGCGCGGGCCGAATCCACGCTGCCACCGTTGGCCGAAATGTAGGCCGGATTGAAGGTGGCGGCATCAGCCAAACTGAAGGTGCGCTCGTACAGCCCGGTGGTCACGCCGGTGGGGAAATCGGGGAAGGACGGCACGGCCGTCGCCACGCCCGCGGTACCCAACAGCGGATCGGCGGTGCAGCAGTGGATGTGCGCGGCGGTCGTGGTGCCGAGAAGGTCGAAGAAGGGGACGTTCAGGCGCATCGTCAGCGCGACGTCGTCGATGACGATGGAGGCGACGCCGTAGCCGGGCGAGGCAATCGGCGGTGCTTCCGCCGGCCCGCTCATGGTCGAGCGGTAGATGAAGATTTCTGAGAATGCCGCAGGGGACGCGAACATCGCGAGCGCGAGCGCAAAGAGTGAGATAAACCGTTTCATTTTTTTTGCTCCGGTTAATAGTCAAGGTGCGGATCATGCGATACCCGATGTATTTACCGCGCCTTGATTTAAGCACCGTTAAAAGTGCGATGGCGCGGAAATGAATCGCTTTCCGACTTACTATTTTTCCGTTGCAAAATGCGTGGCCGAGCCTGCGGCCGTTTCAGGATTGGCGCTTCTTCTGCAGGGTAATCCTGCCGTCCGCCTCGAGGAACATGTACTCCATTTCATCGAGCTTGCAGTCGCTTTCGCGCATCGATTCCTGGACCTCTTCGTCCGACAGCCTGCATTTCTTGATGACGTCTTCGAACAGCGCGCCATTGCGCCCGAGCAGGACGGCGGTGCCGTCAAGGATCTCCGCCATTTGTTTATTGTGCGACGACAGGAATGCCATGAGCATGTTCAGCGCCACCAGCACTGCGGCCACGATCAGGCCGCCGCCGATGGACTGGTCGCCGCCGTTGAGCGCGTTGGACACCGATTCGCTCAGCAGCATCACCACCAGCAGGTCGAACGGGGTGAACTGGCCGACCGTGCGCCGCCCCGACACCCGCACCATCACGAGCAGCACGAGGTAGACGACCGAGCCGCGCACGACAAATTCCCACCACGGATATTCCATCTCAAACATCGGATCCTCCTGGAGCTACGGCCTGAACAATTTGGATGTATCTTTACATATTGTTAATGGCCGCGCCAACACAGTTAGTTCACGCGTGTGGCGGCGGTCCTGGATGGCGCAGTTGCCAGGCTGCGAACCTGGCCCGGTAGCGTTCCAGCGCATCCTCGTACAGGTCGAAGATGCAGGGCGAGCAGCCGCCCAGGCAGCAGTCTTCCAGCGCGGGCTGGCGCGGCGGCTGCGGCTCGGGGTCGGCGTCCGGGGCGGCCGGAGGAGGGTGCGGATTCACTTTTCGCGGTCGAGGATCGACTGGATCTCGGCGCGTTCGCGCTCGCTGACATGCCCGCGCAGCGCGGCCAGGACCAGGTCCTTGCCCGAGCCGGCGAAGGCCTTGTTGATCAGGTCCTTGATCAGGCTCGTCTGCCAGGAGTCCTGCGGCTGGGCGGGGGAGTACACATGGGCGCGCTGGCTTTCGTCGCGCAGCAGGAGACCCTTGGTATGCATCATCTGCAGCAGGCGCAGCACGTTGGCGTACGCCATCTCCGGGCGCGTGGCGACCGCAGCGTCATGAACCTGGCGCGCCGTGGCCGGCCCGAGTTGCCACAGCAGCCGCAGCATCTCGAGTTCAGAGGCGGTTGGCTTCGGGACGGGGGTGGGACTGGTCATGGCGGCAAGCTTGGGAATCGTGGATCTAGAATAAATGATCTAGATGCAAATGTCGAGGATATGCCAAATGCACCGAACCTGGCCGGCGGCCGCCAAGTCATATTATTAAGGCCAGCACGACGAAACCGGTCTTCCGGCCCGGCCGCGGGCCGCCAACCCAGTCACCTAAGGAGACAGACATGACACAAGAGAACCAGTCCTGTATCGATGCATGCAATGCCTGCGCGACCGCGTGCGACAACTGCGCCGCCGCTTGCCTGAAGGAGCAGGACGTCAAGATGATGGCGCAATGCATCGCGCTCGACATGGATTGCGCGCAGATCGGCCGGCTGGCGGCGTCCTACATGGCACGCCAGAGCGAGTTCGCAGTGGCGGTCTGCCAGATGTGCGCCGACGTCTGCGACAGCTGCGCCGATGAGTGCGCGCGGCATCCGATGGCACATTGCCAGGAATGTGCGCAAGCCTGCCGCAACTGCGCGGATGAATGCCGCCGCATGGCCGGCATCGGCACCCAGGGCCAGGGCAAGAGCGCGCCCGGGGTGCAGGCGCACTAATGAGGCACGGGCGGGGCAAGCTCCGCCTTGTCGCATTGATAATGTTCAGTGATCAAAACTTCTAATCCGTAACATTCCCGCCGACTTTTTCTCCCTATGGGATGTTGCGATACAATATCGCGTGCTATTCTGACGCACCCTGGAAAGAATACTCCGGCTTTAAAGTCCTTCCCCACAACTTGATGTGCAATCCGCTAAACGGTCAGGCCGTGTCGCGGAAGGTTAGATTAACCCGCCAACCTCGCGAAGCGCGAAGAAAGGTGAGCAAGATGATGAAAGAAAACACCGCCAACTCCTATTTGTTCGGCGGTAATGCGCCCTACGTAGAGGAGTTGTACGAGGCTTACCTCGACAACCCGGGCTCGGTGCCAGACAACTGGCGCTCCTATTTCGACTCCATGCAGCATGTGCCTGCGGTCGATGGCTCGAACAAACCTGACGTCGCGCACGCTTCTGTCATCGCCTCGTTCGCCGAACGCGCCAAGCAGGGCCCGATCCGCGTGGTCACCGCCTCGACCGACGCCGAGATGGGCCGCAAGCGTGTGGCCGTGACCCAGATGATCGCCGCCTACCGCTACCTGGGCGCGCGCTGGGCCAACCTCGACCCGCTGCAGCGCCAGGAACGTCCGCCGATCCCTGAGCTGGAGCCGTCGTTCTACGGCTTCTCCGACGCCGACCTCGACACCGTCTTCAACATCAGCAACACCTACTTCGGGCAAGAGACCGCGTCCCTGCGCGACCTGCTCAACTTCCTGCGCGACACCTACTGCCGTTCGATCGGCGCTGAGTTCATGTACGTCAGCGACCCGACCGAAAAGCGCTGGCTGCAGGAACGCCTCGAGTCGATCCGCTCGACCCCGGCCTTCGGCAAGGAAGAGAAGCTGCACATCCTCGACCGCCTGACGGCGGCCGAAGGCCTCGAGCGCTACCTCCACACCCGCTACGTCGGCCAGAAGCGCTTCTCTCTGGAAGGCTCCGAGTCGTTCATCCCGTCGATCGACGAGACCATCCAGCGCGCCGGCGAAAAAGGCGTGCAGGAGATCGTTATCGGCATGGCCCACCGCGGCCGCCTGAACGTGCTGGTAAACACCCTGGGCAAATCGCCGCAGGACCTGTTCGAAGAATTCGAAGGCAAGCACGGCGACGAACTGCCGTCGGGCGACGTCAAGTACCACCAGGGCTTCTCGAGCGACATCTCGACCGCCGGCGGCCCGGTCCACCTGTCGCTGGCGTTCAACCCGTCGCACCTCGAGATCGTCAACCCGGTGGTTGAAGGCTCGGTCAAGGCGCGCATGGACCGCCGCGGCGACAAGGAAGGCGCGCAAGTGCTGCCGATCCTGGTGCACGGCGACGCTGCATTCGCCGGCCAGGGTGTGGTCATGGAAACGCTGAACCTTGCGCAGACCCGCGGCTACGGCACGGGCGGCACGGTGCACATCGTGATCAACAACCAGATCGGCTTTACCACCTCGGACCCGCGCGACGCGCGTTCGACCACCTACTGCTCCGATGTCGTCAAGATGATCGAAGCGCCGGTCCTGCACATCAACGGCGACGATCCTGAAGCCGTCGTGCTGGCGACCCAGATCGCGCTCGACTACCGCATGCAGTTCAAGAAGGACGTCGTCCTCGACATCATCTGCTACCGCAAGCTGGGCCACAACGAGCAGGACACGCCTGCGCTGACCCAGCCGCTGATGTACAAGAAGATCGCCAAGCATCCAGGCACCCGCAAGCTGTACGCGGACAAGCTGATTGCCCAGGGCGTGATCGCCGAGGACGAAGGCGACAAGATGGTCGCTGCCTTCCGCGACGCGATGGACGCCGGCAAGCACACGCACGACCCGGTCATCACCGACTTCAAGAACAAGTACGCGGTCGACTGGCTGCCGTTCCTGAACAAGAAGTGGACCGACAGCGCCGACACCGCCGTGCCGATGACGGAACTCAAGCGCCTGGCCTCCCGCATCACCACCGTGCCGGAAGGCTTCAAGCCGCACTCGCTGGTCGAGAAGGTGCTGGGCGACCGCGCCGCGATGGGCAATGGCGACAATAACCTCGACTGGGGCATGGGCGAACACCTGGCCTACGCGTCGCTGGTGGCATCGGGCTACGCAGTGCGCCTGACCGGCCAGGACGCCGGCCGCGGCACCTTCGTGCACCGCCACGCCGTACTGCACGACCAGAACCGCGAGCGCTGGGATGCAGGTACCTACGTCCCGCTGTGCAACGTGTCGGAAACCCAGGCGCCGTTCACCGTGATCGACTCGGTGCTGTCCGAAGAAGCGGTGCTCGCCTTCGAGTACGGCTATTCGACCGCTGAACCGAACACGCTGACCATCTGGGAAGCGCAGTTCGGCGACTTCGCCAACGGCGCGCAGGTCGTCATCGACCAGTTCATCAGCTCGGGCGAAGTCAAGTGGGGCCGCGCCTCCGGCCTGGTCATGATGCTGCCGCACGGTTACGAAGGCCAGGGCCCGGAGCACTCGTCGGCGCGTCCTGAACGCTTCCTGCAGCTGTGCGCAGAGAACAACATGCAAGTGGTGCAGCCAACCACCGCCGCCCAGATCTTCCACCTGCTGCGCCGCCAGATGGTGCGCCAGTTCAGGAAGCCTCTGGTCATCATGACGCCGAAGTCGCTGCTGCGTAACAAGGATGCAGGTTCGCCGCTGACCGACCTGGCCAAGGGCGCGTTCTACACCGTCATCGGCGAGACCGACGACAAGATCGACGCCAAGAAGGTCAAGCGCGTCGTGGCTTGCTCGGGCAAGGTGTACTTCGACCTGGTCAACGCACGCAAGACGCGCGGCCAGACCGACACCGCGATCATCCGCGTCGAGCAGCTGTATCCGTTCCCGCACAAGTCGTTCGCCGCGGAGCTGAAGAAGTTCCCGAACGCGACCGAGCTGGTATGGGCGCAGGACGAGCCGCAAAACCAGGGCGCATGGTTCCAGATCCAGCACAACCTGTTCGAGAACATGGAGTCGGGCCAGCGCCTCGCGTACGCCGGACGTCCTGCTTCCGCCGCGCCGGCTGTCGGCTACTACGACAAGCACTACGCGCAGCAGAAGGAACTGCTGGAGACGGCATTCTCGAAGCTCAAGGGCTTTGTGTTGAACAAACAGTGATAACAAGGTGCCCGCCGGGTGGCGGGCACACAAAAACAGAATACGGAGTAATACATGGCACAAATTGAAGTCAAGGTCCCACAACTGTCGGAATCGGTCGCTGAAGCTACCCTGCTGGCATGGCACAAGAAGCTGGGCGAAGCGGTCACGCGCGACGAGAACCTGATCGACATCGAAACCGACAAGGTGGTCCTTGAACTGCCAGCGCCGGCTTCCGGCGTGATCACCCAAATCATCAAGGGCGACGGCGGCACCGTGGTTGCGGGCGAAGTCATCGCCATCATCGACACCGAAGGCTCGGCCAAGATGAGCCCGATCGCCGTATCGGCGGCGCCTGCGCCAGCTGCGGCGGCGGCAGCAGCAGCGGCAGCACCTGCGGCGGCAGCGCCGGCGGGCGGCGGTTCGATGGCGGGCGTGGCGATGCCGGCCGCATCGAAGATCCTGGCCGATAACAGCATGAGCGCCGCCGGCGTTGCCGGCAGCGGCAAGGACGGCCGCGTCACCAAGGGCGACGCGCTGGCAGCGGTAGCATCGGGCGCCAAGCCTGCAGCTGCGGCGCCTGCGCCGGCACCGGCGGCCAAGCCTGCACTGCAGCAGGTCGCAGCGCCTGCGCCAGCGAATCTGGGCGACCGTCCGGAAGAGCGCGTGCCGATGAGCCGCCTGCGCGCACGTATCGCCGAGCGCCTGCTGCAGTCGCAGTCGACCAACGCGATCCTGACGACCTTCAATGAAGTCAACATGCAGCCGGTCATCGACCTGCGCAACAAGTACAAGGACAAGTTCGAGAAAGAGCACGGCGTCAAGCTGGGCTTCATGTCGTTCTTCGTCAAGGCAGCGGTCGCGGCACTGAAGAAGTACCCGGTCATCAACGCGTCGGTCGACGGCAACGACATCGTCTACCACGGCTACTTCGACATCGGTATCGCGGTCGGCTCGCCACGCGGCCTGGTAGTGCCAATCCTGCGCAACGCCGACCAGATGTCGATCGCCGAAATCGAAAAGAAGATCGGTGAATTCGGCCAGAAGGCCAAGGAAGGCAAGCTGACCCTGGAAGATCTGACCGGCGGTACCTTCTCGATCTCGAACGGCGGCATCTTCGGTTCGATGCTGTCGACCCCGATCATCAACCCGCCGCAGTCGGCCATCCTGGGCGTTCACGCGACCAAGGAGCGCGCTGTCGTCGAAAACGGCCAGGTTGTGGTGCGTCCGATGAACTACCTGGCGATGTCGTACGACCACCGCATCATCGACGGCCGCGAAGCCGTCCTGGGCCTAGTGACGATGAAGGAAACGCTGGAAGATCCATCGCGCCTGCTGCTCGACCTGTAATACCGGCACCGCCGTCCCCGCGTGAGCGGGAACGGCGGATCTACCGCAGTTGGATAGAGAGGCAGCACGTGAACATCTCCGATGAAATCAAGCGTTTGCACGAACTTCACCAGGCCGGCGCACTGACCGATGCCGAATTTGAGCAGGCCAAGGCGCGGCTGCTATCCGCTTCCGCCGACCTGAACAAGCCTGGACATTCACTGAGCGGCAACGGCAGCCTGGGCGACGAGTTCTCGCGCCTGCGCCGTTCGCGCACTGACCGCTGGATTGGCGGCGTGTGCGGCGGCCTTGCCAAGGCCTCGGGCATGGATGCGTGGATCTGGCGCCTGGTGTTCGCGCTGTTCACCATCTCGTTCGGTTTCGGCCTCGTGATCTACCTGCTGCTGTGGATTTTCGTCCCCGAAGAATAAAATCAAGGAATCTTAATGAGCACTCCAAAACAATTCGATGTCGTCGTGATCGGCGGCGGTCCTGGCGGTTATATCGCCGCAATCCGCGCCGCGCAGCTGGGTTTTAACGTGGCCTGCGTCGACGAGTGGGTCAACGCCAAGGGCGGTCCTGCTCCTGGCGGCACCTGCACCAACGTCGGTTGCATTCCATCGAAAGCGCTGCTGCAGTCGTCCGAGCATTTCGAGCACGCCGGCCACGCATTCAAGGAACACGGCATCGAAGTCTCCGGCCTGTCGCTGAACTTGCCGCAGATGTTGAAGCGCAAGGAAACCATCGTCAAGCAGAACAACGACGGCATCCTGTTCCTCTTCAAGAAAAACAAGGTGAGCTTCTTCCACGGCCGCGGCGCATTCGCCGGCGCCGCTGAGGGCGGCTACACCGTCAACGTCACCGGACCAAGCACCGAGACCCTGCAGGCCAAGCATGTCGTTATCGCGACCGGTTCGAATGCGCGCCAGCTGCCAGGCGCTGAATTCGACGAGAAGCTGATCCTGTCGAACACCGGCGCACTCGCCATCGAAGCCGTGCCTGCCAAGCTGGGCGTCATCGGCGCCGGCGTCATCGGCCTGGAGATGGGCAGCGTATGGCGCCGTGTCGGCGCTGACGTTACCGTCCTCGAAGGCCTGCCGACCTTCCTCGGCGCGGTCGACGAGCAGATCGCAAAAGAAGCGCACAAGCTGTTCACCAAGCAGGGCCTGAAGATCAGCCTCGGTTGCAAGATCGGCGCGATCACCAAGGGCGACAACAACGTCACCGTCGAATACGCCGATGCGACCGGCGCGGCGCAGACCGCGGTATTCGACAAGCTGATCATCTCGATCGGCCGCGTGCCGAACACGATCGGCCTGGGCGCGGAAGCGGTCGGCCTGGCGCTGGACGAGCGCGGCTTCATCGCCGTCGACGACGAGTGCAAGACCAACCTGCCGAACGTATGGGCAGTGGGCGACGTCGTGCGCGGCCCGATGCTGGCGCACAAAGCTGAAGAAGAGGGCGTAGCGGTCGCCGAGCGTATCGCCGGCCAGCACGGCCACGTCAACTTCAACACGGTTCCATGGGTGATCTACACCTCGCCGGAAATCGCATGGGTTGGCCGCACCGAGCAGCAGCTCAAAGCCGACGGCGTGGCTTACAAGGCCGGCACCTTCCCGTTCATGGCGAACGGCCGCGCGCGCGCGCTGGGCGACAC
>DASWSX010000110.1:0-6791 GCA_036402435.1 Telluria sp. | reverse complement strand
GGGCGCGGCGGCGATGGGAGAACTGGACCGGATGCTGGCGGCACGCGCCGCGCGCGAGGCGCTGCACCGCAACCTGGTGCTGGCGGCCATCGGCGCCGCGCTGCTGCTGGCGGGCTGGCTGTTCGCAGGGTTTTACATATCGTTTTCGCGCGACATTGCGCACCTGAACCATGCGGTCCAGCGCGCCGCGGCGGGCGACCTGACGGTGCGCATGCGCTCGCATGCCAACGACGAAATCGGCGACCTGGTCAATGCATTCGGCCGCATGGCGTCAGCGCTGGCGGGCCTGGTGACCGACATCCGCGCCGGCGCCGCCACGATCGGTACGGCAACCCAGGCACTGGCGGACGGCAATGGCGAGCTATCGGGGCATACCGAGGCGCAGGCGGGCGCCTTGTCGGAAACAGTCGGGTCGCTGGGGACGCTTGGCGCCAGCGTCAAGCGCAGCGCCTCGCATGCGGCAACCGGCCGCGAACTGGTGGGTGCCGCCGCCGGGGTCGCGGCGCGCGGCGTGCGCGCAGTTGGCGACGTGGTCGACACGATGGCGTCGATCCGGGCCAGTTCGCACCAGATCTCCGACATTATCGGCGTCATCGACGGGATCGCCTTCCAGACCAACATCCTGGCCCTGAATGCCGCCGTCGAGGCGGCCCGCGCGGGCGAACAGGGCCGCGGTTTCGCGGTCGTGGCGGCGGAGGTGCGCAGCCTGGCGCAGCGCTCGGCCGCGGCGGCGCGCGAAATCAAGCAGCTGATCGGCCGCTCGGTAGCCACCGTCGATACCGGTAACGCGCTGGTAATGACCGCCGGCGCGACCATTGGCGAGCTGGCCGGCGCGGTCGGCCAGGTCGAGCACCTGATCGGAGAAATGGATGCGGCCGGCCGGCTGCAGGCGTCCGAGCTGGGCCAGCTGGAAGGCGCCATCGCCCGCATCGACGCGATGACCCGCCGCAATGGCGAACTGGTCGCCCATGCCCGCGACGGTTCGCAACTCCTACATGCCGAAACGGATGAATTGACCCGGGCGGTCAGTTTGTTCACGCTCGAGCGCACTCAGCCGGGCCAAACGTTGCTCAATTAAAACAGATTTTTTGCCAGATTGCTCATAAAAGTGGCAACTTTGACTATTTCCTCCAGTAGGACTAGGACGACAAAACATTATGCATACAGCCTACATCGGTGCGACTGCTAATCTTATGTTCGCCAACAGACGGAAGCCTTAATGTTCACACATCGCGATTCACCAGACACACCGGTGGGATCGTCCTGAAGCACATAATATTAGTGAGGAAAAAAATGAACAACGTCCAACTTGGTAACGCCGCACAAAAAGCACCGGTAAACCAGATTCCTGTCGGCACGAAGGAATTGAAAGTTGCGTCCCGGCCAGTTGTCAGCCTCAGCGGCACGCAGCAGAACGAACTGCTCGGCGCCCTCCCGCGCAACGACCTGGAAACGCTGTTCGACCACCTGGAACTGGTTCCTATGCCTTTCGGCAAGGAACTGTTCGAATTCGGAAGCAAGCTCGAGTACGTATATTTCCCGACTACCGCGATCGTCTCCCTGCTGTATGTGATGGAAGACGGCGCAACCACTGAAATCGCCGTTGTCGGCCATGAAGGCGTGGTCGGCGTGTCGCTGTTCATGGGCGAGCGCGCCATGTGCAGCGCCGTGGTCCAGAGCGCGGGCTACGGCTACCGCCTCAAGACCCAGTTCCTGCGCGATGCGTTCAACCAGGGCGGCGCCCTGCCCCAGCTGCTGATGCGCTACACCAACGCGCTGTTCGCCCAGATGGCCCAGAACGCCGTCGGCGGCCGCCACAGCTCGATCGAACAGAAACTGTGCCGCTGGCTGCTCGACCGCCTCGACCGTTCCCCATCGAACGAACTGAAAGTGACCCAGGAACTGATCTCGATCATGCTGGGTGTGCGCCGCGAAAGCATCACCGCCGCGGCCGGCAAACTGCAGGACGACGGACTGATCCAGTACCGCCGCGGCAACATCACCGTAATTGACCGTCAAGGCCTTGAGGAATATGCCGGTGAGTGCTACAAGGTTGCAAAGACTGAATATGATCGCCTGCTGATGGACGTGGCGGCACGCTAATATCCGGTGCGGCGGGTAGCGGCGCCTCGGCGCCCTGCCCCTGGCGGCCTAGCGGGATGAAGGCCTCGACACAGGTGCCGATGTTATTCACCCCGCGTTTTACCTGCAGCATTCCACCCAGCAGCAACGCGCGTTCGCGCATCCCCAGCAAGCCATGCGACTTTGGCTTCCTGACCGCTTCGGCCTCGATACCCACACCATCATCAGACACCTCCAGCGCCAGGCCATCGGCCTCGCGTGCGAGGTGTACGATGACCGTGCGCGCGCCGGCATACTTGGCGATATTGTTCAGGGCTTCCTGCACGATGCGGAACACTGCGATCGCGTGCATTGGTCCCGCCACGTCGACCTCACCGTCGATCAGCGCCTCGCACTCGACCCCGGTCACGGTCGCAAATTCATCGCAATAACTTTGCAGCGCCGCCGCCAGGCCAAGGTTGTCGAGCAGGCTCGGCCGCAGGTCCTCGACGATGCGGCGCTTGAGCTCGACCGTCGCCACCAGCGTCATGCGGGCGTGGTCCAGCCGCTGGGCAATGTGCGCGTGTTCGTCGCGCAATTCGTTCGCCGCGCAGTTGAGATCGATGCCGATCGAGGTCAGGTTGGCGCCCAGTTCGTCGTGCAGTTCGCGCGCCAGTCGCGATTTTTCCTCTTCCGACAAGCGGATCAGGTGGCGCGACAATACCGACAGCTGTTCGGTGCGCAGCGCCACCATCGATTCGAGATTTTCGTTCGCATGCTGCAAGGCGCGCTGGGTGGACAGGCGCGCGAAATAACTGGTACGGATCAGCCCGTAAAACAGGACGATGACCAGGATCGCCGCGGCGTTAATGCCGATGCCCATCAGCACCGCCTCCTGGTAATCGGCGGTAAACTCGGCGCGGCGCGCCGCCATCAGTTCGTTCTGTTCCTGGGTCATGATCACCAGCAGCAAACGGATCTCGTCCATGTCCGCCTTGCTGTCGCTGACGGCGGCGATGCGGGCGATATCCTCCAGCCCGCCCTGACGGTACACCGCCACCATCTGGTCGAGGCCATCGAGCTTGCGCCGCACGAGCGCGCGCAGTTGCGCGAGGTTCCTTAACTGGGGCGGGCTGTCGGCCAGCAGGGATTGCAGTTCACGAAGTTGCGGCTCGATTTCAGCGGTGGCGGTACGCAGCGGACCGAGATATACATCGGAGCCGGACAGGAAATAGCCGCGCGTGCTGCTTTCCGCGTCCATTACCAGCACGTTCAGGCGCTGCAGCCGGTCGCTGACGCGGGCGGTCTGCCCCTGCACCGCATTGGCGCCGTTCAGCGCCGACAGATTGTGGAACAGGCTGGCGCCGTTGACGACCAGGATCAGCACGCAGATCAGTCCGAGTACCGTCGTATAGAACGGGAGCGCAGGCGCGCCATCGGGTTCGGTAGTGAAATACATCGTCGGATTCCTTTTGCGTGATGCAAAGCAATTCTGACGGTCATTATAGACCCGAAGATGGTGCGCCGCAGCCAAACTCAGCCGTAAAATGCATCGCTTGGCAGGGAAGAAAAGGTTGTTGCGCTGCGGAATTATTCCGTACAGACTGACGCTGCAGGCGAACGGGACTGCTCGCCTGCAGGTGGATTTAGTCTAGCAGGTTGTTCTTCATGGCGTAATAGGTCAGGTCGCTGTTGGACTGCAGACCCATCTTTTCCATGATGCGGGTGCGGTAGGTCGACACGGTCTTGATGCTGAGCGACAGGGCGACGCCGATATCGGACACGGTCGCGCCCTTGGCCAGGCGCAGGAAGACCTGGAATTCGCGGTCGGACAGTTCCGTATGCAGCGCGGTATTGGGGTCGCGGTCGAAGCTTTGCGCCAACAGTTCGCCGACGGTGGACGACACGTAGCGGCGGCCCTGGAACACGGTTCGCACCGCGGTCTTGAGCTCGTCGGCCTCGCATTCCTTGTTCAGGTAGCCGTTGGCGCCCATCTTGAACAGGTTCAGCGCGTACTGCTGCGCCGGATACCCTGACAGGATCAGCACCGGCAGGTTCGGCTGGCCCTGGCGGATCGTGCGCAGGATATCGATGCCGCTCTGGTCGGGCATGGCGATGTCCAGCAACAGCACGTCGCAAATCTCGCGGCGCGCGATATCGAGGGCTTCGCGGCCCGTAGCACCTTCGGCGACGACATCAAAGTCTGGCGACGAGGAAAAAATCTGTTTAAAGCCTGCTCTTACAATTTGGTGATCGTCACAAATGGCAACGCGTATCATTGTCTTCCCTTAAATTTTCCTGGCATAGGAAAGTGCTGCGCATGTGTCCGTCGGCATACACAATATTAACATTCTAGCACTCATCAGCATGTATGGCACAGCGTACAACGCACGAGTGCGCCGGCGGGTGCACAGCGCGATGCAAAATGGGTAAAAAAACAGTGCCGGCGCACGCCTTTCGGGCAGCGAATCAGGCCTCTTGCTTCAGCAATGCCAGGATGGCGAGGAGTTCCTTGCGAATAAATGCCCCGTCGAGCTGGGGCTGCAAGCCGTTGTTGGTCTCGCGTCCGGAATCAGGCGCATCCCAGTTTTCCTGGGACGGCGCCGCTTCGATGGCGCGGCTATCGAGTTTATTGCGCGCCCCGCTGATCGTAAACCCTTGCTCGTACAGCAGCTCGCGGATACGGCGGATCAGCAGGACTTCGTGGTGCTGGTAATAGCGGCGGTTACCCCGTCGTTTGACTGGCTTGAGCTGGGTGAATTCCTGCTCCCAGTAGCGAAGTACGTGCGGTTTGACGCCGCACAACTCACTGACTTCCCCGATCGTGAAATAGCGCTTGGCCGGAATAGGCGGCAGCGCGACCAGGTCGGCCTTGGCGAGACGGTCATTCATTGGCTAAATCAGGCAGCGCGCGCCATGGCAGCCGAGGGCGCCGGGCTGGTCTCTTCGACCATGCCCTTGAGCTTCTGGCTGGCGTGGAAGGTCACGACGCGGCGCGCCGTGATCGGGATTTCTTCGCCGGTTTTTGGATTGCGGCCCGGGCGCTGCGGCTTGTCGCGCAGCTGGAAGTTGCCGAAGCCCGAAAGCTTGACCGCCTCGCCGCGCTCGAGCGCATTGCGGATCTCGTCGAAGAAGGTCTCGACCATGTCCTTGGCTTCGCGCTTGTTCAGGCCGACCTGCTCGAACAGCAGCTCGGCCAGCTCGGCCTTGGTGAGGGTCGGCATATCCTTCTCGGCATCGTGGCGAACCTTGGCGACCTGCATCGCACGATGCAAGTCCGCCGCCAGAGCCGATTGGAGGACGGCCGAATCTACGTCATTGTTATTAATTTTCCAGCCCTGCCTATAAAGCTACGTTTTGGATGGGTTTATCCACGCATTTTTGCGTGATGTTTTTCTCTCGCGGCACCGGCCAGGGCCGACATCACAGCGTCGACCTGATCGTCCTGCAAGGTGGTTTGAGTATCTTGCAAGCTAAAGCGGAAAGCAAGGCTTTTTTCATCCGCTTCGAGTCCCGCGCCACGATATTCATCAAACAAAACAATGGCTTGCACAATGCGGCCGGCTGGATTAGCTGCGATCTCGGCATTAAAAGCGTCCAACAGATCCTGAGCTGCAACGGTCTGCTTGACCACCAGCGCGAGGTCGCGCGTGGCGCCCGGGAACTTCGAAATTTCTTCGTACTTCGGCAATGGGCGTTGTTGTAGCGCAACTGCGTCAACTTCGAACAGCACCGGGGCCTGCGGCAGTTCGTATTTCTGCAGCCAGCGCGGATGGAGCTCTCCGATGAAGCCCACTTCGCGGCCTTCCAGCACGATGGTTGCCGAGCGGCCCGGATGCAGCGCCGGATGCTCGAGCTTCACGAAACGCAAAGCGTACGGAGCGAACATGGCCTCGACATCGGCCTTGACGTCGAAGTAGTCGACCGCGCGCGCCGGCACGTCCCACTGCTCGTCCACGGCCGGGCCGTAGGCGATTGCGGCCAGGCGCTTGGGCTGGTCGAAACCGGCCACCGACAGCGCGCCGTCCTGCGCCTGCGGGTTGCGCTTGAAGATGGCGCCGATCTCGAACACGCGCACCCTGCCCGCCTTGCGGTTCAGGTTGTAGCGCACGTTGGCCACCAGGCTGCCGATCAGCGACGAGCGCATCACGTTCATCTGGCTGGCGATCGGGTTCTGCAGCCTGATCGGCTCCAGGTTGCCCGAGAAATCGGCTTCCCACGCCGCTTCGATGAAGCTCATGTTGACTACTTCCTGGTAGCCGAGGTCCGCCATCTGGTGGCGCAGCGCGAACAGCGAACGGGTGTCTTCCGGCGCGGCCAGCATGGCGCTGGCGGCGACCGGCGGATTGGCCGGGATGTTCTCGAAACCGTAGACGCGCGCGACTTCCTCGATCAGGTCTTCCTCGATCTCGATGTCGAAGCGGTACGACGGCGCGGTGACGGCAAACTCGCCGTCCTGCTGGGTGAACGGCAGGCCCAGGCGGTTGAAGATGTCGGCCACCATCGCGTCGGTCACCGGCACGCCGATGACTTTCTGCGCGCGCGCAGTGCGCATCGTCACCGGCTCGCGTTTCGGCAGGTTGACCACATGGTCGTCGACCGGGCCGACGGTGGTGCTGGCGGTGCCGCAGATCTCCAGGATCAGCGCGGTGATGCGCTCGATGTGCTCGACGGTGGTGGCGAAATCGACGCCGCGTTCGAAGCGGTGCGCCGCATCGGTCGAGAAATTG
>DASWSX010000109.1:0-19898 GCA_036402435.1 Telluria sp. | reverse complement strand
CGCTTCGCGATTTCCTGCCCTCCGCCTCCCCTGCACTTCCTCCAGATCGCCGATGGCGATCTCACTTTAAAAAAAACGTCCACCGCAGCATCGAAGCGATATCTTCGTCTTCAACACCGCCCAGGACAGGGCAACGAACGTCGACATGATCGCAGACTCCGCTTCGGGTAGCGAAAAGATTTATCTCGAAAACACGGGAGCCGGATTGTTCAACGCGCTTGCTGCCGGCCGCCTGAGCGCGGCCGCCTTCGATATCGGGGGGGACGCAACAGCTGCGACCACAAGCACGCGAATTATCTATAACCCGTCACCGGAGTGCTGTCGTACGATGCCGATGGCGTGGGTGGAATTGCTGCCGTGGACTTTGCTGTGCTTGGTACGACCACGCACCCCACGACTGTGACAAACGTCGACTTCTTTGTGATTTGAAGCGGCCGCCTCCATCCCCCCCGTCTAAAAACCGCCCCTTGCGGTTTTTTTCGTCTGCGCGAATCGCCACCAGCCGCACCTTTGCGGTGCGCCATCGAAGCTCGCAACGGATCAGCTAGCCTTGATCGCATGCCAGCCGGTTCGTGCCCATCCTGGGCGCAGGCGGGCAACTCCACCGGAGCATGCCATGACCAACAAGCTTCCTGACTTCAGTCCCTCTCGCCGTGACACGCTGAAAAAAACCGGCGCCGCGCTTTGCGCAAGCCTGCTGTCGCTCGGTTTCGCCTCGGCGCAACTCGTCAACCCGGCAGCGCATGCCCACACCTACCGCCGCTACAACGCGTCCGGTTCCGCGGCCGGCAAGCGCATGCTCAAGAGCTACGCCAAGGCCGTGCGCGCGATGCTGGCGTTGCCACCCGAGGATCCGCGCAACTGGTACCGCCACGCGATTGTCCACACCCTCGACTGCCCGCACGGCAACTGGTGGTTCCTGCCCTGGCACCGGGGCTACCTGGGCTGGTTCGAGCAGATCTGCCGCGAGCTAAGCCGCGATCCCCACTTCGCCCTGCCCTACTGGGACTGGACCGCGGAACCGAAGATTCCCGAAGGCATGTTCGACGACGTGCTCGACCCCAACCACGCAGCGTACATCCCGACGGCCAGCGATTTTGACAGCCGCCTGCGCGCGGCGGTCGCCAATACCAGCTACTGGACCTCGCCCGGCGGGACCTTCAACCGGCGTTCGCAATATGGCCAGCTGCTCTCGCGCAGCGTGCGCTTCGAGCAGGACCTGATGTTCGACATCCTCACCGATCCATCCGGCCGGCTGTTCTACGACCAGCCGGGGGCGCGCGGGCTGCGCCGCGAGCGTCCTGAGTTCAACGCCGCCACCACGGATTCGGTGTCCAGGACCACCATCCTTGCCGCGCTCGATGCGCCGGATTACGTCACCTTCGGCAGCCCGAAGAGCTCGAACCATGCAACGGCGGCCGGTTTCGGCATCCTGGAAGCCAAGCCGCACAATTCGGTGCACCGCTGCGTTGGCTCGCGCGACTGCAACTTTGTCGAAGCGCGCGGCTTCATGACCGACATGCTCTCGCCCGTCGATCCGATCTTCTTCCTGCACCACGCCAACATGGACCGCCTGTGGGACGTGTGGGAGCGCAAGCAGCAGCGCCTCGGGCTGCCGACGCTGCCGGCGGGCTTCGAATTGCGCACCGACCTGCCCGAGTCCGAGAAGTCGGCAGCGGAAAAGGCCACCGACTTCTACCGCTGGGCCCGCGAACCGTTGCTGTTCTTCGTCGACCAGCGGGGCGAGCCGGTGACGAAAACCAATGCGGGCGACTACATCTCGATGGCGACCTTCGGCTACGACTACGAGCCCGGCTCCGGCGAAGAGGCGGTGCCGAGCACCGATGGTCGCACCCGTTCGCGCACCGCAGGTCAGCGCGTGTTCCACGGCAAGGTACTCAGCCGAAAAGTAGGCGGCGACAAGCCGGCCGCCGCCGTGGTCGCGGTGCCGGCGGCGACGCTTGACCAGGCTGTGTCGTCCGGCGTCACGCTGGTGGCCAACATTGCTCTCAGTTTCACGGAGATTACGCACGATCCTTACGTGGTAATCCTGAACGGTCCCGACGACGTGTCCGCCATCGATGCCGGCAGCCCGTTCTACCTTGCCACCATCATGATGTTCGGCCATCTCCGCCACAGCGGCGCCCTGACGTACGCGTTGCCGCTGGGCGAGAAGCTTGGCGCGGCAGGCACCGGCGCGCGCAGCGACGGCACGCTGCGCATCCGCGTGGTGCCACTGCACTCGGCGCTTGGGCACCATGGCAAGGGCGACGCCAGCGCGGTTGAGCTGCTCTCGGTGAACGTCGAGGTCTATTGAGGCAAGCTGCACGCCTGCCATCCGTGCGAAGCCATCGGTCGGGTTATTATTCCATCTGTAATTATCTGAAAAAAACCGACACTCGACCGCATGGCAAAAACAACCCACACGCTGCGCCCCACCATCCCGGCCGGCGTGTGGGTCCTCGGCTTCGTCAGCATGCTGATGGACATTTCCTCCGAGATGATCCACAGCCTGCTTCCCCTCTTTATGGTTGGCGTCCTTGGCGCCAGTGCATTGACGGTGGGCCTGATTGAAGGTCTGGCCGAGTCGACCGCGCTCATCGTGAAGGTATTTTCGGGCGCGCTCAGCGATTACCTCGGCAAGCGCAAAGGCCTGGCGGTGTTCGGCTATGCCTTGGGCGCGATCACCAAGCCACTGTTCGCGATCGCGCCCACCATGGGCATCGTCCTCACCGCCCGCCTGCTCGACCGCGTCGGCAAAGGCATCCGCGGCGCTCCCCGTGACGCCCTCGTTGCAGACATTGCCCCTCCCGAAGTACGCGGCGCGGCGTTTGGATTGCGCCAGTCGCTCGACACCGTCGGCGCCTTCCTCGGTCCCCTGATCGCGGTCGGCCTGATGCTGCTCTGGGCAAACGATTTCCGCGCCGTCTTCTGGGTAGCCGTGATCCCCGGGGCCCTGGCCGTCGTCCTGCTCGTGTTCGGCGTCCACGAACCGGCGCGCCATAGCGGCGAAAAGAAAACCAACCCGATCCGGCGCGACAACCTGGCCCGGCTCGGCACGCCATACTGGTGGGTGGTGGGCATCGGCGCGGTGTTCACCCTCGCCCGCTTCAGCGAAGCCTTCCTGGTGCTGCGTGCCCAGGCTGGCGGCATTCCGCTCGCGCTGGTGCCGCTGGTGATGGTCGCGATGAACCTCGTCTACGCCGCCTGCGCCTACCCATTCGGAAAGCTGGCCGACCGCATGAGCCATAAAACACTGCTGGCGGCGGGCCTCGCGGTACTGATCGCAGCCGACCTGGTACTGGCGATCGACGATCACTGGAGCACGGTACTTGCCGGCGTGGCACTGTGGGGCATCCACATGGGCATGACGCAGGGATTGCTTGCCACGATGGTTGCCGACACGGCGCCAGCGGATCTTCGCGGCACCGCCTTCGGCTTTTTCAACCTGGTCAGTGGCGTCGCCATGCTGATTGCCAGCGTGGTGGCTGGCCTGCTGTGGGATCAGTTCGGGGCGTCGTACACGTTTTATGCCGGCGCCGCGTTTGCCGGCATCGCGCTGTTCGGGCTGGTGCGGCACCCTGCAGCGCGCGGCTAAGTAACCTTGTCGATCGTCAACAGCGCACGCAGCGCCTTGATATCAACCGGCTTGACGAAGTAATGGTCGAACCCGGCCGCAAGCGAACGCTCGCGGTCTTCCGCCCTGCCGTAACCGCTGATGGCGATCATCACTGCGGAGGTCGCCTCAGGAAGGCGCTTCAACCGTTTCACCAGCTCGTTCCCATCGATATCGGGCAGGCCGATGTCGAGCAGGCAGAACGCTGGGGGCTTCTCGCAGGCCAACAAGAGTGCCTGCTCCCCGTCATAGGCCACCGTCACGTCGAACCCGGACGCTTCCAGATACATGGACAGCATCTCGGCCGCATCCTTGTTGTCGTCCACCAGCAGGCAGCGCGCACCGGCCACGATAGGGACTGCGGCAGCCGGATGGTCGTCGTCGCGGCGCGCAGCAGCGCCCGCGACGAGCGGCAATTCAACGGTCAGGCGGCTGCCGTGCCCCAGCCCCTCGCTGTGGGCGGTCACCGTGCCGCCGTGCAATCCCACCAGCTTCTTGACCAGCGCCAGGCCCAGTCCCAGTCCGCCATCGGAGCGGTCCGACGCCCGTTCGCCTTGCGCAAACAGATCGAACGCCCTGTCCAGCAGGTCGGGCGTCATGCCGATACCGTTGTCGATGACCGACAAGGTGGCGCGCCCTTGCGTGCACGTCAGGACGACCTCGATCCGCCCGCCGACCCGCGTATATTTCGCCGCGTTGTTCAACAGGTTGGCTACGACCTGTACCAGGCGCTTGCGGTCGCCGCTTACCCGGCATGCTTCGGGCGACAAAGTCAGCGCAAGCTGCTGCGTTTTACGGGCGATCAATGGGCCGACCTGCTCCGCCGCGTCATGCACGATGTCGCCCAGCACCAGCGTTTCGTTTTGCAACTCGATAAAGCCCCGGTTGACGCGCGACACATCGAGCAGGTCGTCGATCAGGCGGGTCATGTGTTCGGCCTGGCGCGCGATGATGACGGCGGCCTGGGCGATTGACGGGTCCTGCGTGGCGGTCCGCTTCAGGATCTCCGCGCCGGCCGAAATGGGGGCAAGCGGGTTGCGCAGTTCGTGCGCGAGCATCGCCAGGAACTCGTCCTTGCGGCGGTCGGCCGCCACCAGCATGGCTTCGCTATGGTCGCGCTGCGCGTCCTTGCGTTGCAGCGAAGCGGCCATTTCATCGAGCGAACGCGCCAGCTCGCTGATTTCCTCGTTCCCGTAACGCATGCCGGTACGGGTTGCCAGCGAGCCGGAGGCGATCAGGTTGGCGGTCGCAACGAGGCGGCGCACGCGCTGGACGATCAGGATATTCCCGCCGAACCAGGCGGCAAGGCCGGCCAGCAACACGGTGGTAACCAGGCCCAGGATGACCAAGCGCTGGTCCTGCTCGGCCGCTGCCAGGAAATCTATTTCCGGCACACCGATCAGGACCCGATAGTCGCTCAAGGCCCCCTTCCCCACCGCCGCCGAGGCGTACAGGCGCTCGACGCCATCGAAGTCGCGCACGATCACGGGCGGGCGTCCCGTGAGCGCTACCTGGTGCAGCGTCGGCGTAGTCTTCTTGCCGAGCCAGGCGCCAGCGTCCGGACGGCGCGAAATGACGGTTCCCTGATCATCCAGGGTCCACAACAGCGTTCCAGCCGGCAGCTTGACGTCGCCGACAAACTTGTCGAGTTCGGTTAAATCCATCGCGGCAAACAGCACCCCGGTCACTTGCCCGCGTTTGATCACCGGGTAGGTCAGGTTGATCGTGTGCTTTTGAATCACGCGGCCGAACACATAGCGGCTGGCGATGAAGCGCTTCTCGGCCACCGCGCGTTTGAAATGCAGGCGGTCGCCGAGGTTGACGGGCGCTGCGAGCGGCACAGCGCTGCAGCTGACGTTGCCATCCATTTCGATCAGGCCGAAATTCACGTAAATCGTGTTCCTGTTGAGAATCTCCGCCATCAGCTCGCTGCACTTCGCGGGATCGGCGGTCACGTCCGGGATGCTGGACAGGTCGCGCAGGATCTGGTGGGCGCCTTCCAGCGACTGCGCTTCGTTGGCGGCGGCCAGGTTGGCCAGCCGCTGCAGGTTCTGGCGCGCACTGGCCAGCGCGTTCTCGCGTTCCTGGATGCCAACCGCCACCGTCATCGCCACCATCGGCGCGATCGCCAGGCCGACGAGCAGCAGCAGGCGCCAGCGCAGGCTGTTAAGCCGCGCTGTATCAAAACCTGCGAATGACCACTTGGAAAAAGGCACGTGCTTACCTGTTGTTGCTGTTTATGTTGTTGCCGAACGCAATGATGGCTGCCATGCCCTTGCGCAAGGTACTGATGTCGTCGGAGATGAATCCCATGCGAATGAATCCTGGGCTGCCCAGTGCGTCGCCCGGCATGATGGCGACCCGCTCTTCCGTCAGCAAGCGTTCCGAGAAATCCACCGTGTCGCACCTGAGCGCGGTAACGTCGACCCAGATGTAGGGGCCGGACTCGGGGTTGCGCACTTTCATCCACTTTACCGGCGTGAGCATGTCCATCACCAGGTCGCGCCTGGCCCGGTAGTCGGCCACAAGATGGTGCGGCTCGCCGGAGAAGAATGCCGCTTCGCAGGCGAACTGGGTCAGCGCCGATGGCGCCGCGGTGATCGGGCCTTGGAGCGTTTCCATCGCGCTCACGACCTCGGCGGGGCCGACGGCAAAGCCGCAGCGCCAGCCCATCATCGCGTAGCTTTGCGAGGCCGAGAACAGCGTGACGATCCCGAGCTCGCGCCACTTGTCCGATCCCGCCAGGCTGTAGTGTTTCTTATCGTACAGTAGCTTTTCGTAGCTTTCGTCGACGATGGCCGTGCAGCCGGTGCGCTCGAGCCAGCGCTCCAGCGCATCGAGCTCTTCGCGCCTGAATACCTTACCGGTCGGATTATGCGGGTTGTTCAAAATGAGCAGCCGGGCCGGCGGCAGCGCGTTCAGCACCTCGTCATCCAACACTTCGGGCAAGTCCGCCAGCACGACCTCGAGGCCGAGCAAACGCGACGTTGCCAGGTAGGCCGGCCAGTACGGCCGGAACACGATGACCGTGTCGCCCGGGTCGGTCATCGCATACATCGCTTCGTACAGCGCCTGCTTGGCGCCATTGGTCACGATCACCTCTTCCGGGCACGCGTCGATCGCGTTTTCCGCATTGAGCTTTTCGGCGAGGCGGGCCCGCAAGCCATGGGCGCCGCCCACTGCCGTATAGGGGAGCATGTCGCGCAGCGCCATGTCCGATACGCCCCGGCGCACCGGCTCGGGGGCGGCGAAATGCGAGATGGCGATGGAAAAGTCGATGACCTCTTCACCTTTGAACTTCATCTGGTCCACGCGCCCATGCATGGCGGTGGTGGCGAGCGGTGAAGCGGAAGCGATTCGTTTCGAAATACGCATGGAACTTGGTCTCAAAGGGCGATCCTTATTTTACTTGGGAAACATTATTCGGTGCGCGCCGCCGTACCGTGTGCATCTACGGCGCAACAGCAACCCGCAAAAACCACTGAAAAAACGCGACAAACACCAATTTCCCTGAATCCGTCTGGACCTGTCCTTCGTACAACGCGATGCATATGCAAATAAACCATTGGGGGAGAAAAAATGTCGCACATTATCAAACAGTCCTTGCGCACCGTGCTGGCTGGGGTCGCCCTGGCGGCGGTGGCGTCGCCCGGGGCGATGGCATCGAGCCACCGCGAAGCACCGTTCATCACCAAAAGCCCAAAAATTGACGCTACCGATTTTTACATGTTCCGCAGCTATGAATCGGGCCGCGATAAGTTCGTGACCCTGATCGCCAATTACGTCCCCCTGCAAGACCCGTTCGCCGGCCCTAACTACTTCCAGATGGATCCGGACGCCCTGTACGAGATTCACGTCGACAACAATGGCGACGCAAAAGAAGACCTGAGCTTCCAGTTCCGCTTTACCAACACCGTGAAGGACGCCCAGTTCACCGTCGGCGGCAAGAAAGTATCGATCCCGCTGGTGATTAACGGCGGCGCCATCGCCGACGTCAACGCGGCCGGTACCAATGTGCGCGAGACCTACACCGTGAACGTGGTCCGGGGCGACCGCCGGTCGGGCACGCGCGCGGCAGTGACTAACGCAACCGGGGGAGCGGCAACCTTCGACAAGCCGATCGATAACGTCGGTAAGAAAGCGATCCCTGACTACCAGGCCTACGCGGCCAAGCACGTGTACGCCGTCAACATCCCTGGCTGCAACACGCCCGCGCGCCTGTTCGTCGGCCAACGCAAGGACCCGTTCGTGGTCAACCTCGGCGAAACCTTCGACCTCATCAACATCAAGGCGCCTGCGGTGGAGTTCCTGGCAACTGCCGAAAGCAACGCCAAGGATGACCTGGCCAACAAGAACGTCACCTCGATTGAGCTGGAAGTCGCCGCAGCGTGCCTGACCGCGTCGGGCAGTACCGATCCGGTGATCGGCGCGTGGACCACGGCCAGCATGCGCCAGGGCCGTTTGCTGAACCCGACCCCGGGCGCAGCGGCGCCATCAAAAGAAGGCGGCGCATGGACGCAGGTATCGCGCCTGGGCATGCCACTGGTGAACGAGGTGGTGATCGGACTGAAGGACAAGGACAAATTCAATCACAGCAAACCATCGGCCGATGGCCAGTTCGCGGACTATGTCACCAATCCGACGCTGCCCGCCTTGATCGAACTCCTGTACGGCAGCTCGGGCGCCAAGGCGCCGACCAACTTCCCGCGTAACGACCTGGTGGCGACGTTCCTCACTGGCGTCAAAGGGGTCAACCAGCCTGCTGCCGTCACGCCTTCGGAAATGCTGCGCCTGAATACCTCCATCGCGCCAACCGCACCGGGTGCGCAGAAGCGCCTGGGTGTCATCGACGGCGACAATGCCGGCTTCCCGAACGGCCGCCGTCCGGGCGACGACGTGGTCGATATCGCGCTGCGCGTCGTGATGGGCAAACTGTGCACGCTGAACCTGGGTTGCACGCCTGCCGACGCACCAGCCGGCGCGCTGCGCTTCACCGATGGCGCCTACCTGGACGAAACCTTCTTCACGCCGGGCTTCCCGTACCTGAAGACGCCACTGGCCGGCTCGCCGCAGCAATAAGGAGAACGCCATGAAACAGCTCGCACTTATAGGCGCCCTGGCGCTGGCGCTCAGCGCCTGCGGCGGCAGCAGCCGCTTCGAAAGCCCACCGCCACCGGCAGGACCGCCCGCGCCGCCGGTGTCGATGATCGATGCCTTCTTCGCGGCCGTCCGGTCACTGGTGGCGTCATCGCCCGACGATACCGAGCCGGTCTCGATCGACGCGGTGGCAGTGACGGCTCCGGAGGATTCGGAACCCGCACCAGTGCAGTAAGAAGTCAGGGCCGGGCATGCATACGCATGGCCCGGCTTTTTGATTCATCACGTCATTCCCGTTCCTACCCATGAAAAGACTCCTGCCCCTCATTCTGTGCCTGGCCACGCTGGCCGCCGAAGCTGCGCCGTACGTGCCCGCATCGGGCAGCAAGATAATCGAGACGCTGCCGGGCCGCTCGAATCCAGCGCAGAAGGAGATCGACATGCTGCGCGCCCAGGTACGCGCGGCGCCCAACGACGTTCAGCTTGCGACCGCCCTCGCTCGCCGCTACATCTCGCTCGGACGCAGCGAAACCGACCCGCGCTACTTCGGCTATGCGCAGGCGGCGCTGGCGCCCTGGTGGAACAGCAAGGCGCCGCCACACGAAGTGCGCCTGCTGCGCGCCACGCTGCTCCAGTCGACGCATCATTTTCCGGAAGCGATGGCCGATCTCGACGCAATCACGCGCTCGGACCCGGCAAACGCGCAGGCGTGGCTTACCCGCGCCACCATCCAGACCGTGCAGGGCGATTACGAGGGCGCCACCAGGAGCTGCGCTCGCCTGTCGGCGCTGGCGTCGCAGCTGGCCAGCTTCGCCTGCCTTGGCAACGCCGCCGGAGTGAGCGGGCGCCTCGCGGCCAGCGAGCGCTTGCTCGGCCAGGCGCTGGCACGCGATGCCGACGCCCCCGCCGACGAACAGGCATGGGTGCTGACCATGCTGGCGGAGATGGCGACGCGGCGCGGCGATGCCAGGACAGCAGAAGCGCACTACCGCAGCGCGCTTGCCATCAGCCCGCGCGACAGCTACCTGATCGGCGCCTACGCCGATTTCCTGCTTGACCGGAAACGCCCGCGCGAAGCGGCAGCGCTGCTGCGCGACCATCGCCGCATCGATGCCCTGCTGCTGCGGTATGCGCTGGCCCTGCAGCAGCAAGCCGGCAGCAAGGACGAACTAACTGCCGCGATCAAGGAACTCGACGCGCGTTTCGGCGCAGCCATGCAGCGCGGCGACAGCGTGCACCAGCGCGAACAGGCGCGCTACACGCTGCACCTGCGGCGCGAGTCCGGCGCGGCCCTCGCACTGGCAAAACAGAACTGGGCGGTTCAGAAAGAGCCGGCCGACACGCGGCTTGTGCTTGAAGCTGCGCTCGGCGCCGGCGACCGCGCCGCCGCCGCGCCGGTCCTGGAGTGGATCGAAAAGACTGGCCTGGAAGACGTGGCGATTGCCGCGCTGGTGCAGCGCCTGAAGGCGTCGCCGTGATCCGCCGGATGTTGCTGGCACTCGCGCTGGTGCTGGGCGCGGTCACGCCGGCATCGGCGCACAAGCCGAGCGACAGCTACCTTACGCTCGCCATCGATGGCAATACGATCAACGGACAATGGGATATCGCGCTGCGCGACCTCGAGTTCGCCGTTGGCGTCGATGGGAACGGCGACGGACAGCTGACATGGGACGAAATACGGGCGCGTCACAACGACATCGCCGCGTACGCACTGGCGCGCCTGACCATCACCGGCTGTCCGATCAGCGCCGGCGAGCAGCTGGTCGACCATCACACAGACGGCGCTTATACCGTCCTGAAATTCACCGCAAGCTGCGACGTCGCGCCACGGCGGCTGCAGATTGGATACCGCCTGTTCGCCGACACCGATCCGCACCACAAGGGGCTGCTGAAGTTAAGCGCCGGAGGCGCCATCAGGACGGCGATCTTCGGCATCGACAAGCCGGACCAGGTGGTGACGCTGGAGGAGACCAGCCGCCTCGGCGAACTGGCCGACTACGTGGGCCACGGCGTGTGGCACATCTGGATCGGTTTCGACCATATCCTGTTCCTGCTGTCGCTGCTGCTGCCGGCGGTACTGGTGTGGCGCGGCGCGGCGTGGCAGAAGGCGCCGGACTTCCGCAGCGCGGCTGTCGACGTCTTCAAGATCATCAGCGCGTTCACGGTGGCGCACTCGGTCACCTTGAGCCTGGCGGCGCTGCAGGTGGTGTCGCTGCCGTCACGGTGGGTGGAATCGGCGATCGCGGCCTCGGTTGTCATCGCCGCGCTGAACAACATAACGCCGCTTGTTCATGGCAGGCGCTGGATTGCGGCGTTTGTGTTCGGCCTGATTCACGGGTTTGGTTTCGCCAGCGTGCTGGCCGACCTCGGCCTGCCGGAAGGTTCGCTTGCGCTTGCGCTGGTGGGCTTTAACGTGGGTGTGGAACTTGGGCAGCTGGCGATCGTTGCCGCGTTCCTCCCGCTGGCGTATGCAGTGCGCGGCAGCTGGTTCTACCGGCGCCTGGTGCTGGTGGGCGGTTCGGCGGTGATTGCGCTGCTGGCCGCCGTCTGGCTGGCGGAAAGGCTCTTCGAGATTGAGCTGCTGACGGCGTAGCGCCGCTACACTGAAGCGGCTCAAACTTCACCTGACACATCTCGTCAGAGGAAGAGCAGCGTGCGCCCCAAAGCCGGCAGCCGTTATGTCATTGTGGTTTCCACACGTACTGAACGGGAATCCATGCGTCAACCGGTTTGCCGTTAATCACCGGCGGATTGAAGTTACATTTCGCGATCGCAAAGAGAGCCGCCTCGTCAAGAGCTGGATAACCCGAAGAAGTCATGACCAGCGATTTCTTGACCTTGCCATCTGCACCAACCAGAAACCGCAGCGTTACCACGCCGTGATGATTCTGTTTTGCTTCCTGTTCCGGGTAGGCGGGACGGGTGCAGGTCTCGAACCTGATCATGCCGGGGGCATCTGGCGCAAGCTTAACCGGCACCAGCTTGTCGCCGCCGGCAGCAGTCGCCCATCCTGGGAAGCTCACCACGGTGAGGACAAACAAGACTGCCTTCAAATATGTAAGTTGCGCTGCGGAAGAACCGAATTTTTCACTATTTGACACGCGATCGCCCCCGTTCAATGAGCGACACCGTCGCCGAGTTCTTGTTTCATTTTGCTTTGCCTTGCACATTCGGATAACGACTGTTTTTGGCAGATAGCAGACTTATCTGCTCGCCTGCTTTCGACCCAGAGAAGACGTTCGTTGTCTCGACGCCTACGTCAGGGTTAGATTAACTTAAGTCATTGATGAGGTCTTGAAGATCAGACCAAGTCTCATCTTTGTAGAACTTGATTTCAATGGGGTAACGCGGATCTCCGACAACGTAATCATTGAATTTTTCAAGGAATCTTTCACGGTCGACGATGTAATACACATATTCCCTTATTCCAGCGCCGATCCGGCGATAGGCTTCAACGCAAATCTCGGGACGTTCGATTTTCAGAAGAGCCGCCTCAAGCATTAGCATCCGTTGGTTCTCGGCGGCTTGAGGCATGCCATTATTTTCGGACCCATCGTATTCCCATCGCACTACGGTTAGCCATGGGAGGGCGCGTCGTGAACTCTCCTCTGGCATCTCTGGAACGTAGGTCCAAAGTATGCGAAGGCCGTCCTTGCGCGTTTCGACAATACGTCCACGAGTTTCTGAATTTACGGTCATCGCTTTAGTACAACGGTTGGGTGATTTGGGAGCGTCTGCTTCTGGCCGATTGCGGACCAAAAGACTCTATTTCATCTGCGGGCGGCTGCCAGGTCAAGTCTAGCAACGCGCGCATCCTCCATCGCGTGCGCCAACGTGACGTTTGCAACGGCGGATGCGCTCCGCTTATCCGCCCTACCAAACGCCATGATTTCTACATGCGCACCCAGGGTCCCTTGTACAGCACCGGTCCGGTCGGCCCGTTCGGGTCGGGCGAACCGCCCTGCGGCTCGAGACTGATCGCCAGCATCACGACGTCGCTGCCGATCGCGCGCTCGGTCAGCTTGACCTCCATCTGTCCGCTCGCCGGCAGCACGCCAAGCGAACGCGGCGCGCCCTGCTTCGGAATCGCCCACAGCTGCAGCACCTTTCCGCTGGCGACCGCCACGTTGTCCATCACCCTCACACCGAGCGTCTTGCGGCGCGTATCGGCCGTCACCAGCAGCGCCGCCTGCGACTTTTCGTCGGTCAGCGTGGCGATCTGGTCGATCTGCGGCGCGTCCAGCGTCTTCGTCGCCAGCACGAACAGCAGCACCGCGGCCACTGCGCTCGATGCGATACCCAGCGAGCGCCAGAAGCCGACTGCATCCGCGCCCCACAATTGCCATGCCTTGCGCTCCGCCTTCAGGTTCAGCCGCCGTTCGATGCCGCTCCAGACCCTGGCGCGCGGCTGCACCGCGCCCGACAGCTCGGCCATCGGCATCAGCCGGTCCTGCCACTCCGCGGTCGTGCGGCGCAGCGCCGCGTCGTCGTGCATCCATCCTTCGAAACGGCGGCGCGCGTGGCCCTTCAGGGTGCCCAGCACGTACTCGGCCGCGAGCTTTTCGCGCAGCGGCAGGTTGTCACGGATATTCATGCGCGCTCCCTTTTGGCAAGGCAGGCCTTGAGGCGCTCAAGGCTGCGCCGGATCCAGGTTTTGACGGTACCGAGAGGCACCGCCATTTGCTGCGCGACTTCGCTGTGGGACAGGTCATGGAAGAACGCCATGCCAACCACCTGGCGGTGCTGGCCTTCCAGCGTCGACATGCAGTACGCCAGGGCGCGGGCGTCGCTGCTGATCTGCAGCGCTTCGAGCGGCGTCGCTTCGGAACTGGCGAAGGCATTGAGCACCTCGCGGTCGAACTGTTCGGCATCGACCTCGACCGCGCTGTCGCTGCGTCTCAAGATATCCAGGGCCTTGTTGCGCACGATAGTGGCCATCCAGGTCATTGGCGCGGCAAGCTGCGCATCATAGTTGCCGGCATTGTTCCAGATCGCGACGAACGATTCCTGCATCGCTTCTTCAGCCAGCTCCCTCTTGCGAAGTATACGCAGCGCAAAGCCGAACAGTTTCGGGGAGGTTGTGTCGTAAAGTAAGCGGAAGGATTTGGCATCGCGCCGGGCGGCGGCAAGCAGCCATGCGCGCAGCTGCTGTGGATCGAGCTTGGGATCGTAGGACACTGCAAACGCCTTTTGGTATTTTATGAGGAAACGGCTATGCAGCAAGGCTACTTACTTCGGTAACGCATTGCAAGTGATCAATTGCTAGATATCATGGCTCCTCGCTCGGAAAGCAAGTCTCGCAGGATCCCGCGGTGGCAATGGCGCTCGTCTTCACAGTAGCAACCGACGGCAAAGGCTGATGCATGCGACAGTGCGGCCAGCAGGTCGATGACGCGGCTGGCGTCCGGTGCGTTCATTTCGCGCCGGTACGCCTTTGCAAAGTGGCTCCACTCGGCTTCAGTCACGGCGTTGCGTCCCGCGGTCATCAGGCCGGCGCTGGGCGCCAGGTTGGGCAGCCACACGTCGTAATAATCGCGCGAGGCGAATTCGCTCCTGGGCACGCCGCGCGGAGGACGCCGCACGGTGCCGATGCGCACGCCCTCGGCCGCCGCACGCGGCGTGCCGAGCCGTACGATGCGCACCGCCACGTCAGCGCCCGCGCGGCCTGGCTTTTGTCACGACGACGGGCCCATGTCCGCCACCTGGGCGTCGATCCGCAACGACTTGAACATGGCGTCGTTGAACGCGGGGATGTCGGCCGGCTTGCGGCTGGTGATCAGCTTGTCGTCGATAACGACTTCCTCGTCGCTCCACTCCGCTCCGGCTGCGACGAGCTCGTGTTTCGTTTCGTCATCGGCCCAGCTGGTCAGGTGCGAGCCCATCGCCAGGCCGGCATCGATCAGCGCGAGCGGACCGTGGCAGATCGCGGCAATCGGCTTGCCCTCTTGCGCGAACTGGCGAATGAAATCGATGGCCTCTGCGCTCTTGCGCAATTTTTTCGGATTCTCCACACCGCCCGGCAGCATCAGCGCATCGTAATCCGCCGGCCTGGCGTCGCGCACGTGCATCTCCACCGTGAAACTGTCCCCGGTCGCGGCATGGTTCATGCCCTGCACCTGTTCGCCCTGGTTTTTCGGCGCCAGCAGCGTCACGCGCGCGCCGTGCGCTTCGAGGAAGCTGCGCGGCTCGGTGTACTCAACCTGTTCAACACCGTCCGTCATCAATACCGCGACCCGCTTGCCTTTCAGCGAGTTTCCACTTGTCATTTCCATCACGTTTCCTTTTCGTTAGCCTTGTTGTCCTGTCATCGAAGTGTAAGGGGACGGCAGCAAACGCGTCGCCCGCATGAATGGCGATGCCGCCCGCCATTATGATCATTCAAGCAAGACTGTTGTTGTGCATCAAGGAAGGCAAACCCATCAGTAGCATAGTCCGTACATCAGCCCGCTTAACCAGGGAGCAACCATGCCGCACGCTCGCCACGCAAAGGTGTGGACGCGCTCAACGCCCGCCCAGAGCGGCCAGCCGCGCCCGCAGCCGGCGGATTTCGTCGCCGAGGTCAACCACCAGTGCGGCCAGGTCCTCGTTGGCGTCGAAATCCTGCTCGATCCGCAGCAGGCGGCGCGCCCGCCCGAGGTCGCCGCTGCCGAAGCGCCAACTGGCCAGCTCTACCTGCAATTCACCGCCCAGCACGCCGGCCCGCACGTGCTGCACTACCCAGTCCGGTTCGACCCCGCAGGCTTGCGCCAGTTCATCCAGCGTCAGCGCCGCGTCGTCGAGCAACTGGGCTGCCAGCGACTCGTTACTCATGGTTCAGCCTCCAATGCGGGCGCGCGGATTGAACGCCATCTCGCGCGCCATGGTTTGGTACAGCTCGCGCGCCCTGGCGTCATTGGCCGGCGGCAGCACCACGTCGAGGATGAGGTACAGGTCGCCGGGAGGCTTTCCCGGAATGCCGCGCCCCTTGAGGCGCAGCTTGCGGCCGGACTGCGAACCGGCCGGCACGGTCACCTGGACCTGGCCGGAAGGCGTCGGCACGTCGATCTGCGCGCCGAGTGCCGCCTCCCACGGCGCCACCGGAACGTTTTCGTACACGTCGCGGCCCTCGACGCGGTAGCGCGCATCGGGCTGCAGCTGGATCTCGAGGTACAGGTCGCCGGCGGCGCCGCCGTTGACGCCAGGATGGCCCTGCCCGGTCAGGCGCAGCTGTTGTCCCGGCAACACGCCCTTTGGAATGTTGACGCTGAGCGAGCGCTCGCGGGTGACCACCCTGCCTTGCGCATCGCGTTCCGGTGCGCGCAGGGTAATGGTGCGCTCGGCGCCATGGTAGCTGTCCTCCAGCGGCACGCTGATCGCCGCGTGGACATCGTCGCCGCGCATCTTGAACTGGGCACCGGCGCCGCGCTGGCCGCGCCTGCCCGCATGGGCGAACAGCTCGGAGAAAAAGTCCTCCGCGCCCGCGCCGTCCCCGCCGCCGCCAAAGTCGTAGGCCGAGCCCCAGTCCGGGGGCGGCTGGAACGGCTGGCCGGGACGGTGGCCGCGGCCAAGCTCGTCATAGGCGGCGCGCTTTTCGGCGTCGCCCAGCACCTCGTACGCCTCGTTGATTTCCTTGGTTTTTTTCTCGGCGTCGGACGCCTTGCTGAGGTCCGGGTGGAACTTGCGCACCATCTTGCGGTAAGCCTTCTTGATGTCGTCCGCGGAAGCGTTCTTCTCGACCCCAAGGGTCTGGTAGTAGTCCTTGTATTCCACGGTCGGCGCTCCGGAATCGGTTTGTCCCAATCGTACTGCGCAGCGGCCGCCAGAGGCGCACGTTTCCTGATGTTGACGGCAACACAAAGGAGTGCAGCATGAAAACCTGGATCAAGTCCGTTGCGGCGGCCATCGCCGCGCTGGTGCTGTTGCTGTTCGCGGTACTCTCGGCCGGGATGGCGCTGGGCGAGCGCAAGATGGCGCGCACCATCACCGTCCCGGCCTCGCCGGTCACGCCGCGCTTCGATGCGGCCCACGTCGAACATGGCCGCTACCTGTTTTCGACGCGCGGCTGCGCCGACTGCCACGGCGCCAGCGGCGCCGGCAAGGAGGTCGCCAACGGCGGCGGCACGCTGGTCGTCTCGCCCAACATCACGCGCGGCGAAGGCAGCGCGACCGCGCGCTACTCGCTGCTCGACTGGGTGCGCACGGTGCGCCATGGCGTCAAGCCGGACGGCACGCCGGTGATGGTGATGCCGAGCGAAGACTACAACCGCCTGACCGATGACGATATGTCGGCACTGATCAGTTATGCGCTGCAGCTGCCGCCCGTGATTGGCAATCCCGCCGTGATGCAGCTGCCGTGGGCGTACAAGGTGCAGTACGGCTTTGGCATGATCAGGGACTCGTCCGAGAAAATCGACCACGCACTGCCGCCCGCCTTGGCGCAGCCGGTCGCCGTCACCGTGGCGCATGGCGCGTACGTCGCGAACAACTGCATCAGCTGTCACGGGCCAAAATTCAGCGGCGGCAAAATCCCCGGCGCGCCGCCCGACTGGCCGCCGGCAGCCAACCTCACGCCGGGCAAAGGCAGCGTGATGCCGCTGTACCCGACGGCGCAGGCTTTCAAGGCGATGCTGCGTACCGGCCGGCGTCCGGATGGCAGCGCGGTCAACCCGATCATGCCGTATGGTTCGATCGGCGAGATGAAAGACGTCGAACTCGAGGCGCTGCACATTTACCTGCTCTCGCTGCCGCCGCGCGCCGCCGGCCAGCACTGAGGTCAACGCCCGCGGCGCGGGCAAAGCCGTTAGAATCCACGGTTTCGCCTGTTCCGCGCCGCCCTCATGCTTTCGACCACCGCCCGTCCGCACTACTCCGCCCGTACCGAAGTCTCAGCCTTGTGGCGCCTCTCATGGCCCATGCTGGTCGGCCAGCTAGCCACTGTCGGCATGGGCGTGGCCGACGTCGCCATGACCGGCCATGTCAGCGCCGACGAACTGGCGGCGGTGTCGATCGGGGCGTCGGTGTGGTCGATCATCCTGGTGACCGTGATCGGCACCATGATGTCGATGAATACCGTGGTAGCGCACGAAACCGGCGCCGGACAGTTCGAGCGCATTCCGCATGTCGTGCGCCAGGGCCTGTGGAAGGGGCTGGGCGTCGGCCTTGTCGCGATGGTGCTGACGACGGTTGCCACCCTGCTGTTCGACCATATCGGACTCGATCCCGCGGTGGCCGGGCGCGCCAGGCTGTTCGTGTACATCATCAGCCTGGGCATGCCGGCCTTCGGCTGCTACCGCGCGCTGTACGGCTACACGACCAGCATCAACGCCACCAAGCCGGTGATGGTGATCGCCATCCTCGGCCTGCTGTTCAACGTATTTATCAACTGGCTGCTCGTCTTCGGCAACTGGGGCATGCCCAAGCTGGGCGGCATCGGCTGCGCGGTCGCCACCGCCACCGGCATGTGGCTGATGCTGGCCGCGATGATCGCGTGGATGCGCATCGCGCAGGCGTACCGCGCCACCTACCCTTTCACCCACTGGGAATGGCCGCACCTGCCGGAAATCGCCAGCATGCTGCGCCTCGGCGTGCCGATCGGGATCACCTACTTTGCCGAGGCGAGCGCGTTCGGCGCCATCAGCCTGCTGGTAGCCCGCTTCGGCGTGGTGCCGGTGTCGGCGCACCAGATCGCGCTGAACTTCTCCTCGCTGGTGTTCATGGTGCCGCTCAGTTTCGGCATCGGCATGATCACCCGGGTCGGCCAGGCGCTGGGCGAAGGCGATCCGGCGCGCGCCCGCTTTGCTTCATGGGTCGGCGTGGCGATGTCGGTTGCGTTCGGCGTGCTGTCGGCCGCGTTCATCGCGATCTTCCGCTGGGAGATCGCGCGCGCCTACACCTCCGACCCCGCGGTGCAAAGCATGTGCGTCGACCTGTTGTTGTTCGCCGCCTTGTTCCAGCTGTCGGACGCCACCCAGGTGGCCGCCGCCAGCGCGCTGCGCGGCTACCGCGTGACGCGCCAGCCGATGCAGATCCAGCTGCTGGCGTTCTGGGGCTTCTCGCTGCCGCTCGGCTACCTGCTCGGACGCGCGCCTGAATGGTTCCCGTGGGGCCCGGCTGCCCCGATGGGCGCGGCCGGCTACTGGATCGGGCTTGTGCTCGGCCTGACCATCGCGGCGGTGCTGCTTACCTGGTCGCTGCACTTCCTGGCGCGTGAACGGGTGCTGCAGTCGGGCCGCTAAAAGTCAGCCATATTTACAGCGTTTTAGAGGCGACTCTGGTATCGTCTCGCAGTTGTTCCGATCCCACATAACACTTCGAGACCTTCCATGCGTTTTCTACTCCCCTTGCTAGCTGCACTGTCGTGCGTTCCCGCATCCGCGGAACGCCTGACGCTGGACCGCATCCACGCCGACCCGGCGCTGGCGGGACCAGGCGTGCGCAACCTGCGCGTTTCGCCCGACGGCGCGCGCGTCACCTTCCTGCGCGGCCGCCCCGACAACCAGTTCCAGCTGGACCTGTGGGAATACAACATGAAGGACAAGAGCACCAAGCGCCTGGTCGACTCCAAGCTGCTGGTGCCGAACGAGACGCTGTCGCCTGAAGAAAAAGCGCGCCGTGAACGCGCGCGTACCGCGAGCCTGAACGGCATCATCAGCTACAGCTGGGCGCCTAGCGGCAAGCAGCTGCTGGTCCCGATCGCCGGCGACCTGTACCTGGTCGATGCGAACAAGCCGGAAGCGGCGCGCAAGGTCGCATCCGGTAACGTCGGCGATCCGAAGATTTCGCCGAAGGGCCGCTACGTGTCGTTCGTGCGCGACCAGAACCTGGTGGTGATCGACCTCACGACCGGCAATGAAAAGCAGCTGACCACGGACGGCAAAGGCACGGTCCACAACGGCGAAGCCGAATTCATCGCGCAGGAAGAAATGGGCCAGCGCACCGGCTACTACTGGGCGCCGGACGATTCGGCGATCGCCTACAAACGCTACGACGAAGCCCCGGTGCCTGTGGTGCGCCGCTTCGAGATCTTCGCCGACCGCACCGAAGTGGTGGAGCAGCGCTACCCAGCGGCCGGCGACCCGAACGTGCTGGTCGAGCTGATGATCGTGTCGCCAACGACTGGCGAACAGCGCAAGGTCGACCTGGGCGCCGAGAAGGATATCTACCTGGTGCGCGCCGACTGGAGCGAAGACAGCAAACAGCTGGTCTA
>DASWSX010000108.1:0-23292 GCA_036402435.1 Telluria sp. | reverse complement strand
CTGCCGCGCGCGATCGTCAGCGCGGTGTTGAACTGCGTGGTCCTCAGCGTTTGCCCGAGGGCGGCGTAGCGGTCGGCGTCTTGCGACAACTGCAGGGCGACGCATTCTGCCGCGGATACGGCCTCTTTAAGCATCATTGAGGTCACAGGCTACTCCTTCTATATAGACAGATTTGATGTTCAGGTTGCGGTCGAGGACCACGAAGTCGGCGAAACAGCCCGGCGCCAGGCGCCCTATCTGCGTTTCGCCCAGGTAGTCGGCGGCATTGGTGGACACGCGGCGCGAGGCGTCGGCCAGGTCGAGGCCGAGCGATACCAGGTTGCGCAGCGCCTGGTCCATCGTCAGCGTGCTGCCGGCCAGGGTGCCGTCGGGCAGGCGCACGCCGCCCATGCATTTGTGGACGACCTGGCGGCCCAGCATGTATTCGCCGTCCGGCATGCCGGTGGCGGCGGTGGAATCGGTCACGCAGTACAGGTGCGGGATCGAACGCAGCGCGACCTTGATGGCACCCGGGTGCACGTGCAGCAGGTCGGGGATGATTTCCGCGTACTGGGCGTGCGCCAGCGCCGCGCCAACCATGCCCGGCTCGCGGTGGTGCAGGCCGTTCATCGCGTTGAACAGGTGGGTGAAGCCGGCCGCGCCGTGCTCCAGCGCCGCTACGCCGTCTTCATAAGATCCCATCGTGTGGCCGATCTGGACGCGGATTCCGGCGTCGGCCAGCTCGCGCACCAGCTGCAGGTGGCCTTCCAGTTCGGGCGCCACGGTGATCAGGCGCATCGGCGCATATTCGCCCAGTTGGTTCACTTCGTCGAGCGTCGCCGAGCGCGCGTACGGCGGCTGCGCACCGAGCTTGCCCGAGTTGATGTACGGGCCTTCAAGGTGCACGCCGAGGATGCGCGCGCTGCCCGCCACCGGATTGGCGCATGCCACGCCGACGGCTTTCAGCGCCGCGACGATGTCTTCCGGCGGCGCCGTCATCGTGGTCGCCAGAAGGCTGGTGGTACCGTGCTTCGCGTGCATCTTCGCGACGACTTGCGGCGCGTCGCCGCCTTGCATGATGTCCTTGCCGCCGGCGCCGTGCACGTGCAGGTCCACAAAGCCGGGGATGATGTAGTCGTTGCTGTTGATGGCCGGATCGGCGGCGCTGCCGTCGATGGCGTCGATGCGCTTGCCGAAGCGCAGCGCGCCGCGCACCCAGCCGCCGGGTGTCAGGATATTGCCGTTGATTGCAGTGCTCATTGCACGCCTTTCGAGATGTGCTGTTCGATCATGCGCAGCGCGCCGCTGGCCGCGTCGCCGTGCGGCGCGGCGGTGCGCGCGAGGAGGGCTGGTGGCAGGAAGTCGCGCAGCGCTCTTCCGAGGCCGCCGCACAATGCCAATGGTAGTTCGCCGGACGGATCGAGGGCGCGCGCGATGCTGGCCACTTCAAGTCCGGCATCGGCCAGCACCTGGCGCGCGGTGGCGTCGCTGGCCGCATGCGCGACCACGATCGGCGCCAGCGACGCATACGCCGTCTGGGTGGCTTTGCCAAGCCAGACCTGGATCGCGTCGCGGTTGCCGCCGCACGCGTCGATGACGGCCTTGGCAAACGGCGATTGTGGTGCGCGTCCGTCGATTACCTTCTCGATATGGTTGATGGCGCGCAGTCCCATCCAGCCGCCGCTGGCCTCGTCGCCGGCGGGGAATCCCCAGCCGCCGACTTCGCGCTGTTCGCCGTTCGGCAGCAGCACCTGGCCTACGCTGCCGGTGCCGATGGCGACGATGGCGCCGGGACGTCCCTGGTGCGCGCCCATCAGCGTGGTGAAGCCGTCGGTCTCGAGCCGCAGCGCCGCATAGCCCGGATTGGCCGCCGCGAACTGCGCTGCCCATTCCTTGTTATGCACGCCGGCCAGGCCAAGGCCGATCGCCATCGCCGGCAGCGCAGGATGGGCGATGCCGGCATCGTTGAATGCATTCGCGACCGCGCCGCCAATCGCCGTCCATGCGTTGCCGATGCCGTGCGCGAGCCCGGACGGGCCGCCCTGGCCTTGCGCGATTTCTTCGCCCGTGATGCGCGCGATGCGGACCCGCGTGCCGGTACCGCCGCCGTCAACGCCGATGAGATAGTCGATCATATGGTGTGGGATCCTGAGCTGCCGAGAAGGTCAGGGCACTATAGGGATGCCAAACTCGTGTGTCAACAGGTATTTAACTGGTATTAATGTGGCGTGAATTGGTACTTGAATGGCGCTTGAATTGGCGCGCCAAGTCCTTGTTTTGAAAGGACTTGGCGGCTAAGTGGAATGGTGTCGGAGCCCAGCTGGTATGTGCGCTCTCAGTTGCGTTCTTCGCGCGCCCCGCGGCGGTCGATGGTCACCATGCGCCCGTGGTCCAGCATCGCGGTGCGGGTCTCGACCTTCGAGCGTACGTTGACTACTGCGGTGCCCGGGCCGCTGACGACGACGTCGGCGTGACCGGCCACCAGGCTGCGCGCATTCAGGCTGCCCGATCCCGACAACTGCGCGTTGATCACGTCGACGGTGCCGGTGATGTCGGCGTCGGCCGGTCCGGTGATCTTCAGCAGAAGGCGCTTGCCCGACAGCGCCGCCTGCAGCCCGCCGGAGCCGCGCATCTCGGCGTCCAGCGTGCCCGATACGGTCGCCAGCTCGGCGCTGCCCGGGCCGCGGCTGCGCAGCGTGGCGTTGGTTACCGAGAGGCGCGAGGCGTCAAGCTCGCCCGACCCGGACAGGTCGGCGTTGAGGGTACCGGCGCTGCCGGCCAGGTCAAGGTTGCCAGGGCCCGTCATCCGCACGCGCACCTGTTGCGCGGCCAGGCCGCTGACCGACAGGTCGCCCGAACCGTTCACATTCGCTTGCAGTGCGCGGCTGGTGCCGTCGAGGCGCACGCTGCCTGGGCCGTTGAGGTCGACCGTCGCCGACGACAGGCGCAGGCGTTCGCCTTCCAGGTCGCCCGAGCCGCTGACCCTGGCGACCAGGTCGCCGCTGATGTCTGCCACGTTGACGTCGCCGGGGCCTGACATCTTCAGGATGGCGCGGCCTGCGCGCATCTGGTGCAGGTCAAGGTCGCCGCTGCCATTGCTGGTGACGTGCAGGTCGCCCACGGCGCCGCTGGCGCGCACGTCGCTTGGGCCGTTGAGGGTGACGGAGAAACGCTCGCCGCTGACCTGGTCGACGTCGACGTCGCCGCTGCCGGACGCGGTCAGGCTCGCCAGCATCGCGGTGCTGATGCTGATGGTGACCATGTCGCGCTGCTTGCCCATGCTGAAGCTGAAGCCGCGGCGCTTCACCGGCCGCACCACCAGCGTGTCGCCGCTGACATAGGTTTCGACCTCCGCCAGGTCCTTGCGCGCGCCGGTCAGCGACAGCGCATGGCGCCCCTGCGCCCTGATCGTCACGCGGTAAGGGCCGTTCAACTCGATCGAGCGGAACGCCCCCACTTCGCGCTGCGCCGTGACCAGCTGCGCATCCTGCGGCGCGGCCTGCAGCGAAGGGGAGGCGAGGAGGCCCGCCGCGACAGCGAGGGCGAGGCCGGTTTGCTTGAGCATTGTTTTCATGTCTTCTTTTCGTGGATTGGTCGAAGCGAAGCATGACAATATGGCAGCGCCGCGCCCGGCGCGACCGGAAACCGACAGAACCGCAAAAACGTGGCCTCAAATGCAAAAGCGGCGGATAAACCGCCGCCTTCGGACAACCGGCGCGGGCCGGTTTAGTTCTTGTACTGTTCCAGCTGCACTGCCAGGGTGGTCTTGTGGTTCTGCACGAACTGGGCCGCTTCCGCCTTGACCTGCGCGCGCTCGACGGCGGACGACTTGCCCACGGTGGCGGTTGGCAGGTTCAGCTTGTCGGCGGACGCGGTGGCGGCAGCGGCGGTGAGGGCGGCGCTGGCGACTGGCGCGTCGGCGGCGAACGCGGAACCTGCTGCAGCGAACACAACAGCAGCGGCGAGGAATTTGGTTGCTTTCATGGTGGTTCTCCTGTGTGTTGACGGCGTGATTGCTCGTCCAATGAAAACCAGTCTACACGTTGCGCCCTACGCAAAAAAGGCGAATAATGGCAATGCATCATTGCGGTGGGCGCAATAATCAAAGGGAGCAAGATGGACAGGCTGCAATCAATGCGGGTATTCGCGAAGGTCGTCGAGATGGGCAGTTTCGCCAAGGCGGCCGATGCGCTCGACCTGTCGGCGACCGTCGTCACGCGCAACCTGGCCGACCTCGAAGCGCATCTCGGCACCCGGCTGCTCAACCGCACCACGCGCAAGCTGTCGCTGACCGAGTCGGGTAAGGTGTACCTCGAGCGCGTCCAGCAGATCCTGTCCGATATCGAGGACGCCGACGCCGAAGCGGCAAGCCAGTCGCGCCGCGCCAGCGGGGTGCTGCGCATCTACTGCCAGCCGGGCTTCGGCCAGTCGGTGCTGGCGCGCCTGCTGCCGCTGTATGCGCGCGAGATGCCCGACGTGGTGCTCGACGTGACGCTGGCGGACCATGGCGTCGACATGGTGCAGGACGCCTTCGACATCGGCATTTTCCTCGGCGTGCAGAAGTTCGACAGCAGCCTGGTGGCGCGCCAGCTGGCCACGTCGACCCTGATCCTGTGCGCCTCGCCCGACTACATCGCGCGCCGCGGCGAGCCTACCGCGCCGGCCGACCTGTCGAGCCACGACTGCCTTAACTTCGCGTTCGACCAGTTGCGCCACCACTGGCCGATCCAGTGGGGCGACCAGCGCCTGAATGTGCCGATCCACAGCCGCATGGTGTCGAATAACGGCGCGGTGCTGCGCGAGGCGGCCCTGGCCGGCATGGGCGTGGCGATCCGTTCGTCGTTCACCATCGAGGACGACCTGACCAGCGGGCGCCTGGTGCAGCTGCTCAAGGGGCACCACCTCGGCCAGACCTCGGTGATGATGGTGTACCCGAGCCGGCGCCTGATGTCGTGGAAGATGCGCACCTTTATCGACTTCATGGCCGCCCGGTTCCCGCATCCGGCGCGCGATCCATGGCTGGCCGTTCCGGCCGCGCCGGTGTCATAATGGAGCCTGTCGCAAGAGGAGAACACGAATGATTCGGTACATGGGGACGCAGAAAAGCCAGGATGGCGCTACCGTCTACGTCTTCGTCGTCAACGGGCTGCAAAAAGAAATCCGCGAAACGGCGCTGAAACAGCACCCCGGATGCTACGAAGCCTTGCCCGCATCGGCCAAGGCAAAAATCGCGGCCAACCGCCAATGGCTGTCAAAGCTGTAGCCGCGCTGGCGCTGGCGGCCTGTCTCGCGCCGCTGGCCGCCTTCGGCGCGCCGTCCACCTTCGGCCCGGTCATCGGCAGCGCGCTGCTGTGCCGCAGCCACCTGGATAACGCCTACTTCTACTCGTACCTGACCACTGCCTTCGGCCCGTCGTACAAGCACGAGGGCGGGGCCTACTGGTTCAAGGCCGACGGCAGCCTGTGGGGAGCGCAGGTGAGCGACATCATCGTCAGCGACGACACCAGCGAGCTGGTTTTCGTCGGCGCGGTTGCCGAAACCACGCCGGACAAGCTGGAACAATCGATCCGCACCGCGTCCGGCGTGCGCCATGTTGCGGCCGACGCCTCGGCGTTTCCGGTACGGCGCTCGCTCCCGGGTAGTAAAATCGTGTACTTCAACGACAAGTCGAAGATTTACTGCGCCCGCTACAAGCCCTTGCCGCCGGCACGCCAGGCCCCCACCAGGTAACCATGTACACCCAATTCTTCAGCCTGACGCAGCCCCCGTTCTCGATCGCGCCCGATCCGCGCTACCTGTTCATGAGCGACCGCCACCGCGAAGCGCTGGCGCACCTGCTGTTCGGCGTGGGCAGCGGCGGCGGCTTCGTGCTGCTCACCGGCGAGATCGGCGCGGGCAAGACCACCGTGTGCCGCTGCTTCCTCGAGCAGGTGCCGGAGCACTGCAAGCTTGGCTACATCTTCAATCCGCGCCTGACGGTGGAAGAACTGCTGCAGTCGGTGTGCGAGGAATTCCACATCGCGCAGCCGGCCAGCGCCAGCGTCAAGGCGTATGTCGATGCGATCAACCGCTACCTGCTCGATTGCCACGCGCAGGGCAAGAACAACGTGCTGGTCATCGACGAGGCGCAGAACCTGTCGGCCGGCGTGCTCGAACAACTGCGCCTGCTGACCAATCTCGAAACCAGCGAGCGCAAACTGCTGCAGGTGATCCTGATCGGCCAGCCCGAACTGCGCACGATGCTGGCCCAGCCCGGCCTCGAGCAGCTGGCCCAGCGCATCATCGCGCGCTACCACCTCGGCTCACTGACCGAGCAGGAAACCGGCAGCTATGTCAGCCACCGCATGGCCGTCGCCGGATCCAGCGGCCCGCCCGTGTTCCCGCCCGAGCTTACGGCGCTGATCTGGCGCTTGTCGAAAGGCGTGCCGCGCCGGATCAATCTGCTGTGCGACCGGGCGCTGCTTGGCGCCTACGTCGAAAATACCCACCTGGTGACGCGGCCGATCCTGCGCAAGGCGGCGGCCGAGGTATTCCATGAGGAAGGCGACACTGGCGGCAAGCGCTGGGCGCTGGCGGCCGGCGGCGTGCTGGCCTTCGCGGCCCTCAGCGCCGCCGCGTGGCAGCTGCTGCCGCAGGAACCGGCCGCGAAAGCCGCCGCATCCAGCCCGGTTGCCACGACGGCTGCGGTACCGCGCGGCCATGCGTCGCAGGAGGCGGCATTGCGCGAACTCGCCGCGCTGTGGGGACAGCCGCTGGCTGCGGGCGAGGCTTGCGACGCCGCCCCGCGCCAGGACCTGCGCTGCCACCAGGGCAAAGGCGGATTGTACGAACTGCGCCAGCTCGACCGGCCCGCAGTGCTGACGCTGCGCGATGGCGCGCGCGTGCAGCACGCGGTGCTGGTCGCGCTCACCGACGACAAGGCCACGCTGTCGACCGGCGGCAAACGCGAGTCGGTCAGCGTGGCGGCACTGGCGGCACGTTTCGACGGTAGCTTCACCACTTTCTGGCGTGCCCCGCGCGCGTTCCGCGACTACGTGCCGGCCGGAGGGCAGGGCACGGACGTCGACTGGATCGCGGCACGGCTGGCGCAGGTCGACCGCGCCGCAGCTCCCGCGCCAGGCCAGTCGCTCGACGCGCGCATGCAGGACCGCCTGCGCGCCTTCCAGTCGGCGCAAGGCCTGAAGGCCGACGGCATGGCCGGTCCGCGCACCTACATGCGCCTGAACCAGTTGGGCGGCGTCGCCGAGCCGCGCCTGCTTACGCCCCGCAAGGAAAACTGATCCCATGTCTTACATCCTTGAAGCCCTGAAAAAGGCGCAGGCCGAACGCGAACTCGGAAGCGCGCCGACGATCCATGCGGCGCCGGTACAGGCGTCGCCCGCACGCGCGCCGTCAAGCCGCAAACCCTTGCTGATCGGCCTCGGCGTGGGCGCCCTGGTGGCTGCTGCGGCGGCATATGCCTTGCTGCGCCAGCCGCCGGTTGTCACGGTTGCGGCAGCACCGCCTCCGGTAGCCGCGCCAGTCATCCCCGCTCCGCCGCCTGAACCAGTTGCCGCGGTGGTCAAGCCAGCACCGGCGCCCGAGCCAAAACCGAAGCCGGTGGAGCCTCCGCCAACGCCAGCGCCAGCGCCAGCGGCCGAACCTGCGCCGGCGGTAGCCGCCGCCCCGGCCCCGGTGGAAGACGATGCGCCGCCATTGAGCCAGCTGCCCGACAACATCCAGCGCGAGATTCCGCAGGTGACCTTCGGCGGCTACATGTACTCGTCCAACCCTGCCGACCGCCTTCTGCTGATCGACAAGGTGCTGCGGCGCGAGGGCGAGCAGGTCGCGCCCGGCCTGACGCTGGAACGGCTGCTGCCCAAGGCCGCGGTGATGAACTACCGCGGCTACCGGTACCGCGTCCCGTTCTAGAAAGCGCCGACGATGCACAACGAATCGAACGGCCAGCCCTTCAAGGTACTGGGGGTGGTCGGCTGGTCCGGCAGCGGCAAGACGACGCTGCTCGAATACCTGGTGGCGCAGCTGGCGGCGCGCGGCCTGCGCGTGAACATCGTCAAGCACAGCCACCACGACATTCCGCTCGAACCGCCGCACAAGGACAGTGCGCGCCTGCGCATGGCCGGAGCGGCCGAGGTCATGATCGCCTCGCCGTTCCGCGTCGCGATCATGCGCGAACTGCGCGGCGCGGCCGAGCCATCGCTGCCAGAGCACCTGCAGCGCCTGTCGCCGGCCGCCCTGACCCTGGTCGAAGGGTACAAGTGGGAGCCGATTCCGAAGCTTGAAGTGCACCGCCCAAGCCTCGGGCAGCCCGCGCTGTATCCGGACGACGCCGGCATCGTTGCGGTGGCAAGCGATGCCGCTCGTCCGGCCTCGCTGCCGGCCGGCGTCGACTGGCTCGACCTGAACGACCAGGCCGGGGTGCTGGACTGGCTTCTGCGCAAAATGGCGCCAGCAGCCTAAAGTTCCTGCAAAACGTGCCGTAATCAGGGGATAGCCCCTGTTACGGAGTAAGCCATGGACGTTACTGCAATTGCCAAATTAGCCACATCGATCGCCGAAACCGGCAACCGCCAGGAAGTCCAGGTCGCCGTCCTGAAGCGCGCCCTCGATATGCAGGGCGCCACCGCCACCCAGCTGATCAACGCTGTCCAGGCCGCGCCGCTGGTGCAAAACCTGCCCGCTCACCTCGGCAGCAAGATCAACACCACGGCCTGACCAGGACCGGCCTCGGCGACTGCGCTCGCAGCGCGGAAAACGCGGTAAAATCCGCCATCCAACCGAGGAGAATTCAATGAACAAGCGTCAAGCCATGATCGCCGCCGCACTGACCGCCGTGTGCGCAGCGGCAAGCACCCCCGCCTTCGCCCACAACCACGCCGAGAAAGCCGACAAGGTCGAGCAGGAAAAATGCTACGGCGTCGCCAAGGCCGGCCAGAACGATTGCGCCAGCTCGAGCGGCTCGCATGACTGCGCCGGACAGGCCAAGACCGACAATGACGCGACCGAATGGAAAAACGTTCCAAAGGGTACGTGCGAAAAGGCCGGCGGCAAGCTGCCAGAAAAGAAGTAATTCCCGCCCGTGAGCGCAGCACAGCGCGTGCCCGGCGCGCCTGCAATCGATGCCGGCGTCGGGCTGCGCGCCCCGCATTACCGCGATTTCCTTGAGCAGCGCCCGAAGGTCGGCTGGCTCGAAGTCCACACCGAAAACTTTCTTGACCGCTCCGGCTGGGACTGGCATGTCCTGACCCAGCTGCGGCGCGACTATCCCATCAGCCTGCACGGCGTCGGCCTCGGCCTCGGCTCGGCGCGCGGCTTTTCCGAACCGCACCTGGAACGCGTGCGGGCACTGGTGCACGGCGTGGAGCCGATGCTGGTGTCCGAACACCTGAGCTGGGGCGCCGTCCACGACCGCCACCTGAACGACCTGCTGCCGCTGGCGCTGGACAACGCCGCGCTCGACCTGCTGTGCGAGCGGGTAGGGCGCGTGCAGGATGTGCTCGGCCGCCAGATCTTGCTGGAAAATGTGTCCACCTACGTCCGCTTCCGGTCCGACCAGATGGGCGAGGCCGAATTCATGGCCGCGCTGTCGCGCCGCACCGGCTGCCTGCTGCTGCTCGACGTGAACAACCTGTACGTCAACCAGTGCAACCACGGTGAGGACGCGCTGGCAGCACTGGCCGCGATCGCGCCTGGCAGCGTCGGCGAAATCCACCTGGCCGGGCACCTGGCCACCCCCGCAGCGGTCATCGACCACCACGGCGCCGAGGTCGCGCCCGAGGTGTGGGCGCTGTACAAGGCGGCGCTGGCGCGTTTCGGCCGCGTGCCAACGCTGGTCGAGTGGGATACGGACGTCCCGGCGCTCGACGTGCTGCTGGGTGAAGCGCGCAAGGCCGATGCGATTGCCGCGGCGTTCTGGCCGCAGGCCCATACGGTTCCGGTTCAGGCCGGGGCCGGTAGCGGGGCCGGGCATGAGTCGCTTGCCGCCAGCCAGGCCGCATTTGCCCGCGCGCTGTTCGATTCGAGCGGCGAAGCGGAAGTGCTGGCCAGTTTCAACAACGCCCACCGCTTTGCACTGTACCGCGGCAACCTGACCGTCACCTGGGACAAGGTCCTGTCCGCTGCCTACCCCGTCGTGCGGCAACTGGTGGGCGGCGAATTCTTCACCGCCCTCAGCCGCGCCTACGGCATGGCGAACCCGTCGACAGACGCCGACCTGAACAATTTTGGCGATCGGTTCGCTGCGTTCCTCCAAGAGTTCGAGCACGTCGCCGATTACCCCTACCTGCCGGACATGGCGCGCTTCGAATGGGCCCTGCACCGCAACCACTTCGCGCCGGATGCAGGCGCTGTCACGGCAATCCAGCTCGGTTCCCTTGACCCAGCGCGCTTCGAAGCGGCCCGGGCAACCCTGCACCCGGCCTGCAAGCTGTTTGCATCGGGCTGGACCATTGTTCCGCTGTGGCAGGCGCACCAGCCCGGCAGCGGTGTCGAATTCCCCGCCGACATGGCAGTCCCATCGTTCGGCCTGATTGCGCGCCCGCGCTGGAAAAGCGAAGTGGCGGCGATCACTGCCGCAGCGCATGCGGCCTTGTCGGAACTAGCTTCGGGTAAGGATTTCGGCGCCGCGCTGGATGCGGCCTTCGCCATCGACGACGATTTCGATATCGGCGCGCACTTTGCGCAATGGCTGGCGCTGGGGGTACTCGGTTCGCTGGAAGTGGGGTGAGGCAGGATGCAGCGCCGGACCTGGCGCCGCACTGGACTTGCTGGAACTACTTAATGAAACGCGCGCAGGATGCGCGCTTCGCCGGTCTGGTCGGCATGCTCGGCAGCGGCGGCGTTGGTCGCCTCGATCATGCGCGCCAGCTGGGCGTCCTCGAACCGCGCCAGTTCCTCGGTCGCGGCCACCAGCGCATGGGCCAGCTTGGCGCGCGCGTTCTGGTAAATCACACTGGTGTACTTGTCGGTGTTCTTCAGCAGTTCCTCCGCATTTTCAATGACTAGCCGCAGGTCTCCGATAAGGCGTTCCTGCGTCTGGGACCTTTCTTGAGGGATATTCATGGCGGCCTCCTGCAACGGTTGGTGACAATTACAATATAAACAAGCAAGAACTGCTGAGTTTGTCTGTGCGCAAATGTCACCGCCAGCGGGCGGCCGTTACTGGACCCGGATCCGCACGTCGCCAACGCTGACCATCTGGCCCGAGCGGATCTTCGCGGTCTTGCGCAATTCGCGCTTGCCGTCGACGGCGACCACACCGCTCGCGACCATGTTCTTGCCGGCGCCTCCGCTGTCGCACAAGCCAGCCAGTTTCAGCAGCTGGTTGAGCTCGACGAACTCGCCTTCAAGATCAAAAGTGACGTTTTGCATTCTATCCTCGATTAAATTTGTTGGTTTTTTGATACGTAAATCATGCTGAACAGTGCGCCGGTCAGGCGGACGGGGCAGGGTGGGTCATCTCCATCGGCACGATCCAGCTGGCAAACTCCTGCTCGGTGACATAGCCGAGCGCCAGCGCCGCTTCTTTCAGCGTGCTGCCTTCGTGCTGGGCTTTCTTGGCGATCTGGGCCGCGCGATCATAGCCGATGTGGGGCGCCAGCGCGGTCACCAGCATCAGCGAGCGCTCCATCAGTTCGCCGATGCGCTCGCGGTTCGGCTCGATGCCGCGCACGCAGTGTTCGTCGAAGGAGCGCATGCCGTCGCCGAGCAGGCGCGCGCTTTGCAGGAAATTGTGCGCGATCATCGGCTTGAACACATTCAACTCGAAATTTCCCGACGCCCCGCCGACGGTGATCGCGACGTCGTTGCCGAACACCTGGCAGCACAGCATCGTCAGCGCCTCGCACTGGGTCGGATTGACCTTGCCCGGCATGATCGAGCTGCCCGGCTCGTTCTCGGGGATGGTGATTTCGCCGAGTCCCGAGCGCGGTCCGGACGCCATCCAGCGCACGTCATTGGCGATCTTCATCAGGGCGGTGGCCAGCGTCTTGAACGCGCCGTGGGTGGCGACCAGGGCGTCGTGGCCGGCCAGGGCGGCGAACTTGTTGGGCGCGCTCTTGAAGCCGAGGCCGGTGCGGGAGCCGAGTTCGGCCGCCATGCGGTTCGCAAAGTCCGGATGCGCGTTCAGCCCGGTGCCGACTGCGGTGCCACCGGCGGCCAGTTGCAGCAGGCCCGGCATCGCCGCCTTGATCAGCTGCTCGGAAAACTCGAGCTGTGCCACGTAGCCCGAAAACTCCTGGCCGAGGGTCAGCGGGGTGGCGTCCTGCAGGTGGGTGCGGCCGATTTTGACGATGTCGGCGAACTCGCGCACCTTGATCGTCAGCGTGCCGCGCAGCTGCGCCAGCGCGGGCAGCACGTTGCGCATCACCGCCTGAGCGGCGGCCACGTGCATCGCCGTCGGGAAGATGTCGTTGGACGACTGGCCAAGGTTGACGTCGTCGTTCGGATGCAGCAGGCGCGCTTCGCCGCGCTCGCCGCCCATCAGCTCGGAGCCGCGGTTGGCCAGCACTTCATTCATGTTCATGTTGCTCTGCGTGCCAGAGCCGGTTTGCCAGACCACCAGCGGAAATTCGCCGGGATGCTGGCCATCGAGCACTTCGGACGCGGCCTTCATGATGGCGTCGGCCTTGTCGGCCGGGAGCAGGCCGAGCGAACGGTTGACCGCCGCCGCTGCGCGCTTGACCTCGGCCAGCGCGTTGACCAGTTCGATCGGCATCCGTTCGCTCGAAATGTGGAAATGCTCAAGCGAGCGCTGGGTCTGTGCACCCCACAAGCGGCCAGAGTCCACTGCGATCGGGCCGAAACTGTCCTTTTCCATCCGTGTATCCATGGGGTTTTTCCTGTTATTGGTGGATTTTCGCTAAAGAGTTTACTCCAACGCTCGTTAATGACGTCAGGGCTGCACTTTCGCGCGGCGCCGCTATCAGTCATTGGTCCAGATTACATGCCTCGTCGTTGCCTTGCCGTCCTTCTCCGCGCCGCCAGTATCGTCGTCCTCAGCGGTTCGCTGGCCTGCGCCCATGCGGTGGAAATCGGCGAGGTGATGGTGCGTTCATACCTCGGGCAGCCGCTGGTGGCCGATATCGAGCTGACCGGCTTTTCGGCCGACGGCACGGTCGATGCGCGGCTGGCCCATCCGGATGTGTTCCAGGCGTCGAACGTCGGCATGCACCCTGTGCTGCCAAGCCTGCGCATGTCGGTGATCCGGCGCGATGGACGCCAGTTCGTGCACATCACCTCGATTGCGCCCGTACAGACCCAGTACGTGCACCTGTTCCTCGACCTGCGCGATGGCGGCCGGCGCAATGTGCGCGCCGCGAGCTTGCCGCTGGTGGCCGATCCGCGCCCGGCGCCACCGCCACCGCCACCAGTGCAGGCGCCGGCCGTTGCCGCGGTTGCACCTGCGGTCCCGGCGCCGAAACCCGTCGCGACGGAAGTGCCGCCCAAGCCGTTGCCCAAGGCCGCGCCAAAGCTGGCCGCGCCGCTCGTGCCGGTTGCCGCACCGGTCGCAAGCTGTCCGAAACCGCGCTTCAGCGACGACGAGATCCGCGCCTGCGCCACCCGCGACTACAAGAATGCGATGCTGTCGGCCCAGATCGTGGAGCTGGAAGAGAAGGTCAAGGCACTGCAGGCGTCGCTCGACGCGGCCCCTGCCGCGAGTGCGCCGGCGCTGGCGATGGTCCATAAAACCGCGCACATCAAGGCCGCTCCGCCGCCGAGCCGCATCCCCGCGATTAAAAAAGATAAGCCAGCTGCAGACACGCCATTCCCGTGGATGTGGATCGGCGCCGCGGTTGCGGCGCTGGCCGTTGCCGCCGCCGGCGTCGTCACGGTCCTCAAGCGCCGCGGAAAAACAAGGGTCGTCGTGCTTCCCCGGCCGAGCGGCAATTTGATGGGGCGCCTGAAGGACGCGATGCACCGCGATAAGAAGCCCGGCACGCCCGCAGAACCTGTCGAACGCGACAAGGAAACTGTAGCTGGTTAATTAACATTGAGAAAAAGCTAAAAATAGTTTGTGCGAATGGTGCACAAGCTCAATAACTCGGCTATACTGATTTTCATGGTCTTCAAGGCCAACAAAACAGGGCATGGACCTGGCGCAGCCACCACCGATAGCGTGGCGCGACAAGCAGGTGACCGTTGAAGAAACGCCTGTCCTGGAAGCTGACTGCAAGGCCACAACGCCGTGCAGTCGCCGGATGCAACCGGCAACGAGGCGACACCAGGAGATACCTGGTGTTCGCTCTCCAGAATTCCTTCCGGTACACTTTGTATCGGACCGCCAGCCCCTCCGGGGGCTGTTTGCGTTAACGGAGTCCCCACAACAAAAAAGCGCCCGCAGGCGCCTTCAGATGTCGGGATGGGGCAGGGCTTAGTGCGCTGCGGCCATCACATCCGACAGTTTCCACGGCTCGGTGATGTCGCGGATTGCGCGGTCGTTTGCCAGGATCTGCTTGATCAGGTCGATCTTGCGCAGGCGGGCGGCGCCTGCCAGGTCCGGCACGCCGGTTTCAACGCCGGCCGCCTGTGCCGCGCACTGTTGTTCCATCGCCGCCAGGCCATTCCAGTCGCCGGTCTTCGCAGCGCCAGCCATTTTGGCAGTCAGGCCTGCAATATTTTCGTACATCGAGAGGACTTCGTTGGAGGTCATGTGACACCTGGCGCAAGTTGGCGGATTACCGCGTGTCCCTCTATATCGGTGCCGGTTTAGGAAACTTTAGGGTTTTCCTGAAAAAAATCTGAAATTCTTTGGGTGCTTGCTAACTTATTAATTCTTCCAGCCCGGCGCTGAGGTCGGCGAGGGGCGGCATTTCTTCCAGCAGCAGCCCCGGCTCAAGTTTGAACAAGGCGGCAACGGCCACCGGCACTTCGCCGGCGGTATCGTCCGGCTCGGCGCGCGCTTCGTTGAGCTGGGCGCGCCATGTGGCCAGGTGGATCACGGCGGCGAGCCGGTCGGGCGGGTTGGCCAGCAGCGGATGGGCGATGTTGCCGATGGTGCGTGTAAATACGGCTGGAAACTTCCAGCGTTGCGCGAGGCCGGCGCCGACATCGTAGAAACTGTAGCCAAGCGTGGATAATTCGTGCTGCATGCGGCCCGGTTCGTATGGGCCGACAGCGGCGTCGAGTTGCCGCGCCTTGGCGGGCATCCCGGCGTGCATGATCACCACGCCGATCGCGTGCATCAGGCCGACGGTGAAGGCCAGGTCGGCATCTTCGCCGGTTTTTTTCGCGATCCAGCGCGCCGCGACAGCGGTGTTCAGGCTGAAGCGCCAGAAACGCTGCATGTCCAGGTCCGGCGCACTCCTGAACCCGTTGACCAGCCCGCTGCTGATGACCAGGGTGCGCACTGTGACGAAACCGAGCATGCGCACCGCCTCAGCCACCGTGCCGATGCTGCGAGAAACGTTGTAGTAGGCCGAGTTGGCCAGCCGCAGCAGCTTGGCGCTCAGCACCGGGTCGGCCGACAAGGTGCGCGTGATCTGGTCCACCGAAACGACAGGGTCATCGAAACTCTCGATCAGGTCGGCCAGGACTTTCGGCGCCGTGGGCAGCGCTTTCGGGTTGTGCAGCAGTTCGTCAAGTGTCATTACAAGGTCCTCCGCGTCGACGCAGCCTCTTCACCCGGACTATATAGCGATTCGCGGCGAGACGGTACAGGCCTCGGCCATTCCGCGATTCCGGCAGGCTGGCGCGGCATTTTTGCATCCTGTCGCAATCGGACAGCGCGGCCGGGTCGACTCGCATACAGTGCAGGCTGGGATTTTGCGCCGTATGCGCGCCCGCACAATAACAGAGAGACAACATGAGACAACCACACCTGAAACGGCTGGCGCTGGCCGCCGCGCTGGCCTGCGCCGCGCTTGCCGCCAATGCCGAAGCGCCGTATTCCTTCGCCGCCACCCCAGGCAAGCTTCCGAAAAACGTCGTGCCGGTGCTTTACACCGCCCACCTGGTGCCTAACCTGGCCGACAACACGTTTTCGGGAACGCAAACCGTCGATATCGACGTGCTGTCGCCTGCGTCGCGCATCATGCTCAACGCCGCCAACATGACCATCGACGCGGCCAGCCTGTCCGGAACGGGCATCCGCGAGACCGTCCTGCGTCCAAAGGTCGACGCGCAGGAAGAAACCGTCACCTTCGAGCTCGGACGCGAGCTTGCCCCAGGCCGCTACCAGCTGGCGCTGAAGTTCCGCGGAGCCATCAACCGCGAAGCACGCGGCATGTTCCACATGGACTACAAAGTGGGCAGCGCCGCCAGGAAGATGATCGCCACCACGATGGAACCGACCGATGCGCGGCGCATGCTGCCCACCTGGGACGAGCCTGCGTTTCGCGCCAGCTACCGCCTGACGGTAGATGTGCCGGCCAGCTTCAAGGCTTACTCCAACACCCCGGTGGAAAAGCAGGAAGCGCTGGCCGGCGGCATGCAGCGCATCCGCTTTGGCGCCACGCCGAAAATGCCAAGCTACCTGGTGGTGCTGGTGGCGGGCGAACTTGAACGCACCGGTGCGCGCCACCAGGGCGTCGACATCGGCGTCGTCACCACCGAAGGCAAGGCGGCGTCGGGCGCGTTCGCGCTGGAGTCCACCAAGCGCTTGCTGGGCTATTTTAATAACTATTTCGGCCAGCCGTATCCGCTGGCGAAGCTTGACCAGATCGCCATTCCGGGCGGCTTCAACGGCGCGATGGAGAACTGGGGCGGCATCGTCTACAACGAAGCGACTCTGCTGTACGATCCAAAGAAAAGCCCCGACCACGTGCGCCAGGGCTCGTTCGACATCAATGCGCACGAGATGGCGCACCAGTGGTTCGGCAACCTGGTGACGATGGCATGGTGGGACAACCTGTGGCTCAACGAAGGCTTCGCCTCCTGGATGGGGACCAAGGCCACCGACCACTTCTACCCGGACTGGCGCCCGTACCTGCACAGCATGGCCGAGCGCGATCACGTCATGGAGCTCGACGCGCGCAAGACCACGCACCCGATCCAGACGCCGGTGACCACCGAGGCGCAGGCGGCCGACGCCTTCGACGCGATCACCTACACCAAGGGGCAGGCCTTCCTGCGCATGCTGGAAGCCTACCTGGGCGAGCGCGACTTCCGCAAGGGGATCCGCAGCTACATGGCGAAGCACCAGTACTCCAACACGACGACGGCCGACCTGTGGGCCGCGCTTGAAAAGGCGTCCGGCAAGCCGGTCGGGAAGCTGGCGTCGGACTGGACGCTGCAGCCGGGCTTCCCGGTGCTGAAGGTGGAGCAGAGCTGCGAGGGCGGCAAGCGCAAGGTCACCTTGTCGCAGCAGCAGTTCCGCCTCGACGAACCGGCGCGGGAAAACCGCCTGTGGAACGTGCCGGTGCAGGTAGGCACAGTCGGCGGCAAGGCCTACTACACGCTGCTGTCGGGCCCAAGCACGACCTTGACCCAGCCCGGCTGCGACAACGCGCTGGTGGTCGACCCGCACAGCGTCGGCTACTTCCGCGTGCAGTACGACACGGCGTCATTCGACGCGCTGTCCGCACAGGCCGCGCGCCTGCCCGACACCACCCGCTTCAAGCTGCTGTCGGATACCTGGAGCATGGTGCAGGCCAACCGCCTTGGGCTGGCCAGCTACGCCAAGCTGTTGTCGGGCTACGGCGACGAGCCGCGGCTGGCGGTGTGGGAATCCATCCTGACCAACTTCGTCACGCTCGACCGCCTGACGCAGGGCGAGCCTGAACGCGAGCTGGTGCGCCGCTACCTGGTGCGGTTGGTGACGCCGAAGTTCAACAAACTGGGATGGGAGGAGCGCCCTGGGGAGACAATGGAGGAGCGCCAGCTGCGCACGATGCTGGCTGGCGCGCTGGCGCGCGCAGGCGATCCGGCCGCAATCGCCAAGGCGCGCTCGCACTTTGCGCGCCTGCAGGCCGACCCGTCCAGCGTCAGCCCCGCGATGATCGACTTCACCGTTGCGGTCGCGGGGCGCTATGCCGACGCGGCGACGTACGAGGCGCTGGCCAAACGCGCCCAGGCGGCGCAGACCACTGAAGAACGCAACCGCTACGGCCGCGCGCTGACCGGCGTGCTCGATCCGGCGCTGTCGGCGCGCACGCTGGAACAGGCCTTGTCGCCCGACCTGCCGCCGCAACTGAGCACGCAGATCGTGCCGGGTGTCGCGCGCAGCGAGCATATCGACCAGGCCTGGGCGTTCGCGGTGAAGCACCGCGACGCGCTGATGAAGAACCAGGATGCCATCGGCCGCAACCGCGCCTTCCCGGGCATCGTCAGTTCGTCCGCCGAAGCGCGCCATGCAGACCAGCTGGAAGCCTACGTCAAGGCCAACTTCGACGCCGACGCACAGGCCGAGGCGCAGCGCGTGGCAAACGCCATCCGCACGCGCGCCGCGCAGAAGGCCATGCTGCTGCCGCAGGTGCGCGCAGCGTTTCAATGAATATCAGCCCACTCGTTAAAAGGAAAAAGATGAAACCAACCTGGAAACCTGCCCGCACCGCCATCGCCGTCGCGCTGTGCGCCACCTTTGCCGTCGGGACCGCACACGCGCAAGCGCCGGCGGCGCCAGCGACCCGCTCCGCGTCGATGACGGTACTGCCGGGCGACGACTTCTTCTCTTATGCGAATGCCGACTGGCTGGCAAAGACCGAGATCCCGGCCGACCGCAGTACCTGGGGCGCCGGCGCCGCGCTGGCGGAAGAAACCAATGAGCGGATCCGGAAAATGATCGAGGCGATCGCCGCCGATAAAAAGGCCACCGGCGAGGCGCGCATGGTGGCCGACTTCTATACGTCGTTCATGGACGAAGCGGGCATCGAGGCGAAAGGCACGGCGCCGATCAAGCCGGTGCTGGCGAAGATCGACGCCATCAAGGACAAGGCTGCGCTGGTGCGTGCGCTCGGGTCCTCGATGCGCGCCGACGTCGATCCGCTGAACGCCACCGACTTCTACACCGAGAACCTGTTCGGCCTGTGGGTGGCGCAGGGCCTGAACGAGCCGAAGCGTAATACTCCCTACCTGCTGCAGGGCGGCCTGGGCATGCCCGACCGCGCATACTACCTGACCGACAGCCCGCGCATGGCCGACGTGCGCGCGAAGTACCTGCAGCATGTCGCGGCGATGCTGAAGCTGGCCGGCTACGCCGACGCCGATGCGCGCGCGGCCAGGGTGCTTGCACTCGAAACGGCGATCGCGCAATCGCATGCGCCGCGCGAGGATTCCGCCAACGTCCAGAAGTCAAACAACAGCTGGACCATGAAGGACTTCGCCGCCAGGGCGCCTGGCATGGACTGGAAGGCATTTTTCAAAGCCGCCGGTCTCTCGGGCCAGGACAAGTTCATCGTGTGGCATCCGACCGCGATGACGGGCGCGGCGAAGCTGGTCGCCTCCACCGACCTGGCGACCTGGAAGGACGCACTCGCTTTCCACGCGATCAACCAGCACGCCGCGATGCTGCCGAAGGCCTTCGCCGGCCAGAACTTCGCGTTCTACGGAACGGCCATGTCGGGTACGCCGCAGCAGTCGGCGCGCTGGAAACGTGCGCTGTCCGTGACCAACGCTGCTGTCGATGAAGCGGTCGGTCACTTGTACGTGGACCGCTACTTCCCGGCCGAGAACAAGCAGCGCCTGCAGCAGATGGTCAGCAATATCGTAACCGCGTTCAGCAAGCGGGTCGACAAGCTCGAATGGATGGCGCCAGCCACCCGCGCGCATGCACAGGAAAAGCTCAAGACCCTGTACGTCGGCATCGGCTACCCGGAGAAGTGGAAGTCCTATGCCGGCCTGGAAGTGGTGCGGGGCGACGCGCTTGGCAATGCGATGCGCGCGAGCCAGTTCCAGTACAGGCATGCGCTGGCCAAGCTGAAAAAGCCGGTCGACCGCACCGAATGGTCGATGCCGCCGCACGTCGTCAACGCGGTCAACATGCCGATGCAGAATGCGCTGAACTTCCCGGCCGCGATCCTGCAGCCGCCGTTCTTCGATCCAAAGGCGTCCGACGCGGCGAACTACGGCGCCATCGGCGCGGTGATCGGCCACGAGATCAGCCACAGCTTCGATGACCAGGGCGCGCAGTTCGACGCCACCGGCCGCCTGCGCGACTGGTGGACCAGGGAGGACCTCGAGCACTTCAAGGCGGCGTCGAACAAGCTGATTGCCCAGTATTCTGACTACAAGCCTTTCCCCGACCTGGCCGTCAACGGCCAGCTCACCCTGAGCGAGAACCTGGCCGACCTGGCCGGCCTGGCCGCCGCGTACGACGCCTACAAGGCCACGCAGCAAGGCACGGCGTCGATGCTGGACGGCGACCGCGAGTTCTTCATCGGGTATGGCAATACCTGGCGCACCAAGATGCGCGAAGCCGCGGCGCGCCAGCGCATCCTCACCGACGGCCACTCGCCCGGCGAATACCGCACAGCCACCGTGCGTAACCTCGACGCGTGGTACAAGGCGTTCGACGTCAAGCCGGGGCAGAAGCTCTACCTGGCGCCCGGGGAGCGGGTACGTGTCTGGTGACGCGGCAGTTGCCTTTATCTGTTAGGTAGCTAACTGAGTCTTGCCGGTAACGGTCCTATGGTTGACCGGCCACATGCATTGTGTGGCCGTGAAGCCAATGTTCTACTCACATAGCGAGGTATTCGACATGAACAAGGACCAGGTTAAAGGCAAGGCGAAGGAAGTCGGCGGCAAAATCCAGGAAAAGGTGGGTGATGCCGTCGGTAGTTCTGAGCAGAAACTCAAAGGCATGAAAAACCAGGCCGAAGGCAACATCCAGCAAAAGGCTGGCGATGTGAAAGAGGTCGTCAAGGACCGCGGCAACCGCTAAGCATCTTTTCCCAATCCTGCCCGCCCGCGAAATCCCGCGGCGCGGGTAGAATGCGTTGATGGAACCCGACGACATCGCGCAGCGCACGCTTGCGCACTACGAACGCAACGCCCAGCAGTTTTTTGCCGGCACCATCGACCACGACGTCAGCCAGAACATTGTTGCGTTGCTCGGCGCGATCGAAGCCCCGGCGCCTTATACCATCCTCGACCTCGGATGCGGCCCTGGCCGCGATTTGAAGACGTTCGCGTCGATGGGCCACCGCGCCATCGGCGTCGACGGCGCCCAGCGCTTCGTGGAGATGGCGCGCGACTACAGCGGTTGTGAGGTGTGGCGCCAGGACCTGCTGCACCTGGACCTGCCGCCCGCGATGTTCGATGGGATCTTCGCCAACGCAGTGCTGTTCCACGTGCCCAGCGAGGCGCTGGCGGGCGTGCTCCGGCAATTACATGCCGCGCTTAAACCTGGAGGGGTGCTGTTTACCTCGAACCCTCGCGGCCAGAACCAGGAAGGCTGGAACGGTGAGCGCTACGGCAGCTATTACGATTTCGAGACGTGGCAGCGGTATGTCACCGATGCCGGATTCGTTCATTTGCACCACTATTACCGTCCGGAAGGATTGCCGCGTGAGCAGCAGCCCTGGCTTGCGAGTGTCTGGCGGAAACCGCCGGCCTGAAATGACAGGTCTATGTGCGTGTCCGAACAGAAGAGTCCGGGGCAGTAGCGTATTCTGAACTCATCGCATCGCCATTTTGGCATGCAACTTTCCAAGGAGTTCACCATGAACAAAGACCAAGTCAACGGCGCACTGAAAGACCTCGGCGGCAAGATTCAGGAAGAAACCGGTAAGCTGACCGGCAGCAAGGAACAGCAGGCCAAGGGCCTGGCTAACCAGGTCGAAGGCAAAACCCAGGAAAAAGTGGGCGATGCTAAAGAAGTAATCAAGGACGCGCTGAACTAAGCTGGTTCCCGCAAATGAAAAAAGCCGCGCAAGCGGCTTTTTTCATTGGGAGCGTGAAAAATATCAGCGCGCGTCGTTGCCGATGTGGCGGCGGAAGAATGCCTCGATGGTGCCGTACACGTGGCGCTGGCCCGGACGCGACGAGATGCCGTGCTTGGCGCCAGGGTAGGTCATCAGGTCGAACTTGATGTTGCGGTTGACCAGCGCGTCGATCAGCTGCGTGCTGTTGCTGAACAGGACGTTATCGTCGGCCATGCCGTGCACCAGCAGCAGCGGCGACTTCAGGCCGTCGAGGTGGGCGAACACGCCGCTGTTCTTGTACACCTCCGGATTCGACTTCGGCGTCGCGCCGACGAACTGCTCGGTGTAGTGGGTGTCGTACAGCGACCAGTCGGTCACCGGCGCCACCGACACGCCCATTGCGATCTTGTCCGATGCGGCTGCCAGCAGGCGCAAGGTCATGAAACCGCCGTAGCTCCAGCCGAATACGCCGATGCGTTTCGGGTCGACGAAGCTTTGCTTGCCCAGCCAGTCGATGCCGGTCAGCTGGTCTTCGACTTCGTATTTGCCAAGGCCGCCGTAGATCGCATCGGTGAAGCTGCGCTCGCGCCGCGACGAACCGCGGTTATCGAGGCGGAATACCACGTAGCCTTGCTGCGCCATATACTGGTCGAAGTTGTTGCCCCACTTGCGCGCCACGTGCTGCGCGTGCGGGCCGCCGTAGGTCGACAGGTACACCGGATAGCGCTTGCCCGAATCGAAAGCGGCCGGCTTGATGATCGAGTAGTGCAGCGTGTGGCCGTCGTTGGCCTTGAGCGTCCCGTACTCGGTCTTCAGGTGGTCCGCCTTGTACTTCGCGTACGGGTGGCTGTCGTTCAGCTCATTCTTTTCCAGCCATTCGACCAGCGAACCGTCGGCGCGGCGGATCGACACCTGCGGCGGCGTCGACGGATCGGAGAAGGTGTCGACGAAAATCTCGCCGTTGCGCGCGAACGACGCTTCGTGCCAGCCGTCTGCCTTGGTGATGCGTACCGGGTTGTCGGCGGTGCTGCCGTCGAGCTTGAGCGCGTAGACCTGCTTGTCGATGATGGCATCGCGGTTGGACGACACGAACACGCGGCCCGACTTTTCGTCGACGGCCAGAATGTTATCGACGCCCCATTCGCCACGCGAGATCGGATGCAGCAGCTTGCCGTTCATGTCGTACAGGTACAGGTGGTTGCGGCCGGTGCGCTCGGACGCCCAGATGAAGGCCTTGCGCTTCTTGAGGAACTTCAGGTCGTCATGGATCGTGGTCCAGGTAGGCGAGGTTTCCGACAGCAGCGGGCGCTGGGCCAGCGTGGCCGCGTCGACCGCGATCAGGTCCAGGCGCTTCTGGTCGCGCGTCTGGCGCTGATAGACCAGCTGTTTGCTGTCTTCGCTCCAGTCGGCGCGCACCAGGTAGATATCCTTCTCGGCGCCCAGGTCGACCTTGCGCTGTTCGCCAGTCGTTGGCGACACGATCATCAGCTCGACCAGCACGTTCGGGTCGCCGGCC
>DASWSX010000107.1:0-7393 GCA_036402435.1 Telluria sp. | reverse complement strand
GCGTTGATCAGGACCTTGCCGCCGAAGGTGACGATGGCTTCCTTGAACACGCCGCCCGCGGCGGCCATCCACAGCATCGCCAGCGCGAAGAACATGCCGAAGTAGACCCAGGTCGACAGCAGCTTGAGCCGCTGCCGCGCTTCGAACAGTGCGATTGCCAGCATAAACTGTCCTTAGCAGTTGCTGGCCGCGAAAGTGCGTCCGGCGATGGTGGCGAAGTACACGTCTTCGAGGTCGCCAAGCGCAGGCTCAAAACCGTCGCCGGGGTCGCGCTCGTCGTACACGCGGATCAGGGTGCGCCCCGTCATCAGGCGGGTCGAGATCACCGCATGGCGGGCCTGGAAGTCGGCCAGTTCGGGTTTCGGCACGAAACGCTCCCAGATCTTGCCGCCGATGGCGTCGATCAGCTTTTGCGGCTCGCCGCACAGCAGCACGTGGCCCTTGTTGATGATGGCCATGTTGGAGCACAGGTCGGCGACGTCGGACACGATGTGGGTCGACAGCAGCACGGTCTTGTCTTCGCCGATATCGGACAGCAGGTTGTGGAAACGCACCCGCTCCTGCGGGTCGAGGCCGGCGGTGGGCTCGTCGACGATGATCAGCTGCGGGTCGCCCAGCAGGGCCTGGGCGATGCCGAAGCGCTGGCGCATGCCGCCCGAAAAGCCGCCGAGGCGCTGGTTGCGCACTTCGAACAGGTTGGTTTGCTGGAGCAGGCCGTCGACGACTTCACGGCGCCGCGCGCGATTGGTCAGGCCCTTGAGCACCGCGAAGTGGTCGAGCAGTTCGTAAGCGGTCACTTTCGGGTAGACGCCGAAGTCCTGCGGCAGGTAGCCGAGCATGCGGCGCACTTCGTCCTGTTCGTCGAGCACGTCGATGTCATCCAGGAAGACCGAACCGGAGTCGCATTCCTGCAACGTTGCCAGGATACGCATCAAAGTCGACTTGCCGGCGCCATTCGGGCCGAGCAGGCCGAACATCCCTGTTGGAATGTTCAGGGTGACCTTGTCCAGCGCCACCACGCCGTTGGCGTAGGTCTTGGACAAATTGCGGATGCGTAATTCCATGCTGGCTCCTGCTCCTGTAACCATCGGTAACCTGCGATGCGGCGGTTACACTTTTGTGATAGTTGCATTGTATTAAATTTATAGCCGCCATGGCGGCTAGTTGCGATGCATTGCGATTTGATTGGAACAGAGTGCAGATTCGGGGGAACAGGACGGGATGGGAATCGGATAACCGGGCCAAGGGCGCGGACGAGCCGGCCCGGAAGAAACCGATAGTGAGCTGCGCCGGGGCGGGGTCAGGGCAGTGCGTCGACGGGATCGACGCCGATCAGCAGCTTGCCGGGGCTGCGGAAGGTATGCGGCGGCACTTCCATGTTGGTGGGGGCGGGCACGTTGCGGAACACGCGCCCGGCCAGGTCGAACCGTGAGCCATGGCAGGGGCAGTAAAAGCCGCCCGGCCAGTCCTCGCCAAGGTCGGCCGCGCCCGGCTCCGGGCGGTAGCTCGGGATGCAGCCCAGATGGGTGCAGATGGCGGTCAGGACCAGGAACTCGGGCTTGAGCGAGCGGGTGGGGTTGGCGGCATAGGCGGGCTGCTGGCGCACCCTGGACGCGGGGTCGACCAGATCGTCGTCGTGGCCCTTGAGCGTGGCAATCTGCTGCTCGGTGCGGTGCAGGATCCAGACCGGCCGGCCGCGCCATTCCACCGTGACCAGCGATCCCGGCGCGATATTGCCCGTGTCGGCTTCGACCGGCGCGCCGGCGGCGCGGGCCCGTTCGCTGGGCGACATCGACGCCATGAACGGGATCGCCGTGGCGACCAGCCCGACACCACCGATCGCGCTGGTGGACACCATCAGGAACCGCCTGCGGCTTGGCTGGTAGGTGAGCGTGGCCATGACCTTCCCCCGTTGTGTGCCCGTGTTACGCGCTTGTTCCTTTTGACCGCCGGAGGGGCGCCGGGTTCGGCGCAATGGCGTTGAAACTGCCGCGGCGTCGCGCAAAATGTGGATAATGTCCGTATGGATACTACAACCAAAGAAAACGTGATGGCGGTGATGCGCCGCGGCCAGTCGGCGGTCGAATCGACCGACTTCTTCCGCACCGCGCTCGGCTTGTACTACCTGGCTGCGCTGATGACCGACGAGTCCATCGACTTCAAGCTGGTCGACCGCGAGTTCAACCGCTTCATCTACCGGACCATCGGCAAGGGCCACACGATCACCAGCGTGCTGCAGTTTATGAGCGGCGCCAAAGTGATCCCGGTGCTCGAGTCGAAGCGCTTCCTTCCCGCGGTTGCCGAGCACTGCCCGGATGTGCCGGTCGACAGCGTGCCGTTCCTGCTGTCGCTGAACCTGTCGGTGGCCAAGAAAATCTCCGGGATCGACATCGCCGGCCCGGTGCTGGACTGGATCGAGCGCCAGAAGCTGCCCGAGGCGGGCGCGCCGGCGCCGCGCGACGTTTTATAATGACGTTTTTACAGCACTACTGGACACCGCCATGCATCCTCCGCGTTCACTCAACCCGCTCGATCACCTGATCGTCAACGTCGACAAGGCGCTGCGCGTCATCGGCGGCGTGGCCACCGCCTCGCGCCCGAACCCGGCGGCGCATGCGGCCGACGCCACGCTCGACGAGAGCGAGCAGCGCCGCAGCGCCGGCCTGATGCGGGTGAACCATGTCGGCGAAGTGTGCGCGCAGGCGCTGTACGATTCGCAGGCGCGCTTTGCGAAAAGCCCGCAGATGCGCGCGCAATTCGAACAGGCCGGCCGTGAGGAAGAAGACCATTTGGCGTGGACCGCGCAGCGCCTGTCGGAACTGGGTTCGCAGCCGAGCCTGTTAAACCCGCTGTGGTACGCCGGCGCGTATGCGATCGGCGCGGTGGCGGCGCATCTGGGCGACGCGCGCAGTCTGGGCTTCGTGGTCGAAACCGAGCGCCAGGTCGAGGCGCATCTCAATAGCCACCTCGACCGGCTGCCGGTCCAGGATGCGAAGTCGCGCGCGATCGTCGAACAGATGCGCGCCGACGAAATCGCGCACGGCGCGGCAGCCCAGGCAATGGGCGCGGCCGATACGCCGTTCGCGGTCAAGGCTGGCATGACGGTCATGTCCAAGGTCATGACCACCACCGCCTACTACATCTGATTTTACGGCTGTGCGGCCGCACCCGTGTCGACGATGTCGAACGAGTGCGAGAAGGCGGCCGTCTTGGCCAGCATGATCGAGGCCGAGCAGTATTTGTCGTGCGACAGGTTGATCGCCCGCTCCACCGTCGAGTGCTTCAGGTTCTTGCCGGTGACGACAAAGTGGAAGTGGATGCGGGTGAACACCTTCGGGTCGGTCTCGGCGCGCTCGGCTTTGAGCGTGACATCGCAGCCTTCGACCTGTTCGCGCCCGCGCTTGAGGATCAGCACCACATCATAGGCGGTGCAGCCGCCGGTCCCCAGCAACACCATCTCCATCGGGCGCGGCGCCAGGTTATGGCCTCCGCCGTCAGGCGCCCCATCCATCGACACCATATGCCCCGACCCGGTCTCGGCCCGGAAACTCATGCCCGACGGGCCGTTCCAGCTGACTTTTACATCCATCACTGCCTCCGTTCAAAACGTGACTATACCGCCAGTACGTAACGTTCGCTGCGCAGGCGCCAGCTGGCAAAGGCGACCGCGGCCAGCGCCGGCAGCATCGAGCTGAGGAAGGTTGCCAGGTATGGCATCGGACCGATGTCCTGGCCCTTGGCGACTTCACCGAGCAGGGTCTGGTTGGCCAGCATCGGCACCGCGTACATCCACGCAGCCGTCTTCAGTTCCATCATCGACACCACCACGCCCGGGATCATCGGCACCAGCATCACGATGCTGGCCGTGGTCTGGGCTTCCTTGAACGACTTGGCGTTCATCGCCACCGCGATGTGCACCGCGGCCGCCAGCAGCGACAGCGGCACCGCGGCCAGGCAGATCAGCGCCAGGTCGGTCGAGGTGACGCGCCATGAGGTGCCGACTTCTTCCAGCGGCAGCCAGCTCAGGATGCCGTGCGCGAGGGCCAGTTCGAGCGTGATGGCGATCACCGCAATGATGCCGGCGGCAAGCCATTTACCGCCGATGAGCTCCCAGGTGCGCAGCGGCTGCGCCATCAGGACCTCCATCGAACGCCGTTCGCGCTCGCCGGCGGTGCTGTCGACGGCCGCCGACAGGCAGCAGGCAAACGCCGGGAAGAACAGGAAGCCGATCATCGCGCCGATCACGCCCGACCTGCCGGCCGTGCCGCCGGTGTCGTAGCGCTGCACCTTCACCGGCGCCATCGTCACCGGGGAGACGCCGTGGGCGAGCAGGCGCGCGCTGGCGATGTCGCGTCCATAATCGCGCAGGACATTTTCGACATCGCGCACGCGCGGCCCGTGGTCGACCGCCGAATCGAACCACAGCTCGACCTGTGCCGGGCGCATCGCCGCGTAGCTCTCCACGAACTTGTCGTCGATGCGCAGCACCGCCACCACTTTGCGCGAGCGCAGCAGTTCGCCGATGGCCGTTTCGTCCATCTCGCCGCGCTGGTGCACGGTGACGTTCTTCTGCTTGAACTGGGCCATCAGGTTGGGCGCGTGCGCCGCGCCGATGACGGCCAGCTCCATGCCTTCGCGCTCTGGCGCCGTGGCGCGCTCGATCTGCTTGTTGAGCATGTAGCCGAGCATCAGCGGGTACATCAGCGTGAACATCACCAGCAGCACCAGCGAGCGGCGGTCGCGCAGCGTCTCGCGGAATTCCTTCCAAAATACGACCAACATCCTGGACTTCATGCTGCGATCCCTTCTTCGCCTACCAGGCTGACAAATGCATCTTCGAGGTTGGCGATGCCGGTGCGCCGGCACAGTTCTTCGGGCGAGCCCTGGGCCACGGTGTGGCCCTTGGCGATGACGATCACGTCGTCGCACAGGTGGGTCACCTCCTGCATCACGTGGGTAGCCATCACCACGCAGCAGCCTTCCTTGCGCAGGGCGTTGAGCGCGAGCCGCAGCGCGCGCGTGCTCATCACGTCGAGGCCCCGGCTTGGCTCGTCGAGCAGCAGGTGGCGCGGCCGGTGCAGCAGTGAGCGCGCGAGCGCCACCTTGATGCGCTGGCCTTGCGAAAAGCCTTTGGTCGGGCGCAGCAGGATGTCTTCCATCGACAGCAGGTCGGCCACCTCGTCGATGCGCTTGCGCAGGTCGGCGCCGCCCATGCCGTTCAGCTCACCGAAATAGGTCAGGTATTCGTGGGTCGTCAGGCGCTCGTACAGCCCGAACTGGTCGGTCAGGAAGCCGATGTCGCGGCGCACCGACATCGGATCGGCCGCGGGATCGATTCCGCCGACGGCGATGCTGCCATGGTCGCGCTTGAGCAGGCCGACAAGGAGGCGCAGCAGGGTGGTCTTGCCGGCTCCGTTCGGGCCGAGCAGCGCGGTGATCTGGCCGTCGCGCGCGGTAAACGACACCCCGCCAAGCGCCTGCACCGTACCGAATTGTTTGCGGACGTCGTGTGCTTCAATCATATGTGCCTCGATGCGTTAAGGGTGGGGTCCGGCGCTGCCGACCTGGAAGGTGGGCGCGGGAATCTCGGCCAGGCATTTGGCGTCGAGCTTTTGTTCGGGATTGTCGAGGAAGGTGCGCAGCAGGCGCGGGCCGCATCCGAGCTGGGAGATGCCGTGGCCGGCGTGCGTGACCACCACGTGCTGGGCGCGCGCCATGTGCTTGCCGGCGGCTTCGGCGCGGCGCGGCGGCGTGACCGGGTCCAGCGCGCCGGACAGCATCAGCACCGGCGCATCGATGCGCGACGGCGCGCGCAGCGGCACCGCAGGCACTTTCGCGGCCTTGCACATGCCGTCCATGCGCTTGACGATGGCGACCGCCAGCAGCGAGGCGCGCGCGTCTGCGGCCGCCATCTGCGGCGTCAGGCGCGGGTAGTCTTCGGCGCAGACGACTGCCACGTGCAGCACCATCGACATCGGCGCGTCGGTGGCGAAGTCGCCCGAGACGTTGCGGCGCGCAATGAACGGTTCCCAGCGGCCCTGGTAGGCGCTGTGGATCATGAACGGCAGGCGGCGGCTGTCGAGCGGCGAGTACAGCACGTTGTGCACGGTGCTCAGGAAGCGCGAGCGCGTCATCGATTCGCGCAGCGGCAGCGTGGTGCGCGGATTGGCCACCGAGACTTCGACCGGGCCGCTGCCCAGGCGCGTGACCAGTGCGTCGTATTCGGCGCGCAGCGCGGGGAAGGCCTTGTTGCAGGCGCTATCCTTGGCGCAGGCGCGGAACAGGCCGTCGAGCGCGGCCTGGCCGTCGATGCCGCCGGCAGGAATCACCTGGTCGGGTGCGGCGACGCCGTCGAGGATCAGCGAGCGCACCTGGGCCGGGAAGGCGCGGGCGTATTCCTGCCCGAGCCGGGTGCCGTACGAGCCGCCCCACAGGTTGACCTGGCCGTAGCCGATCGCCTTGCGCACCATCTCGATGTCGCGCGCGGCGTTGGCGGTCGTGTAGGCGGCGTAAGGCTTGCCCAGGCTGGAGATGCATTCGGCGGCGGCCACATCGAGCTGCTCATCGGTCATGGTCTCGTGTTCGGGCTTGCTGGCGCAATCGAGCTTGCCCGACAGGCCGGTGCCGCGCTGGTCGATGAAGACGATGTCGCGGGTGGCGCGCACGCGCCGGAACACCGTGTCGAGGAACGGCAGCAGGTCGCTGCCGGCCTGGCCGGGGCCGCCGGCGAGGATGATCAAAGGATCGGGACGGGCCGATTCGCGGAACGCCGGGGCCAGGGTTACGTGCACCTCGATGGTCGTCGACGGCGCGGCGTAGTCGAGCGGTACCTTGACCTTCAGGCAGCGCAGCGGCTCTTCCGAGCCGGGCAGGTGGCAGGCGCGCCCGGCTTGCGAGGTCGGCACGGCGTGAGCGGCGGGCGGGGACACGAGAAGCGGGAACAACACAACGGCAAGGCAGGCACTGAATTTCACAAGGACTCCTAAATGGGTACGTAGGAATACTAATTTGGCATCGTTCCGCCAGTCAACTCATTTGGCATCAAGCGCCGGTTGTTTGGGACGAACGACGGTTGGCAGGCACCAGGCGCGAGTTGCCCGCGCTGTGCCAGCATGCGACAGCGGCCGCAGCCGTGCCTTGACGCAGCAAGGCCGGATGCGTTATGATTGTCGGCTTTCCGTTTGCTCAGGAAAGATAATAAGGCCGAGTCCGCTGGTAACGCAGGCGGAACCACCATTTGAGCGATTTACATATTAGGAAGTCATCATGAAAACTTTTTCCGCTAAAGGACACGAAGTCCAGCGCGATTGGTTCGTGGTTGACGCGACGGACTTGGTCCTCGGACGTGTTGCCAGCGAAGTGGCACTCCGACTGCGCGGCAAACACAAGCCAG
>DASWSX010000106.1:0-7192 GCA_036402435.1 Telluria sp. | reverse complement strand
CCAAACGCCACCCATCCGCCCATGCTTCGGGTGCGAAGTGCCGCGTGTAGGAGATCCCGGAGCCCTGCGGCCAGGTGAGCTCGTCGTCGTATTCCTGGAAGGCGAGCGCTACATCGGAGAGTGTGTGCTGCTCCGATTCGTGCGCTGGAACGTCCCACAGCAGGCCTGTGTAGTGGTGCGAGTTGGTGAAAAAGCGGCCGTAGACGTGTGGCGGCGGGCGGCTATCAGTATCGCCCGTGCCAAGCCGCCCGGCATCGCTCTGGTTAATCAGCAGGAAGAATGCGCGAGAAGTCTTCTCGATCTCGTTGCTGATCGTCACCACGTGCTCGTAGTCTTCCGAGGTGAAACGGTTCGCCTCGTTTATGACAAGGCCAATAATCTCTGCCGAGCGCTTGTGACGCTGCTCATGCAGAAGTCGCACGAGACGCGTGGCCAGCAAGTTGCTGCCTGCGCTGACAGGCACCGTCTGACCCATCTGCTCCAACAACGAAGCCATGAAGTAGCCCTCGGTGGGCTTGGTCGGTTGGCCATAGGTGAACTCGGCCATGTACATCGGAAAAGGCCGCCACGCCTCGCTCTGCACAAGTTGGCGGCAGCCGAACGTTTTGCCTACGCGCCCTTTACCTTCAACCCAGATCGCGTCGCACCCGAGTTCGATGCTGACGCGTGCGGCTCCGGCAAGACGCTCGGCTGGGCGGGTGAGGATCAAAGGTCGTTTGGCGAGAAGTAGCGGATGAAATGGTCTCATCTGATGAGTGCGGCGTATGCCGTCCTGAAAGAGGAGGGAGCGGATCGCGTCTAGCGGCGGCGTAGCGAAACTGGTCCGCCGAGCGGCGTGAGGCCTTCGAGCTGCGGAGTTGCCACGCGCGAGGGCGCGGGCGCAGCCGAACTAGACGGGATGCGGCCAGAAGCCACGTCGTCAGCGGCCCACTTGAGGTGGCGCGCGGCTTCGCGCACCTCAGCATGAAAGTCGGCGATCAGGTCGTGCACGCCCTCCCAGCGCCCGCCTCGGCTGATCTTCCAACGGTGGGCCCGCCGCCGCTCTTCGAGCGTATGGCGCGTTGCACCGTACGGGGCCAGTGCCTTGAGCTGCAGGTACGGCAAGCCCTTGTCGTCGAGCAGCGTCATGTATCGAGCGTCCTCTTCGACATAAGCATTGAAGGATTTGCCAACGAGATCGGTACGCGTGCTCAGCTTGTCGCTGCGGTAGGTCGCATAGACGTGATTGATGTGCGGCAACTCCTTGCCCGTACCACCACCTCGGACTGTCACGCGCAGACGGGTGCGGCCGAAGTCAATGATGTCCTGAGCGGTGCGCGTGGAGCGCAGCGGCATGCCGCCCTCGGCCAGCCACGTCTCAATGACTTCACGCGGAGTGCGATCGTTAAGCCCGGCGTGCGGGGTGACGTTATAGGTCGAGAAGACAATATCGAGGAAATCTTCGAGCAGGTGCAAGAACAACGGATGCTGTTTGGTCGATTTCGGCGATACGACCTGCTCTTCGCGAACCTTCGTCTCAGGTTCGAATCCACCGGCGAGGTAGCGCAGGACGTGGTGCTCGATCGAGCCGAAGAATGCTTCGATATGGGGCCGTGTTTCCGGTAGGCCCGCGTTGCCGAACCGATAGAGGCCTAGCCGAAGGGGCCGAAGCGCGCCACGCGCATGCTTGGCTAAATGGCTACTAGCGTTGTCGACGGAGATCCGCAGCGCACGCATGGGCGGGCCGGCAACTGCGCTTGGCATCCACGCGTTCGGGAGGTAGCGCATGCGCCGTCCGGCCATGTCTTTCGGTCGCCAAGACATAAGCCCGCGCACGATCGTGCGGAGGAAGTCGTACTGGTTGTAGGCCTGATCGACCAGCACGGTCCAGCCCACGCACGCTCGAGAAGCAATATCGATCTCAACCAGCAGGACCAGGCCAGACACCTTGACGCGCTTATAAGTGCCATCGCCGAGGGGAATGGCGCACCACTGGTCCTTGAGGTCGATGTAGTGGCCGTCGAGCTGCGTCTCGTCGAACGGTTCGGCGTGGCCCAGATCGCTCCACTTAGTTAGGCCCGGCTCCGAAATCAGCAGCATCGCGAGCTCTCTGGCGCGCACGCGAATTCGCTTGATCGCATTGATCCACGCGCGGCGCCCCCCATCGGCGGAGTTGAGCGGATAGTCCTCTTGGCCGAGACCGTGCTCTTTGAGAACACCCTTGAGCGAGGTGCACAGACGGTTGAACTTTGGACTGGTCTGGGTTCGAGAGGGTAAGTCGCCGCGGAATGCGGTGAGCATAGCTTTGATCTTCGGGATCTTTTCCAGAAGTCGCAGCATGTCGTAGGGGCGTTTTTGTAACGGGCCGTCGATGTCGCGGGGGGCCGGATCCACCAGCCGCGCACCTTTCATGCACACCGCGAAACCGTTGATGTCACCGAGTGCGCTAGATTCTACGGCCAGGGTCAGCATCCGCTTACATGTTCGGCGGGTGAGTCCATGAGTGCGCGCGACCTCACGCACCGAATGGCCCTCGATTAGTGAAACCAGTGCGTTGACCCGGTTATCGATTGCGTTGCGATCCTCCACTGCCAGGTCGTTCATCGCCTTAGTGTCTGGTCGGGGCAGCGCTAACAGCATCTGCACCTGCTCCTCGGTCAGGGGCGTCATGCGTCGGTCCTCACGAAGAGCATCGTCTTGCGAGTGAGCGGACGCGAGCGATCGAAGTCCAGCACGCCGAGACACACAAGCTCACAAGCGATGGCCTGCACGTCGCTTGCGTGGAACGCGCCGAGAGCCGCTTCGAGTTGCTCGATGGGGCAGCGCTCAAGCGCTGACAGGTGCTCATGAACGCGGCTGCGCAACGCGAGGCGGTTATCCAAGCGTTCGGCGACTTGCGCGAACGCCAAAAGGCGCATGTCCTGTTTGATAGTGGCGCCCTGAGCACGCACGTCCTGCTCGGTCACGAAACGAAGGCGGAGCGACTGGCGCTCTGCCGCCTCGCGGAGGCGATCCGCTTCGCGTGGGCGCATCATGCCGCCAGGTACTTGTACGCAGTCACCATCGCGCACGATGAGCAGGGCTTCTTCGAACCCGGTGGCAAGTCGAACCCAGAAGTCCAGTTCGACCTGCCTCGCGTCGACTTCAAGGTAGCGTGGGCGCTCGCAATAGGCCGCTACAGTGGGGGCGCACTCAAGCGCCAAGGCAACGGCGATCGCCGCCAAGCCGTCGACTTCGACGGCGCGTCTCTCTTTTAATGAGTGGAAGCCATACACGTCTCGCGCTTCAAATTCGCGTCGCTTATAGGCGCGTGGGACGTAGGGGCGAGAGCCGGGCTTGTGCAGCGAACAAGCTGTATCGCCGGATGAACGCACTCCGGTCTTGCCTACGTGCATGGATGCCGGTGGAGTGAAGTAGGGCATGGATGGTCCTTGAGCGCTGCATTCGGGCAGCGCTACCGCGGGGCCGAGCGGCCTGCGGACCTCTCGGATATCAGGAGCTATGTGAACGGTGGAACCGTCAGAACTGTGCCTTTAGCTCGGCGCGCGTGTGAGGATGCAAAGGGGCATCACGGACCACCCTGTTCGAGCCTGGCAATCGCCAAGCCATACTTGACCGGAATCCCAATTCCGAAGAAGCTGAATACTCCAGTGCAACTCAGCTGTGCGATTCGGCCCCTGCCAGGGGCCGTCTTCGTTTTCGGGCAGCGAAATTTTCGTCGTGGTTTGCGGCTAACTGGGCGTGGAAGCCTCCAAGGCATTAAGAGGAACGTGGGCGTACTCGACAGCGGTTACAGTGCGTCGCGACGCCCGACAATGCGCGTGCTTCCAAAGGCGCAACCGTCCACAGTTGGGCCGACGTCGCAAGCACGGAGCGTTGCTGTGGCACCAAAGCGCCCAGAAATGCCTTCCAGCGTTTGCGCGTTCGCCGGGCTCAAGGAGATGTCCTTTTCGTAGTCCGGCCTGCACGCTCCGTCGCGCTTTTGGCCGAAGCCGTACCTCGGTGCACTGCGGTGGGCTGCACGACCGCCAAGCGTGACTGAACGCCACCTTGGTGAGCGAGCCATCGTGCGACGTCCCACACGGGCGCAAAGCGGCCGCGTCTTCCGCCAATCAGAAAGGTTGGTATTGGAACAGTGCTTCGGGCGACTCCTTGCCGGAATGCAGCTGCACTTGGGTAACCGAGCGCCTGCTGAAGCGATCGCCCAGTCAGCAATGGGCCATGGCGGTCCAACAGTTCGCGGCGGATGCGCGCCTCCTCATCATCATGTTGTGGCGGGGCGCGGTCGGTAGTCACGGGCAGTCACGTTTGGTTGAACTCATGGTGCCCAAGACCGCAACCGACGGCTACGCGGCATGATCGCTACCCTACGTTCCCGTATCCTGACCAAAATTACGGGAACGTTAGCGTCCAACATTCCTGTATAAATAGCTCCAGACACCCTGAAATGGGGATCTTCTGTTCAGTGGGGAGGGCGACGTTGTGGCGCATAAGCTCGACAGCGAGCGGGTACTCGCGACGGTAGATTGGGCGGACGCAGTGCTAATCGAGCACCGGCTCGAGAGCGGGTATGCAGTCGATGCGAGGCTGAACCAGCAACGTAATTTGCGACGTCGAACCGGTCCGCAGCCGGGAAAGTTCGCACGCTATCAGCGCGGGGATTGCGTTCCGTCGCAGCAAGTTGTCGACCTCCTTGATACCCGGGGAGGGTTGTCAGTAGGCCGCTTAAAGCATCCGCTCTACACTGTCCTCCGGGTGGGTTGGGATAGTCGCAAGCAGTGGCAGGCGCGGGACGACTTGGAGAACGCGCTGATTGACACCGAGCGATGGCTCAGCCTTCGGCTCACCCGGTTCGTTGACCACGGCTGGACATACGAACGGCGACCTTTAAGCCCAACGATGCTTGAGAGTCTTGCGGCCACCGGCACTGGCCATGCGCTCACCGCGCTCCTGACGGCGGCCGTACAACAGGCCGACTACGGCGAGGACCCTCGCTTGGCCATCCAGCGCGCCTTTCACTGCATGGTCCTTGCCTTCGCGCGCGGCGAGTTTCGCCTCACATGGCCGCTCGTGGCGGCGAGGGTGCGGCAGCAGATACTAGACCGCATTGTCGTCGACGGCCTTGTGGCCGATACCGCGGCCTTCGACCTAATTCCTGCCCTCGTATCGGCACGGAGGATGCTGAAGGAGATGCAGGCTGGTGGCGCGCTTCGCGCCGCGGATCAGAGGACGTACGTCCGATCCTGGCTCCGCAGCCATGTCGACTCGCACGCAAATTGGCAGTTGGCCTTCGTTACGCCGGAAGCCGCAGCGCTGTCCCTGCGAGGACGGCCCGTTGCCCTGCGGATGGAGTCGCGCCCTACCGGACAGTTCAACCACATGCGCGATTTCGGACGCCGAGCGAAAGCGGTGCTGGCGCCCGCGCTTGGCGATTACGTCATCGAACCCTGCGAGGCCTGAAGCGCGCAAAATTCAATGGGCAGAATGATTCACCGCCGCAATTCGGCGCTCGAACTCTGATTCCGGGACCTGCACGAGCCCGCCGCACGGTCTCGTTTTCAGCGCGTTTCCTGCGCAATCAGGGGGCTTGGCGAAGCAAAGCTAGAAGACGTGCGGCGCTGAGACCGAGCACACCAGTGAGCTGCCAGAACTCGATTACGTCGAGACGTCGCGCGCCTGCCTCGACCGCGGACAGGCGCTGCTGCGACCAGCCCAGGCGGCGCGCGACCTCTCCCTGCGACCACCGCAAATGCTCTCGTCGTGCTCGCAGCCTTTCAATCAGGCGCCGGTAGTCCTCGCGGTAAATGGTCTTGGTCGGGGCTTTGGGGCTCATGGGTCGCCTCACGGGGGCGACCGGCAATCTATGGCGCAGGCACGCGTTACATGAAAATGGTGTAGAAAACGGTTTGACGCACTGGTACGCTGTGGCCCTCGCACTAAGCACAGGTGTGCGTGTCCCATGTCCGCACTCAAACGACTCTCTCCGCCAGCTACGATCTAGAGGAGCGCCTGCACGCGCTTGACTTGGGTCGGGTCGCGGCGTGGCACGCATTTGAGCTGGCGACCACCGTGCCGGTGCCTGTGTCGACCGGCTCCGGCCTATCGCAGCATCTGTTTGATGAACTCGTCGCCTCCGGCGTCATGCGCGAGGCGCACGCCGGCGAGCGCCTAACGCGGCGCGCGCTCTACGAACCCTTCGCTTGGACGTACCCCCGTGATGTGGGGCACGCACCGGCGCTGCAGGCGCAGCTATTGCGGCACTTCCGCGCTGAGGTCGCACGCGACGGCGCTCAGTCGGCGTTGACCGAGATGTGGCGGCGACTGGCCGATGCCGAAGTTCGGACCTACTTGGGCCACCTGCTGCGCAAGCACGCGCTTGATCCCACGGACGCCGATACGGTGGTGCAAGCGATTGCCGATGAATGGATGCTTCATCCGCTCGGCCGTAAACGCTATCTGGTATGGAACGCGGTGCGGGGCGCGGCCGCGGCGCTGCTGAAATCCAACCTGGACCAAGCCGTGGCGCGCCAAACGTTGATCGAGGAACTGCGCCGACGCAGTCGCTGGTTGCTCCTGCAGGAGGAGGCACGAACCCTGTCAGCAAGCGACTACTGTTTCGCCCCTGCCTTGGGGTGGCGCACGCCCTTACTGGTGCGAGTGCTGCAGGAGCACTGGCTGGCCGAGCCCGCAGCGTATTGGGCGCTGCGGCCGCCGACGCCCGAGTGAGGCGGCGAGGACAACTGATCAGAGCAACGTTGACAGGGCTGGGCGAGGAGCGCTTTTCGCCCAGCACACCCTGTCGCGCACCATGACGATTAGGCCGGGTTATCGGGGGTGGGTCGGGCGTCCGCCACGGCCCGGCTAACTACGCGGGTGACTCGTAGACGGCGGCCGATGTCAGGCCCGCTTAAGCGGCGCGCAGTGGTGTCTTCCTTCGACCCGAAGCGGACGGACTGCCCATGGAGGGAGAGGAGCGGAAGGCTTGCGTGGAGCCTACTAGTCCTCAAGCGTCTGCTCCATTCGTACTGGCGAGAGCGAAGTCATCGCGCAAGCGTCATCCTGATGCGGATGGTGGTCTGCGCGTCCGAGCTCGATGTCACCAATTGATGCCGTCGAAAGATTGTGCGTAAGAAAACGCCCCCATGGTGGTTGCCGCAACGCATTTGATGTGCCGGCAGGAAGGCGCGGGCGCGCCATATCAATAGGTGTACTG
>DASWSX010000105.1:0-4890 GCA_036402435.1 Telluria sp. | reverse complement strand
CATCAACGGCGATATCCGCGTGCCGGGCGACTGCGCGCGCGCCTGCGCCGGGGTCGACTACGTGCTGCACGAAGCGGCCCTGGGCTCGGTATCGCGCTCAATCGACAATCCGATCGTCACCAACGAAACCAACGTCACCGGCTTTTTGAACATGCTGGTCGCCGCGCGCGACGCCAAGGTGAAACGCTTCGTCTACGCCGCATCAAGTTCCACTTATGGCGACCACCCGGCCCTGCCGAAGGTGGAAGAGAATATCGGCCGTCCCCTGTCGCCTTACGCGGTCACCAAGTACGTCAACGAGCTGTACGCCGACGTCTTCGCGCGCACCTACGGCACCGAGTCGATCGGCCTGCGCTACTTCAATGTATTCGGCCCGCGCCAGGATCCGCACGGCGCCTACGCCGCGGTGATTCCGCAGTGGGTGGCCGCGCTGATCGAAGGGCGTACGCTGCGCATCAACGGCGACGGCGAAACCAGCCGCGACTTCTGCTTCATCGACAATGTCATCCAGGCCAACCTGCTGGCGGCGACCGCCGGCAGCGAAGCGGCCAACCAGGTGTACAACGTCGCGCTCAACGAGCGCACCAGCCTGAACGAACTGCACGAGATGATGCGTTCGCTGCTGGTAGCGCAGTTTCCGCATTTAGAGCAGCACCAGCCCGAGTACGTGGGCTTCCGGGCCGGCGATGTGCGCCACTCGCAGGCCGACATCACCAAGGCCTCGACCCTGCTCGGCTACGCCCCGACCCACCGGATCGGCGAAGGCCTGCAGCAGGCGATGGCGTGGTACGTACGCAGCCTGGCGCAACCCCGGTAAGCGCTAGAGAAATCTGGAGAATAAAGTGCTAAAAATCTCAAATCACTACGTGTCGAAGATTGTTTTCTTCCTGTTGTTCGTCGAAGTGCTGGTACTGGTGGGCGCCGCTTACGCTGGCGCGGCGGTCCGCTTCCTCGGCCTCGACGACGGCACGGCGGTGCCGGGCATCGACCACTTCTTCACCTCTGCGCTCGCGTTCGCGGCCGCGATCGTGTTCTCGATGAGTGCAATGGGCATGTACCAGCTGAACTTCTCGGAAGGCCTGCGCAATCCGTTCTTCAACAAGCTGATGCCGTCGTTCGCGATCGGCTTCGTGATCCTGACCTTGCTGTTCTACGTCGCGCCGGAACTGCAGATCGGCCGCGGCCTGTTGCTGGTCGTGTTCCTGATCGCAGGCGCCGGCATCCTGGTCGCGCGCACCATCTTCTTTAAAACGTCGGAGCTGCGCTTCTTGGAATCGCGCATCCTGTTCCTCGGCAGCGGTCCGCTGGCCAAGGAATGCAGCGACCTCGCCGGGCGCGACACCAGCTATCACAAGTACGACATCGCCGGCTTCATCGCGATGCCGCAGGAAGAGCCGCTGATCGCAACCGAGCGCCTGATGACGATCCGCGAAGGCCATTCGCTGGCGTGGGTCGCCGCCGCCAACAACGTCAAGGAGATCGTGGTGGCGGTCGAGAACCGCCGCTCTGGCTTCCCGATCCAGGAACTGCTCGACTGCAAACTGCAGGGCATCAAGGTGACCGACGCGGCCACATTCTTCGAGCGCGAGACGGCGCAAATCCGGGTCGACTCGCTGCAGCCAAGCTGGCTGGTGTTCGGCGGCGGCTTCGACCAGAGCTTCATCCGCGCCTTCATGAAACGCTCGTTCGACCTGATCTGCTCCGGCGCGATCCTGCTGGTGTCGTTCCCGATCATGCTCATTACCGCGCTGGCGATCTATATCGAAGACCGCTCGCCGATCTTCTACCAGCAGGAGCGCGTCGGCAAGGACGGCCATAGCTTCAACGTGCTCAAGTTCCGCAGCATGCGCAACGACGCCGAAAAAGGCGGCAAGCCGCAGTGGGCCGCGCAGGACGATCCGCGCGTCACCCTCGTTGGCAACTTCATCCGCAAGACCCGTATCGACGAACTGCCGCAAATCCTCAACGTGTTCAAGGGCGAGATGTCGTTCGTCGGCCCGCGTCCCGAGCGCCCGTACTTTGTCGAACAGCTGGTTGAGGTCGTCCCCTATTACAATGTCCGCCACAGCATCAAGCCAGGCATCACCGGCTGGGCGCAGGTGCGCTACGGCTACGGTTCCTCGGCCGAAGATGCATTGCAAAAATTGCAGTACGACCTGTATTATGTGAAGAACAATAGTTTGTTCCTCGACATCCTGGTCCTGATCGACACCCTCAAGGTGGTGCTGTTCCGCAGCGGCCGCTAACCAGGAGCTGGCGGTTCGGCCGGCCAGTTTCCTGTAAGCCAATCCTTCGAAATGGCTGTTGAGATGGACGATTTACGTTGACCAGCATCGCTTCTTACAGCTACGCAATAAGTGCCGCAGCCTTCGCGCTGCTGGCCTTCCTGCTGCTGACCAAATGGCGCGCCCGGCCCCAGAGCCGCGTGCTGGCGGCAGCCTGCTCGCTCAGCGCCATCTGGGGCGCCACCATCGCGTTCCAGACCTCCGGCTATCCTGACCTGGCCAAGTGGGCCAACACCTTCGGCATCCTGCGCAGCGCCGGCTGGTCGGCGGTGCTGGTTCTCCTGATCGGCAATTACCGCAAGGATGACAGCCGCCTGCCATGGGCGATCTCGCCAACGTTGGCCGGGGCCGCCGCCTTCTACTTCATCTTCGCCGCCGGCACCGCCGCCGGCCTGTGGGACATCAGCTCGATCATCGAAGGCGGCTTCATGCCGACTGTGGCGGCGCGCGTGGGCATCGCGGTGTTCGGCATGCTGCTGGTCGAACAGCTGTACCGCAACAAGCCGGTGCAGGAGCGCTGGGCGATCAAGTTTGCCTGCCTGGGCATCGGCGGCATCTTCGCGTACGACTTCTACCTGTACAGCGACACCATGCTGTTCCAGCAGATTAATCCGGACATCTGGGCCGCGCGCGGCATCGTTAATGCGCTGACCGTGCCGCTGCTGGCGATCTCGATCGCGCGCAGCAGTTCGTGGTCGGTCGACCTGGCCGTGTCGCGCCGTGTGATGTTCCACTCGGCGGCGCTTTTCGGATCGGCGATCTATCTGCTGGCGATGGGATCGGCCGGCTACTACCTGCGCTATTTCGGCGGCAGCTGGGGCACCGTGATGCAGGTCTCGTTCCTGTTCGGCGCCCTGGTGCTGCTGGTGGGGATCCTGTTCTCCGGCACCTTCCGCGCCTGGCTGAAGGTGTTCATTTCGAAGCACTTCTACAGCTACAATTACGACTACCGCGAGGAGTGGCTGCGCTTTACCCGCACCCTGTCCGAACACGGGCCGGAGCTGGGCCAGCGCGCGATCCAGGCGGTGGCCGCGCTGGTAGAGAGCCCGGGCGGCGCGTTGTGGATCCGGCGCGAGGGCGGCGCCTGCGTGCCGTACGCAAGCTGGCATGCGCCGCTGCCGCAGTCGGCGGAACCGGCGGGCTCGCCGTTCAGCACCTTCCTCGAGCAGCGCGAATGGGTGTTCGACCTCGACGAATACGACATCAGCCCGGACAAATACGATTCGGTGACGATTCCCGACTGGCTGCGCAGCTTCCCGCGGGGTCGGCTGGTGGTGCCGCTGATTTTGCAGGGCAAGCTGTTTGGCTTCGTCGTGCTGCAGCAGCCGCGCAGCAAGATCACGCTGAACTGGGAAGTGATCGACCTGCTCAAGATCGCCGGCAGCCAGGCTGCCAGCTACCTTGCGCAGGAAGACGCGGCCAATTCGCTGATGGTGGCGCGCCAGTTCGAGTCGTTCAACCGGATGTCGACCTTCGTGGTGCACGACCTGAAGAACCTCGTGTCGCAGCTGTCGCTGCTGACGTCCAACGCCGAAAAGCACAAGGACAACCCCGAGTTCCAGCGCGACATGCTGGAAACGCTGGATTTCTCCGTGCAGAAGATGCGCCTGCTGCTGCAGAAGCTGGGCCGCAGCGCGTCGACCGAAGATCCGTCGCCGCTGCAGCTCGACCAGGTGCTGCGCCAGGCGGTGGCCGGCAAGGCCGCCTTCGAACCGCGTCCGCTGCTCGATATCCGGGACGCCGGCCTGAAGGTGGTGGCCGACCGCGAACGGCTCGAGCGCGTGGTGGGCCACCTGATCCAGAACGCGATCGAGGCCACCGCGCGCGACGGCCAGGTGACCATCCGCGTCGAGCGCCACGGCGATGCGGCGCACGTGTCCATCACCGACACTGGCGAAGGCATGAGCGAAGAATTCATCCGCGAGCGCCTGTTCAAGCCGTTCGAGTCGACCAAGTCGGCCGGCATGGGCATTGGCGTGTTCGAAAGCCGCGAATACATCTCCGAACTGGGCGGCAAGCTGCATGTATCGAGCAGCCAGCCCGGCGGAACCACTTTCAAGATACTGCTGCCGCTGTACCGCGTTGAAGCGGAAAGCATCGATATCGCCGCGTAAGGTAAGAGGATTGTTGTGACCCAGACCAAACAGAAACTGTTAATCATCGAAGACGACCCAGGACTGCAAAAGCAGCTGCGCTGGAGCTTCGACAACTATGACGTGGTGGTGGCGGGCGACCGCGAAAGCGCGCTGGCGCAGATCCGCCGCCATGAACCAGCGGTAGTGACGATGGACCTCGGCCTGCCGCCGGATCCGGACGGCGCTACCGAAGGCCTGGCCACCTTGCAGCAGATCCTGGCGCTGGCACCGGAGACGCGCGTGATCGTTTTGACCGGCAACCAGGACCACGCGAACGCGGTAAAGGCAATCGCGATGGGCGCCTACGATTTCCACCAGAAGCCGTGCGATCAGGAGGTGCTTGGCCTGGTGCTGCAACGTGCTTACTTCCTGCACGCGCTGCAGCAGGAAAACCGCCGCATGCAGCAGTCGCAGGCCGACTCGCCGACCGCCGGCATCATCACGCGCGACGCCGGCATGATGAAGGTATG
>DASWSX010000104.1:0-20621 GCA_036402435.1 Telluria sp. | reverse complement strand
TCAGCTCGCTCGGCTCGGCCGAAGGCGCGGGCCGCATCCGGCTCGAAGCGGCAGGTTCGGGAACCCTGCTTACCTACGACTACAGCGCCGCCGTCAGCGGCAAGGTCGCCGCTGTGGGCGGGCGCATGCTGGAAGGCGCCGCCAAGATCGTGCTGCGCCAGCTGTTCGAACAACTGGGGCGCCAGGCCGGGGGCGGCAGCGCCGCGCTGCCTGCGCCTTCCCTGTGGCAGCGCATCCTGCGTACGCTTGGAGTAGCCAAATGAAGCCCGCCGCATTCGATTACATCCGCGCCGACAGCGCCGAAGAGACGGTGGGCCTGCTGGCGCGCCACGGCGAAGACGCCAAGATCCTGGCCGGCGGCCAGTCGCTGATGGCGATGCTGAACATCCGCCTGGCGCAGCCGGCCATGCTGGTCGATATCTCGCGCTGCAAGGACCTCGACTACGTACGCGTCGAAAACGGCAAGCTGGCGGTGGGCGCGGCAGCCACCCAGGCCAGCGTCGAAACGCGCGCCTCGCTGGCCGCGGAGGTGCCGCTGCTCGGCATGGCCTTCCCGTGGATATCGCACTTCCAGATCCGGAACCGCGGCACCGTGTGCGGTTCGGTCGCCCATGCCGACCCGAGCGCCGAGCTGCCGCTGTGCCTGACCGCGCTGCAGGGCGAGGTGGTGCTGCGTTCGCAGTCCGGACGCCGTGTGCTGAAGGCCGATGACTTCTTCCAGGGGATGCTGATGACCGCCGTGCGTCCCGGCGAGATCGTCGAGGAAGTGCGCTTCCCGCTGCAGCAGCAGGGCGCGCGCTATGCCTTCCGCGAAGTCTCGATGCGGCATGGCGACTTCGCCATCGTCGCGCTGGCCGCGGTGGTCACCGACGGCGCCATCGAGCTGACCGTGGGCGGCGTGGCCGACCGCCCGATCCGCAAGCGCTGGGAGCGCATCGCGGGCGACGATCTCGACACCGCACTGAACGACTTCGCATGGGAACTCGAAGCCCAGGGCGACGCACACGCCAGCGCCGAATACCGGCGCCACCTGGTGCGCCAGCTTGGCCGCCAACTGATCGGGAAAGCAAGCACATGAAACACTACGAAAAGAACATGGAGTACCCGGTGACCATCATGCTGAACGGCGTGGCGCGCACCGCGCCGGCCGAATCGCGCATGCTGCTGTCGGACTTCCTGCGCCACAAGCTTGGCGCCACCGGCACCCACGTCGGCTGCGAGCATGGCATCTGCGGCGCCTGCACCGTGCGCGTCGACGGCGTGGCCCAGCGCTCGTGCATGCAGCTGGCGGTGCAGGCCGATGGCCGCAGCGTCGACACCGTCGAGGGCCTGAACAAAGGGTCCAGCGAGGAACTGGGCGACCTGCAGGCCGCGTTCAAGCGTCACCACGCGCTGCAGTGCGGGTTCTGCACCGCCGGCATCCTGATGTCCTGCAGCCACTTCCTCGAACGCGTCCCGGCGCCGGACGAGCAGCAGGTGCGCGACATGCTGTCCGGGCACCTGTGCCGCTGCACTGGTTACACGAATATCGTCAATGCGGTGCTCGACGTTGCAGCGCAACGCCAGGCCGCCATCCATGGGAGTAAACAACATGCTTGATCTGGGCCGCAGTTTCCTCGCATCGGTAGAACGCAGTCCCGGCCAGCTGGCGCTGGTGGACGGCGACCTGCGCCTGACCTACGGCGAGTGGTTCGAAAGAGTGGCGGCGGTGGCCGGCGGCCTGCAGGATACCGGCCTGCAGCGCGGCGACCACGTGGTCGCGCTGCTGCAGAACCGCTGGGAGATGGCGACCCTGCACTGGGCGTGCCAGTTCGCCGGCATCATCGTCACGCCCCTGAACTGGCGCGCGAAGCCGGACGAAATCGACTACTGCGCCGGCGACGCCAATGCGCGCGCAATCGTGTTCCAGGACGTGTCGGCCGACGCCGTGCGCGACTCGGTGGTCGCGCAGGACCTGCCGCGCATCGCGGTCGGCCCCGCCGACGGCGCCACGCTGCAGTTCGAACAGCTGCTGGCGGCAGCGAAGCCCGCCCAGTTGCTGAACGCGGGCGCCGACGACTGGTCGCTGATGCTGTACACCTCCGGCACGACCGGCAAGCCGAAGGGCGTGCCGCGCCGCCACCGCCACGAGCGCGCCGCAGCACTGGCCCACGTCGCCCAGAACCAGTACGGCCGCCACGAACGCACCCTCGGCGTGATGCCGCTGTATCACACGATGGGCGTGCGCTCGCTGCTGGCGATGGCGCTGGTCGACGGCTGCTTCGTGTGCGTGCCGAAGTTCGATCCGGTGGCGGTACTGGCGGCTATCGAGAACGAACGCATCACCAACCTGTACCTGGTGCCGACGCTGTACCACGACGTGATCGCGCATCCGAACTGCGCCGGAACCGACCTGTCCTCAGTGCGCAAGCTCGGCTTCGCCGGAGCGTCGATGAACGAAGCGCTGCTGAAAAAGCTCGACGCGCTGTTCCACCCGGAGCTGTTCGTCAACCACTACGGCTCGTCCGAGGTGTACACCTTCAGCATCGACCAGGACGCCGTGAAGAAGCCGGGCAGCGCCGGACGCGCGGGCATCAACCAGCGGCTGCGCGTGGTGCGGCTCGACAGCGGTAATCCCGACCTGGCCGCCGAGCGCTACGAGGAAGGCGAGATCATCGTCGACCTGGCTGGCGACGAAGCCTTCGAAGGCTACTGGAACCGTTCCGACGCCAACGCCAAGGCGCTGCGCGGCGGCTGGTACTTCACGGGCGACACCGGCTACCTGGACCGCGACGGCGACCTGTTCGTCTCGGGACGCACCGACGACATGATCATCAGCGGCGGCGAGAACATCTCGCCGGTCGAAATCGAGAGCCTGCTGTCGCTGCATCCTGCCGTCGACGAAGTGGCGGTGGTCGGGCTGGCCGATGCACGCTGGGGCCAGTGCGTCACGGCCTTCGTCAAGCGCAGCTCGCCGGTCACGGAGGCGGAGCTCGATGCGCATTGCCGCACCTCGGGCCTGGCCAACTTCAAGCGCCCGCGCTCCTACATCTTCGTGGTCGAAGTCCCGCGCTCACCGGTCGGCAAGCTGTTGCGCCGCAAGCTGGTCGCCAGCGAATACCAAGCAGAAGCACCGCAGTGATTCTATCCATTCCAAAAACGCAGGAGACAAACATGAAACCAGTATTCGCATACAAAGTGATGGCCGCGGCGATGATCGCAGGCTTTGCCGCAACCGCCTCGGCCCAAAACGGTCCGATCCGCATCGGCGTCGTCACGCCGCTGTCGGGCACCTATTCGGCCCTCGGCCAGCAGGTCAAGTGGGGTATCGAGCTCGCGACCAAGGAGATCAACGCTTCCGGCGGCATCATGGGCCGCAAGGTCGAACTGCTGTTCGAGGACGAGGAAGCCAATCCATCGGTCGCGACGCCGAAAGCCGAGAAGCTGTTCCAGGTGTCGAAGGTCGACTTCCTGACCGGTACCGTCAACTCGGCATCGACGCTTGCGGTCGGCCAGCTGGCAGAGCGCAACAACCGCCTGATCGCCACCACCGTCTCGTTCTCCGACACGATCACCGGCGAGAAGTGCTCGCCCAACGTCTTCCGCGTCAACGCCAAGGCCGGCCAGCAGTCGGCCGCGCTGGCCGAGTGGCTGAGCAAGGCCAAGCCGAACGCCAAGGTCTTCTACCTCGGCCCCGACTACGAGATGGGCCGCAGCACCGTGGCCGCCTTCAAGAGCGCCGCCGAGAAGAAGGGCGCCAAGACCGCCGGCGAGGTGTTCGCCCCGCTCGACAACAAGGATTACTCGACGTTCTTCGGCCAGGTGCGCGCTTCGCGTCCGGACGTGATGTACACCTCGGTGGCCGGCAACGACACCGTGCGCCTGTTTAACCAGATGGCGCAGTACGGCCTGCTCAAGAACATGACCGTGGTGGGCGCATCGGGCACGCTGACTTCGCAGAACCTGGCGGCGGTCGGCAAGTCCGGCGAAGGCTTCGTCACCGGCGTCGGCTACTCGGTCGAGATCGACCTGCCGGAGAACCAGAAATTCGTGAAGGCCTTCCAGGAGCATGCCAAGGCGGCGCCCGACCTGTACGGCGCCGACTCGTACGGCGTGATGTACTTCTACAAGGCGGCGGTCGAAAAGGCGAAGAGCACCGACACCGACAAGGTGCGCGCCGCGATGCGCGGGCTCGAGTGGATGACCCCGCAGGGCAAGAAGACCATGCGCGCCGGCGATCACCAGGCGGTCCAGGACATGTACGCGACGCAGATGACCAACGGTAAATTCAAGGTCATGAGCAAAGTGGCCGGCGCCGCGGCGATCGGCCCCGACACCTGCACCAGGTTCTGAGGATAGCGATCATGGGCGGTTTTATCGACACACTGCAGTTCGTGCTCGCTCCACAGGTCGTCAACGGCCTGTCGATCGGCGTGGCTGTGATCCTGATGGCGCTCGGGCTGACGATCATTTTCGGACTGCTCGACGTGATCAACATGGCGCACGGCGAGTTCTATGCGCTCGGCGCCTACCTGGGCGTGAGCCTGGCCGCGGCGGGCGTCAACTTCTGGCTGATGCTGCTGCTGGTGCCGCTGATTATGGCGCCGCTCGGCTACGCTTTCGAACGGATGCTGATCCAGCGCGTGTTCCATCACAAGGACCGCCATATCCTTACGCTGCTGCTGACCTTCGGCCTGGCCATCATCATGGAAGACCTGTTCAAGGTATTCTACGGCCCGCAGGCGCTGACCGCCGCCACCCCGATCGAGGGCGCCAGCGAGATCGCCGGCATGTTCTTCCCCAACTACCGGCTGTTCCTGATGGCGATCGGCACCGCGATCATCGTGGCGGTGTGGCTGGTGGTCTACCGCACCAGCCTGGGCGCCATGGTGCGCGCCGCCGCGTTCGACAAGAACATGGCGTCGTCGCTGGGCGTCCCGGTATCGCACGTCTACGCCGGCACCTTCGCCTTCGGCGTGGCGCTGGCCGCACTGGCCGGCGTGCTGCTTGCCCCCGTGTACTCGGTGTTCCCGACCATGGGCAAGGACTTCATCCTGATGGCGTTCAGCGTCGTCATCGTCGGCGGCCTTGGCAGCATCAAGGGCGCGGTGATCGCCGGGCTGGTACTGACCCAGATCCAGGCCATCGCAAGTTTATACATGTCGCCTTCGTGGACCGACCCGCTGGTATTCGCCATCATGGTGGCGGTGCTGATGGTGCGCCCGCAAGGACTGTTCGGGAGGCTCGGCCATGCTTGACAACGTCACTTCCATCCGGCGCGCGGCCCCGGTTCCTGCGCCGGTGCTGGGCGCGGTAGCCTGCCGCGAGCGTATCGCCCGCAATGCGGTGCGCTATTTCGCCTTCCTGTTCATCGCGCTGGCGCTGGTGTTTGCCGCCATCGCCGCGGTGCTGCAGGACGTGTTCTTCTTCCGCCTCGCCACCGAGGCGCTGATCTACGGCGGCTTCGCCATGGGCGTCGACCTGCTGCTCGGCTTCGCCGGCCTGCTGTCGCTCGGCCACGCGCTGTTCTTCGGTCTCGGCGCTTACGTTTCGGGCCTGGTGCTCAAGGAATGGACCGCATCGTTCTGGCTGGCGCTGGCGGTAACCCTGCTTGCCTCCACCGTGGCCGGCACCATCGCCGGGATCATCGCGATCCGCGCACGCGGCGTGTACTTCGCCCTGATCACCTTCGGCCTGGCCGAGGTGGCGTCAAAGGTGGTGTTCAATACGCGTGAACTGGGCGGCTCGGACGGCATCATCGGGATCCCGGTGGTGCAGGCGAACTTCCTGTTCTTCACCGTCGACAGCAGCCATGCGGGCAGCTTCTTCCTGCTGGTGCTGGTGCTGGTGATGGCCATGTACTTCGCACTGGAGGCACTGCTGCAAACGCCTGCCGGCCGGCTGGTCGTGGCGATCAAGGCCAACGAGCACCGCGTGCCGTTCCTTGGCTTTTCCGCGCAGCGCTACAAGCTGCTGGCCTTCATCCTGGCCGCCAACGTCACCGCGATGGCGGGCGCGCTTTACCCGATGCTGCGCGGCTTCGTGTCGCCAGAGCTGATGTTCTTCCAGGCGTCCGGCAACGCCGTGATCACCGTGATCCTGGGCGGCGTCGGCACCCTGATCGGCCCGCTGTACGGCAGCGTGATCCTGAGCGCGCTGAAATCGGTGGTCGGCTCATACACCGAACACCACCTGATCATCATCGGCGTGCTGTTCATGATTTCGGTGATCTTCTTCCCCAAAGGCCTGATCGGCTACCTGCGCCCGCGCCTCGAAGCGTGGCTGTCGCGAAAGGAGCAGCGATGAACCAGCCGGACCAGAACGTGCTGTCGGTGCGCGGCCTGTCGGTGCGCTTCGGCGCGCTCACCGCCGTCAACAACGTCAGCTTCGACGCGCAGCGCGGCCACATCACTTCGGTGATCGGACCGAACGGCGCCGGCAAGAGCACCTTGTTCAACCTGATCAGCGGCGCGATCCGACCGAGCGGCGGCACGGTCAGCTTCAACGGCCAGGATGTCACCGCGCGCGGCCCCGACCAGCTGATGAAAGCCGGGCTGGCGCGCTCGTTCCAGATCACCAACCTGTTCTTCGAACTGTCGGTGTTCGAGAACCTGCGCGTCGCCGCGCAGGCGCTGGAGCCGGCGTCCCGTGCGCTGCTGCCGGTTCGCCGCAGCACTGTGGCTTTGGCGCGCGCCGAGGAACTGATCGCCCAGTTCGGACTGTCGTCGAAGGCGCACGAGCTGGCCGGCTACCTGTCGCACGGCGAACAGCGCCGGCTCGAGATCGCGGTGGCGCTGGCCTGCAAGCCGAAGATGCTGCTGCTGGACGAGCCGACCCAGGGCATGTCGCACGCGGACACCGAAGAAACCGGCGAGATGATCAAGTCGCTGGCGGGGGAGTTGTCGATCCTGCTGGTCGAGCACGACGTCGGACTGGTGATGAAGCTGTCGGACCACGTGGTCGTCATGACCCAGGGCGCCAAGCTGGCCGAAGGCCTGCCGGCGGACGTGCGCGCCAACCCTGCGGTGCAGGCTGCCTATTTTGGACACGGAGGCCACCATGCTTGAACTCGATAACGTCCACACCCACTATGGCCTGAGCCATGTGCTGCAAGGCGTGTCGCTGACCGTCGGCGCGGGCGAAGTGGTGGTGCTGTGCGGCCGCAACGGCGTCGGCAAGACCACCGTGATGAAAACCATCGCCGGCTGGGTCAAGCCGAGTGCGGGAACGGTGCGCTTCAACGGCGCCGACATCGGACCGCTGGCGCCCGACCGCATCTGCCGGCTGGGCCTCGGCCTGGTGCCGGAAGACCGCCGCATCTTCCCCGGCCTGACGGTCGAGGAAAACCTGAAGCTGGGCTTCCTGCAATGCCCGGGCCGCGGCAAGGCCGAATCGCGCGCGGTGCTCGAACAGGCCTACGAGCGCTTCCCGCGGCTGAAGGAACGCAGGCCCCAGCTTGGCACCTCGCTGTCGGGCGGCGAACAGCAGATGCTGGCCATGGCGCGCGTGCTGGTTGGCGCGCCCAAGCTGCTGCTGATCGACGAGCCGACCGAAGGGCTGGCCCCGATCATCGTCGACGAAATCTTCGCCATCATCGAGCGCCTGCGCGGTGACGGCATTCCCATTTTGCTGGTGGAGCAGAACGTCCAGCGGGCGCTCGATGTCGCCGACCGGTTCTATGCGCTCGAACGCGGGCAGGTGATCCTGGCCGGCGACGCGGCATCGTCCAGCGCCCGCAGCAGCCTGCAAGAAGCGATCGCGGTTTAACTTTTTACCTCATACAAAAGGAAACAACATGTCCCAACTTTCCCATCCCGCGCACACGCTGCTCGAAAAGCTCGACGGTTTTTCGGTGATCATCGACGCCGACCGCCAGCGCGCCGACATCGTGCTCGAACGCCCGCCGTTCAACATCATCTCGATGGCCCAGCGCGACCAGCTGCGCCTGGTGTTCGAATCGCTCGACGAAAACCCGGCAGTGCGCGTGATCGTGCTGCGCGCCATCGGCGAACACTTCTCCAGCGGCGGCGACATCCGCGGCTTCCTTGACGCGACCCCGGAACATGTCTCGAAGCTGGCGTGGAACATCGCCGCCCCGGCGCGCTGCAGCAAGCCGGTGATCGCCGCCAACCGCGGTTTCTGCTTCGGTGTCGGTTTCGAAATCTCGCTGGCCTGCGATTTCCGCATCGTGTCGGAGACCTCGCAGTACGCGCTGCCCGAGCAGAAGCTCGGCCAGATTCCCGGTTCGGGCGGCTCCGCGCGCCTGCAGAAAATGGTTGGCATCACGCGCACCAAGGATGTCGTGATGCGTTCGCGCCGCGTGCCGGGCCAGCAGGCCTACGACTGGGGTATCGCCACCATGTGCGTGCCGGACGCCGAGCTTGAAAAAGCCACCGACGCGCTGGTCGAGGAGCTGCGCGCGTTCTCGCCGATCGCCCAGCGCACCGCCAAGAAGCTGCTGAACGACACCGAAGATTCGACCCTGGCGATCGCCATCGAGCTGGAAGGCCACTGCTACAGCCGCCTGCGCTCGTCGGACGACTTCCGCGAAGGCGTCGAGGCCTTCCACCAGAAACGCAAACCCGAATTCAAAGGAAGCTGATCGAAGCCGCAAGGCGCAACACCATCCCTATAACAGCCCGGAGACAGACACAATGAAGAACGTAAAACATACAACCGCCGCTGCACCTGCAGTGAACCCGCAGCGCCGCTTCCTGGCCATTGGCGCAGCCGCGCTGGCTGTGGCGTGGGCATGGAGCATGCCGGCCGCGATGGCGGCCGAACTGGCCGAGGTACGCGTCGGCGTCAACAACGTGGTCAGCGATGCCCCGTTCTTCATCGCCAATAAAAAAGGCTATTTCACCGAGCAGGGAATCAAGGTGGTGTTCGTGCCGTTCGACGCGGGACCGAAGATGATCGCGCCGCTTGGCACCGGCCAGCTGGACGTGGCGGCCGGCGCCATGTCGGCCGGCCTGTTCAACGCGGCCGCGCGCGACATCAACATCAAGGTGGTGGCCGACAAGGGTTCCACGCCGCCGCAGTACGACTACATGCCGATCCTGGTGCGCAAGGCGCTGGTCGACAGCGGCAAGGTCAAGAGCTACAAGGACCTCAAGGGCCTGAAGGTGGCGGAAGCTGCGAAGGGCGGTTCGCCCGGCTCGAAGCTGAACGAAGCGCTCAAGGGCGGCGGCCTGTCGTACAAGGACACCGAACACGAATACATCAGCTACCCGCAGCACGTGGCAGCATTGATGAACGGCGCGATCGACGCCAGCGTCACCACCGAGCCTTCGGCCACCCAGGCCATCGAACGCGGCGCGGCAGTGCGCATGCCGGGCGGCGACCCGTATCCGAACCAGCAGATCGCGGTGCTGCTGTACGGCGGTGACTTCATCAAGAAGCAGCCCCAGCTCGCGCAGAAATTCATGGTCGCCTACCTGAAGGCCGCGCGCTTCTACAACGACGCGCTCAAGGACGGCAAGTTCGCCGGCCCGAACGCGGCTGAAGTCATCGCCATCCTGGCGGCCGACAGCAACGTCAAGGATCCGGCGCTGTACAGGAAGATGACGCCGAACGGCATCCACCCGGACGGCAAGATCAACGAGGCGAGCCTGGCGCGCGATTACCAGTTCTACAAGGACCAGAAGTACGTGGACGGCAGCGTCAAGATGGAGCAGGTGGTCGACACCTCGTTCGTCAACGCGGCGCTCAAGGCGCTGGGCCCTTACCAGCCGAAGCAATGAGATGGAGGCAACCATGAAACTCGCTGAAAACATACCGGGACTGGCAGCTCCCAAGATCCGCATCGCCAACCTGACCAAGCAGTTCGCCACCAAGGGCGGAACGTTTACCGCGATCGACGACATTTCGCTCGACATCGCCCCGGGCACTTTCTTCGTCATCGTCGGCCCGAGCGGTTGCGGCAAGACGACCTTGCTGCGCATCCTGGCCGAACTCGAAAAGCCAAGCAGCGGCACGGTCGACGTGCGCGCCGACCGTCCCGGCCAGCCAAGCAACTCGATGGTGTTCCAGGGCGATTCGATCTTCCCGTGGATGACCGTGTGGGACAATGCCGCCTACGGCCTGAAGCTGCGCGGCGTGCCGGACGCGCAGATCCGCGAGACGGTCGGGCACTACCTCGACAAGACCGGCCTGACCAGGTTCGCGAAACACTACCCGCACCAGCTTTCCGGCGGGATGAAGCAGCGCGTATCGATTGCGCGCGCGTTCGCCAACGATCCGGAAATCCTGCTGATGGACGAGCCGTTCTCCGCGCTCGACGAGCAGAACAAGACACTGCTGCAGGAAGAAGTGCTGCGCATCTGGGAGGCCGACAAGAAGACCGTGGTATTCATCACCCACAGCGTCGACGAGGCGGTAACCCTCGGCGACAAGATCATGGTGATGTCGGCCCACCCGGGCAAGGTCAAGGCGATCATCGACGTGCCGTTCGCGCGCCCGCGCAACGTGCTGGAGCTGCGCTCGCAGCCAGCCTACGGCGAGATGGTCTACAACATCTGGGGCCACCTGCGCGAGGAAGTACAGCGCGCCAAGGCGCAAGAGGAGGCACGCACATGAGCATGAACGATAAAGTCCGCGACCGCCTGCTGGGCGTCGCTTCGCCGCTGGCGCTGCTGCTGCTGTGGGAGCTCAGCGCCCGCACCGGCGTGGTCGACACGCGCTTCTTCCCGGCCCCGACCAGCATCGTCAAGCAGGGCGTCGACCTGGCGGCTTCCGGCGAACTGTGGGGCCACCTATCGGCCAGCCTCCAGCGCCTGCTGTGGGGTTCCCTGCTGGGCGGCATACCGGCGCTACTGCTCGGCATCGCGATGGGCCTGTACCGGCCGATCCGCGCCGCCATCGACCCGCTGATCTCGGCCACCTATCCGGTGCCGAAGAGCGCAATCCTGCCGCTGATCCTGCTTATCTTCGGCCTCGGCGAAGCGTCCAAGATCGTGATGGTGGCGCTGGGCGTATTCTTCCCGGTCCTGATCAACACCATCACCGGCGTGCTCCAGATCGACAAGATCTACCTCGACGTCGGCAAGAATTTCCGCGCCAGCCGCTGGCAGACCTTCCGCACCGTCGCCTTGCCGGGCGCGCTGCCGTCGATCATGGCGGGCATCAAGCTTGGCATCGGCATGGGCCTCATCCTGATCGCGATCGCAGAAATGGTCGGCGCCAAGAACGGCATCGGCTTCATGATCTGGGACGCGTGGCAGATCCTGTCGGTCGAAAGCATGTATGTCGGCCTGATCGTCATTTCCATCCTGGGCTTCCTGCTGACGCTCATCCTGAATGAAATCGAGGGATGGATCCTGCCATGGAAGCAAGAACGATAGGACCAGGGGCGGACCGCATGCGCGCGCTGAACCTGATCGGCGGCCAGTGGCAGCCGGCCAGCGGCGGGCGCGAGGGGGACAGCATCAATCCGGCGAACGGACGCGAGATCGGCACCTTCGCCGCAAGCGGAACCGCCGATGCCAGGCAGGCGGTCGACGAGGCGCGCCGCGCCTTCGCCGGCGGCGGGCTGTCGCGCGATCCGGCGCAGCGCGCAGCGCTGTTGCTGCGCTGGGCCGAGCGGCTGGAGGCGCGCGGCGACCTGACGCAGCTGCTGACGCTTGAAAACGGCAAGGTGCTGGCGCAATCGCGCCAGGAGGTCGCCGCCTCCATCGCCTGCGTGCGGCACTACGCGGGACAGCTTCAGCGTGGTGTCGCGCCGCCGGCCCGGCCTGCGGGCGTGGTTGCCATCATCGTGCCATGGCATGCGCCCGTGGCGTCGCTGGTCGCCTGGCTGGCGCCGGCGCTGGCCGCCGGTTGCGCCGCCGTCGTCAAACCGGCGCGCCAGAGCGCCCAGGTGTCCGCAGCCGTGATCGCGGAGCTTGCGGCGGTCGAGGGCCTGCCGTGCGGCGTCGTCAACCTGGTCGCGGAAACGGGCCAGGAGGTAGCGCGCGAACTGGTGGCGTCGCGCGAGGTGGACGTGCTGTGCTTCACGGGCTCGCAGGAAACCGGCCGCAAAATGACAGCGGCTGCGCCCAGCGCCAAGAAGCTGCTGTTCGACCTGACCCGAAAATCGTGCAGCCTGGTGTTCGCGGACACCGACGTGCGGGCGGTGGCGGCCCGGCTGGCCGCCGCGGCCGTTGTCGGTTCCGGCCAGCATAGCAGCGCACCGCGCCGCATCCTCGTCCATGCATCGTGCTTCGACGAGGCCATGGCTGCGCTCAAGCGCGCGCTGGAACAGGTGGTGGTCGGGGCGGGCGACCGCGACGGCTGCGGCATGGGCCCGCTGATTGACGCGCCCTCGCTGGTGGCGGTCGGCGTGCGCACCGAGCAGGCGCTGACACGCTGCGACGAAGTGGTGCTGCGCGGACGCCGCGGCGGAGGCGAACTGGCCGATGGCTACTTCCTGTCGCCGACCCTGGTGGCCCGGCGCGATTGCGCTGATCCCGCCTCGCTGGAGGAAATCTACGGGCCATTCGTGTCGATCGGACGGTTCGAGGAAGATGGCGAGGCGGTCGCCAGCGCCAACGCGATGCCGATGGCGCGTTCGGTGAGTGTGTGGACGGGCGATGCGGCACGGGCGCAGCGGCTGGCGCGGGTACTGCGCAGCCGCAGTGTCCTGGTCAACCGGCACGACTGGCTCGCGACCGGTGGTAGCATGACGCATCGGGGCGGCGATGGCCGCGGCAGCCTGTCCGACTTTTTCGTCACGCCTGGCCACTAGAAAAGGAAACGCCTTGCAGCACACCGCGATCGCCGTCGAAGGGCGAGCCGTCACGATTGAATACGAATGGATCGCGGGCGAGCGGAAGGGCGCTTCGCTGATCGTGTTCCTTCACGAAGGCCTCGGGTCGGCCGCAATGTGGGGCGCATGGCCGCGCGCCTTGTGCGATGCCACCGGCCGCCGCGGCCTGGTCTTCTCGCGCTATGGCTACGGGCATTCCGGGGCGCGCCCGGATTCGGCGCAGGGCTGGCCGCTCGACTACATGGAGCAGGAAGCGCGCAAGCACCTCCCGGCCTTGTTCGACGCCCTCGGCATCGATGCCGCGCGCGAGCGGCCGGTGATCGTCGGCCACAGCGACGGGGCCACCATCGCGCTGCTGTATGCGGCGGCCTTCCCGCAGCATGTGCGAGCGGCGGTGGTGCTGGCGCCGCATGTGTTTGCCGAGCAGGTGGCACGCGAGCGGATAGCGGGGCTGCGCGCGAACTGGGACGATGGCCGCCTGGCAGCCCACCTGTCGAAACTGCACGGCGATCCGGAAGGCGTGTTTGAAGGCTGGAGCGGGTGCTGGCTGTCGCCGGGCTTTCGCGAATGGAACGTGGCCGAAGCCATCGAAACCATCGCCTGCCCCCTGCTGGCGGTGCAGGGCAGGCGGGACCAGTACGGCACGCTGGAACAGCTATATGAAATACAGCGTCGCGTGCCGCATGCCGAACTGCTGATCCTCGACGACTGCCGCCATGCGCCGCATGAGGAGCAGCCCGGCGCGGTGCTGGACGCGGTCGCCGCGTTCCTGCAGCGATGAAAAAAACCCCGCGTTGCCAGCAATGGCAGCGCGGGGTTTGTATTGGATGCAGGACAGGCCTTGCTTAACGCAGTCCCAATAAAGCTTGCACGCGGTCGCGGCTGATCCCCACCATCGCCGACGTAATCGCCAGCAGCGATTCGTAGTTCGGTGCACTGGCGGTGCTCGCAAAGTCCTGCGCCAGCGTCTCCATCGCCGCCGCCGGCACCGGAGCCGCAGCAGCGCGGCTTGCAGCTGCGCTCAGCTCGCGGCTGGCCGCATCCTGCGAACGCCTTACCTGCGCCAGCGCGCGCACCACTTCCTGCAAGCTCAAACGCAAAGCCTCGGTGCTCTCGGTGCCCCAGCGCTGCGGCACCACCGCTGCCGCTTCAGCCTCGGTCACCACACGGCCGCTGCCCAGGATGACCAGGTTCTCACGCAGCGCCGGGAAGTTCGCTTCCGGCGTGCTGAACACCAGCTGTCCATTGGCATCACTGCCGACGCGGATACTGGCCGGCGCCAGTGCACGGTCGAAGCGCTGCACGATTTCTTCGGCGCTCAGGCCAGGTTCAAGGCTGACGGTGAGCGGCTGGCTGCTGGTGCTGACCGAGAACGACAGCACGCGCGCCGGGCCGGCGCGGAGCGCGTCGAGGCTCATGCCGCGCATGCTGAAGCGCTGGCTCGCGCTCGCAGTGTTGTACTGAAGGTTGGCGTCGAGCTTCTCGCCGCCGGACTGGCGCCTGCGCGTCAGCGTATTGGCGAGCTGGCGCAACTGCGCTTCGATCTGCTGCTCGTCGGCCTGCAGGTTGCTGAGCTTCGCACTCAGTTCGCTCTTGAGCGCCTGAAGCTGGCCTGCCACCTCATCGAGGTAGTCGAGCGCTTGCTGCGCGCTGGCGACGTCGCCTTGCAGGCGCGTATCGAGGCCAGGCAGGCCGCGGCGCAGCGGTGCGGCGGCAGGGGCCGGCGCGGCAGGGGCGGCCAGTTGCGGCGGGCGGCCTTCGGCGAGGCGCTCGGCGGCTTCCGTGCGCGCATTCGGTGCGCTGCTGGCGCCGGCAAGGCCGTTGGGCGCCGGTGAGTTCGGACGGGTGATTTCCATGGCTTATAGCACCGCGAACAAGGACAGGTTGCCGATCTTCGCGTAGGCCTTGTACGTGGCCTGCAGCGCGTTCGAATAGCCGTTCAATTCGGTGCTTGCCAGCCCGTAGTCGAGTTGACCGATGTCGGTCAGCGCCATCTGGTTCGACAGGCTCACGTTGCCGTGGTTGATGTCGAGCGTGTCGATGATGTTGTGGGCGCCGCCGAGAACCGCGATCTTCCCCGATACCAGCGCCAGCGCACTGTCGAAGCCGTCGAGGTTGTCGTTCAGGATTGCGCGCAGCACCGGCTCGCTCGAGTTGGCGTTCGGCTTGGACATCTCTGCCACCGCCAGGTCGATCTGGTTGAGCAGCAGTTCGACGCCCTTGACGTTGCCGTTGGCGACCTGGGTGATGCCGTTGCCGACCACCACAGTCTGGTCGAAGGTATTGCCGACGAAGGTGTAGCGCGAGCCCGCGGCCGCGGCCGGATCGTAGGCGATTGGCGCCACGTCGGTCTGGGTGCCGGAAAATACGTAGCGCCCTTCCTGGTCGACCGCGTTGGCGGTAAACAGCAGGCTTTCCTTCAGCGACGTCAGCGGCGTGACCATGGCCTTCAGGTCGTCGGGCGTATTGCTGCCGTCGGACGACCAGACCAGCAGGTCGCGCCCCGCCAGCATGTCGTTGGACATGCTGGTCAGGTAGTCTTCGTTCTTGCTGAGGCGGATCTTGATCGCGGCGATGTTCTCGCGGTACTGGTTCAGCGCCGATTCTTCGCGGCGCAGGCGCGACATGCGCACGTTGTCGACCGGATCGTCGGACGGGAGCTGGATGCGGTTGCCCGACGCCATCTGTTGCGTGATGTAGCTGACCCGGTCCTGGTTCAGGGTGAGCGACTGGTTCATCGTCGACTGGTACTGGCTGGTGGCGATTCGCATGTTGTTCTCCTTAACCCATCATCGCGAGCGTGGCATCGAACAGCGCGTTGGCCACCGACATCACTTTCATGTTTGCCTGATACATATTCTGGAACTCGACCAGATTGATCGCTTCTTCATCCTGGTTCACGCCGCTGGTCGATTTCCAGTCGTCGACCGCCTGGTTGCGGATGGTTTCCTTGGTCGCCAGCGACGAACGGTTCTGCTGGCTGTCGACGGCCAGCTTGCTGGTCAGCTGGGTGTCGGCGTCGGCGATCAGCACCGTGCCGAGCGAGGTCACCGTGATCGGCTGGTTCTTGATGTCGATGATGCGCTGCAGGTTGGTGCTGTCGCCCGGCTTGCCGTCGGCCGAAAACGCCAGGTCGTCGGTCTGGAAGCCGGCGGTAATCTCGAGCATGTTCGACGGACTACCCGGCGTGAACACGAACAGCGGGCCGCCCGCGGCGCCACCCATCGTGAAGCCGGCCGCCAGCTGGGTGTTGACCTTGGCCGCGATCTGCTCGCCCATGTCGGATACGCCCTTCTGCAGCGGCAGCAGGATGTCGCGCTCGTACCCGCCAAGTCCGCCGAGCTGCCCGCCGACGCTGACGCTGTCGAGCTGGAACGAGGTGCCGGCGAAATCGAGCGAGAAAGTCTGGTTGCTGCCGGTACTGGCGGCCAGCTGGCCGGCGACGCTGCCGATCACCAGTGCCTGGCCGGTCTTGAGCGAGACGCTGCGGCTGCCGTCGGGCTGGTCCGCCACTTCGAGGTCGAGCTGCAAGGCGAGGGCGTCGATGGCCTGGTCGCGCGCGTCGACCAGCGACGAGTGGTTGGTGTTGGTCGCGGCGGCGATCGTGATCTGGCGGTTCAGCGAGGCGATATTCGTGATGTTGGCGTTGGCCGACGAAACGATCGCGCTGCGCTGCTGGCGCAGCGACTGCAGCTGCTCGTTGAAGACGTTGTTCAGGTTGTTGAAGCGCTGGGCCATGGTACCGGCCGCGGTCAGCACCTGCTGGCGCAGCGGGGTCGAGGTCGGGTCGACGCCGGCCACCGCGTTGAGCGCTTCGAAGAATTTGTCGACGCCGGCCGACAGGCTGGCCGCGTCGTCGCCCATCACGCGTTCGAGCTGGGTCAGGTAAGGCTGCGACTGCGCATGGCGGCCGACGCCGGAATTGGCGCGCCACATCTGCTGGGTCTTGTAGTCGTCGCTGATGCGAACAAGGCTGTTGACCGCGACGCCGTTGCCGGACGAGCGGTTGTTGCCGCTCTCAGGGCCGATCGCCGTCAGTACCGCCATCTGCCGGGTATAACCCTTGGTCTGCATGTTGGCGATGTTCTGGCTGGTGGCCGCCAGCGACATTTGGGATGCAAGCGCGCCGGTCAGCGCATTGTTCATGATGCTCATTTTGCAATATCTTTCGCGTGGGTGCCGTCAACTGAACAAGGCGACCGTTTACTCGGGTTTATTAAGCTTGGCCGGCAAAAGCTGGCGCAGGATGGCGTCGGCGATGCCGAAGGCGCGCTGGCCTGCCATCTGTTTGGCCATCATCCCGTCGGCCATGTCCTGCATGTCGCGGTTGACCGGGTCCTTGAATACGCTGTCCTCGGCCGCCATTTCGCGGGTGCCGGAGCGCATCTGCTTCATCATGTTCTCGATGAAGAAGCTCTCGAATTCGACGGCGGCCTTGGTGGCCTTGGCCGCGTAGACCGGGTCGGGGGCCGGCGTGTCGGTTGTCGGGCGCGGCAGGGATGGATCGAGCATGGTCATGTTGAGTCCTCAGATTACGACAAGTTCGCCTTCGATCGCGCCGGCCTGGTCGAGCGCCTGCAGGATCGCCATGATGTCGTCCGGGCTTGCGCCCAGGCTGTTGACGACGTCGATGATGGTTTGCAGCTTGGCGCCCGGCGGCCATTTGAACATCTGGCCGGAACCCTGGTCGATCGACAGCTTCGATTGCGGGGTGACGGCAGTGCGGCCGTTCGAGAACGGGCCGGGCTGGCTGACGTTCGAGCTCTCGGAGATGACCACCTTCAGCGCGCCGTGCGTGACCGCGGCCGCTTTCACGCGCACGCCGTCGGCGATGACCACCGTGCCGGTGCGCGAGTTGAACACGACCTTCGGCACGTCGGTGCCGGCTTCGACCTGCATCGATTCGAGCTTGCCCATGAAGGCCACGCGCGCGGTCGGATTGGTTGGGGCCACGACTTCAATGGTGGCGCCGTCGCTGGTGGTGGCGATCGGGCCGAAGCGGCGGTTGATCGCCTCGACCACGTTGGTGGCGCCCTGGAAGTTGGCGTTCTTCAGGCGCAGCAGGACTTGCGGGCGGGTCGAGAAATCGGTGGCGATCTCGCGCTCGATGTTGGCGCCGTTCGGAATGCGCCCGCCCGTCGGCGTGTTGACGGTGACGCTGGAACCGCTGTTGCCGCTCGCGTTCAGGCCGCCCACGACGACGTTCCCCTGCGCCAGAGCGTAGATCTCGTTGTCCGCCGCGCGCAGCTGCGTGAGCAGCAGCACGCCGCCGCGCAGGCTCTTGGCGTCGCCCAGCGACGACACGTTGACGTCGATCTGCTGGCCGCGCCGGTACCCGGGCGGGAACACCGCGCTGACCATCACGGCAGCGACGTTCTTGTTCTTGGCGTCGGTCCCTTCGGGCAGCTTCACGCCGAACTGCTTGAGCATGTTGACCACGGACTGGCTGGAGTACTTCACCTGGGTGCTGTCGCCGCTGCCGTTCAGGCCAACCACGAGGCCGTAGCCGACCAGCGGGTTGTCGCGCACGCCTTCGACGCTGACCAGGGAGCGCAGCGGCTGCGCGGACAGCGGCAGGGCGAGGCAGGAGGCCAGTACCAGCGTGGCGAGGCGGAGGAGGCGAGAGTGCATATTGTTTACCTTAGAACGGCATCCACGGGCTGACGAAGAAGCGTGTCAGCCAGCCGGGTGAGTTGGCATCGGACAGGGCGCCCTTGCCAGAGTACGAGATGCGCGCATTGGCCACGCGCAGCGACGACACCTGGTTGTCGGCGTCGATGTCGGCGGCGCGCAAAAAGCCCGCGAGGCGCACGAATTCTTCGCCCTGGTTCAGGGTCAGGCTTTTTTCGCCGGCCACGCGCAGCAGGCCGTTGGGCAGCACTTCCTGCACGATCACGGTGAGCGCGCCGGACAAGGCGTTCTGCTGGGTGCTGGTGGCGTCGCCGCTGAAGCTGCGTTCGGCCGAGATGTCGACCGCGGTCTTCGGGAAGGTCTTGCCGAGCATGCCGACAGGGGTTACGCCGACGCTCGAATCCTTGCTGATGCTGGTGCCCGCGCGCTTGCTGGCCTGCGTTGTCTCTTCCAGGAACACGGTGACCACGTCGCCGGTGCGGAAGGCACGGCTGTCGGAGGTCAGCGGCACCGCGTCAGCGTTGAATACGCCGCCGGACAAGCCGCCACGCGCCACTGCGCGCGGCAGCGGCGCGGTCTGGTCGGCCATGCTTGGCGCAGGCTGCGGAATCACGCTGGCGCAACCGGCCAGCGCGGCCACGGCAACCAACATCAGTGCTTGTTTCATTATCGCGCCGCCTGTGCCAGGTACTGCAGCATGTTGTCTGCCGCGGACAGCACCTTGGTGTTCATCTCGTAGGTGCGCTGGGCGGCGATCATGTCGACCATCTCTTCGACCACCTGCACGTTGGAGCCTTCCAGCGCGCCCTGGCGCAGCTTGCCGAAAGCGCCGGTGCCCGGATTGCCTTCGGTGGCCTGGCCGCTGGCAGCGGTTTCCTGGAACAGGTTTTCGCCGAGGGCCAGCAGGCCGGTCGGGTTGACGAACGAGGTCAGGGTCAGCTGGCCCAGTTCCGAGGGCTGCGCGGTGCCAGGGATGGTGGCCGATACCATGCCGTTTTCGCCGATGGTGATGGCGGTGGCGTTGGCTGGCACGGTGATCTGCGGTACCAGCGGCAGGCCGGACGCGTTGACCAGGGTGCCGGTCGCATCGACCTGCAGCTGGCCGGCGCGGGTGTACGCCGGCTCGCCGTCGGGGCGGCGCACCTGCAGGAAGCCGTTGCCGGAAATGGCGACGTCGAGCGGCTGGCTGGTGGTCTGGATCGAACCGTTGGTGAACACCTTCTGGGTGCCGACCAGGTGGGTGCCGTTACCCAGCTGGACGCCCGATGGCGACAGCGTGTTGTCGGCGCGCTGGGCGCCCGGCTGCTGTTCGATCTGGTAGAACAGGTCTTCGAAGACCGCGCGGTCGCGCTTGAAGCCGACGGTGTTCACGTTGGCCAGGTTGTTGGCGATGGTCTGCAGTTTTGCATCCTGGGCTTGCACGCCGGTCTTGCTGATCCACATTGCTGGATTCATGATTTGCTCCTGAGTGGTTTTTGTGACGGCCGCTTACGCGCCGAGCAGGCGGTTGCCCGCTTCGTTCATGTTGTCGCTCGCCTTGAACAGCTTCATCTGCATCTCGAAGCTGCGGTTCAGGCTCATGGTGGCGATCATCTCTTCGACGGCCGACACGTTGCTGCCTTCAAGGTGGCGGCTGCGCACCGTGACGGCCGGATCGGCCGCCAGCTGGTCGCCGCCGCGCGGCACGATCAGGCCCGCTTCGTTCTTGGTCAGTTCGCCCGCTTCGCCGTTGACCAGCTTGAGCTTGTCGACGACCTGCATGTCCTGCGCGCCCGGCGCCTGGATCGAGATGGTGCCGTCGGCGCCGATGGCGACCGCATTAAACGGCGGCAGCACGATCGGGCCGCCGTCGCCCAGCAGCGCGTGGCCGCCGACCGACAGGGCGCCGTCCGCATTGATCTCGATGTTGCCGGCACGGGTGTAGGCTTCGTTGCCGCCGTACTGCACCGCGAGGTAGCCGTTGCCGGCCACCGCCACGTCGAGGTCGCGGCCGGTTTCCTTGACCGTGCCCTGGCGTGTCGACAGCGAGTCCGACTTCATGCGCGCCATGTGGCGGTCATCGTAGCCGAAGCCGCTTTCGAGCGACTGCGCCGCGGTGACTTCCATGTTGGCGCGGAAGCCGGTGGTGTCCATGTTCGCCAGGTTGTTGGCGTGGACCTGCTGCGAGCGCAGCGCGCGCTCTGCGCCGCTCAGGGCCGTGAAGATCAATTTATCCATGCTGCTCCTCTTGTTGGTGCGTTGACGCCGGCTTTACAGCGCCTGCATC
>DASWSX010000103.1:0-11600 GCA_036402435.1 Telluria sp. | reverse complement strand
GTAAATGAACAAAAATATGATCGAGCTAAACAATGTCAGCAAGTGGTACGGCAAGTTCCAGGTGCTGGCCGACTGCACCACCCATGTCGCCAAAGGCGACGTCGTCGTTATCTGCGGACCGTCCGGTTCCGGCAAGTCGACTCTGATCAAGACCGTCAACGGGCTTGAGCCGTTCCAGCAGGGCGATGTGGTGGTCGATGGCGTTCACGTCGGCGACCCGAAGACCAACCTGTCCAGGCTGCGCGCGCGCATCGGGATGGTGTTCCAGAATTTCGAGCTGTTTCCGCACCTGTCCGTACGCGACAACCTGACGCTGGCGCAGGTGAAGGTGCTGGGCCGCACGCGCGAGGAAGCCACCGACAAGGGACTGAAGTACCTCGACCGCGTCGGCCTGCTGGCGCAGCAGGACAAGTTCCCGAGCCAGCTGTCAGGAGGCCAGCAGCAGCGCGTGGCGATTGCGCGCGCGCTGGCGATGGACCCGATCGCGATGCTGTTCGACGAACCCACATCCGCGCTCGACCCTGAAATGATCAATGAGGTGCTCGACGTGATGGTCGGCCTGGCGCAGGAAGGCATGACCATGATGGTTGTCACCCACGAGATGGGCTTTGCGCGCAAGGTGGCGGACCGGATCATCTTCATGGACCATGGCCGCATCGTCGAGGATAGTCCGACCGAGGAATTCTTTACCCTGCCGCGGGCGGAACGGGCGCGCGAATTCCTGGCCAAGATTATTCATTGAGGCCGCGCCGCCCCCGATTTTGCCGCAAGGCCGCCTTTGCTTTTGTCGCGGCGGCTCACCTGCTTGCGATATTCGCGCTAACGGCCAGACAACCGCGGCTCCAGAAAGACGCCAATGTCTGGTCCGATCCGGTCCTTCTGATCCTGCCTCCAATAGTCGAAGCGGTGCGCCCCCCGGCAGTGACGCAAGCGCCCAGGCCAGCGCCGCGTGAGCGCATCCGCGCGCCAAACCGCGAGGCCGTCCGCGCGGAACCGCTCACGGCGCCTGTAAACGACATCGAAATAGTCCACGACGTCCCTGACTCCCTGGTTGTCAGCCCGCCAGCGCCTGCGATGGATATGACGCTTCAAGCCAAACGGAATCTCGTGAAGGTCGAGCGCGAGCTCGCCAAGACGCAGCGCCCGGGTATCAATGGCCCGCCGACATATCAGTCTGCCTTTGCCAATAGCATCGAAGCTGCTTACAAGCCGCGTGGCACCACCATCAAGGAATACATACTCCCCGATGGCCGGCGCATGAGCAGGGTAACCAGTTCCGCCGGGTCGAAGTGCCATCTCGCATTGGACAATCACACAATCATGGCAGACGCGTACCGGTCGCAGGGGCGCGTCAGCAAGGAGGTCCCATGCCCGCCGAATTGATGGCAAAAAGTAAAGTGGCTTAGCCCGGAGCGGAACAAGCGGCACCCGATCAAAAGCGAGCAGGTAAAATGGCGGGATTCGTTTTTCGAAAGCCGCCATGTCCATCCTCGACACTCCCCAAAGCCTGACCATCGTCCGTCCCGACGACTGGCACCTTCACCTGCGCGACGGCGCAGCCATGGCCAGCGTGCTGCCGCACACGGCACGCCAGTTCGCCCGCGCGATCGTGATGCCGAACCTGCGCCCGCCTGTCACCACCACCGCGATGGCGCAGGCCTACCGCGAGCGCATCATGGCGGCGCTCCCGACCGGCATGCGCTTCGAGCCGCTGATGACGCTTTACCTGACCGACAACACCGACCCGGACGAGATCCGCCGCGCAAAGGACAGCGGCTTCATCCACGCGGTGAAGCTGTACCCGGCTGGCGCCACAACCAATTCCGACGCCGGCGTTACCGACCTGGCGCGCTGCCACAAGACGCTGGAAGTGATGCAGGAGCTCGACATGCCGTTCCTGGTACACGGCGAAGTGACGGATTCGGACATCGACCTGTTCGACCGCGAGGCCGTGTTCATCGAACGCGTGATGCGCCCGCTGCGCCGCAGCTTCCCCGAACTGAAGATCGTGTTCGAGCACATCACCACCAAGGACGCGGCGCAATATGTGGCCGAAGCCGAAGGCCCGATCGCGGCGACCATCACCGCGCACCACCTTCTGTACAACCGCAACGAGATCTTCAAGGGCGGCATCCGACCGCACTACTACTGCCTGCCGGTGCTCAAGCGCGAAGAACACCGCCTGGCGCTGGTGACGGCGGCCACCAGCGGCGACGAGCGCTTCTTCCTCGGCACCGACTCGGCGCCGCACGCCATCGGCGCCAAGGAAGCCAGCTGCGGCTGCGCCGGTTGCTACACGGCGCTGCATGCGATGGAGCTGTATGCCGAGGCGTTCGAACGTGCTGGCGCGCTCGACAAGCTGGAAGCGTTCTCCAGCTTCTACGGCCCGGACTTCTACGATCTGCCGCGCAATACCGAGACCGTCACGCTGAAGCGCGAGGCCTGGACGCTGCCCGAGACGGTGCCACTGGCCGACTCGCAGCTGGTTCCACTCAACAGCGGCGAGTCGATCAACTGGAAGATGATCTAAGCCGCATGCTGGAGCAGATCGACTGGACGCGCCGCTGGTATGACTCGGTGCGTCCGGCCTTCGAGCGGATCGGGCGCGACCTGGCCAACGTCAGCGATGCACTCAATGCTGGCGCTTCTGGTCTCGGCTTGCGCAACGGCGCTGGCATGCCGCTGCGCTTCGTACCCCAATCGGACCTGCCGGAAGGGCAGGCGTACGAGGAGTTCATTGGTTCCACGGGATGCGTGCCGACGCGCGACAACCTGCACGACTTCTTCAACGGGCTGGTGTGGCTAACTTTCCCGCGCACCAAACAGCAGCTTAATGCCTTGCAGGCGGCGCAGATCGCCATCGCAGGGGTTGGCAAGTCGCGCGGACCGGCGCGCGATGCTGCGACCATCTTCGACGAGAACGCGGCTTTGCTGGTGATACGTGACAGCGACGACGCACGTGAACTGGTGGACGCGTTGCGCGGCCACCGCTGGACCGAGGCGCTGTTCGAACGGCGCGCGCAGTTCGGGACTGACGCCCAGCTTTGGCTGTTCGGCCACGCGTTGATGGAAAAGCTGGTCGCGCCACGCAAGGCCATCACCGCCCACACCCGTGTCGTGGTCGCCGATGACGCCTTTTTTTCGCTGGGCTGGGACGCGCAGCGCGACTGGCTCGACGAGAAGGTAGCCGCCGAGCTGGCCAGGGATAACCTGACTACCGCCTGCTTCACGCCCCTGCCGATCCTCGGCGTGCCCGGGTGGTACGAGGGGCAGGACGACACTTTTTACGCCGACGCCACCGTGTTCCGCCCAAAGCGGATGAGCGCGCCATCCTGATATCTCTGACAGTACCGGTGTTCGAGCCGATAGCAGAAAATGGAATCTCATTTTCAGCCACTCTCGAAAGACTGCTATGTTTCTCCGCTCGATCCTGCTCGCCAGCGCGCTCCTCCTGCCACAGGTAAGCTTCGCCAATCCGGTTCCCGCCGATAAAATGCACTACGTCGGCGAGTGGGTAGGCAAGCAGATGCGCCTCCAGATCGCAAAAAATGGCAAGATCGAGTACGAGCGGAACAGGGAAGGCAAGACGATAGACCTGAATATCGAGCTGAAGGGCTTCAACGGCAATAATTTCGATGCCGGCGTCAGCGTCGTGCGCTCGACTTTCGTGGTCAGCAAACCGCCCCACCGCGACGGCAACGAGGTGAAAATGGTCGTCGATGGCGTCGAATTGACAAAGGTTGAATAAAGGAAAGATATGGCTGACGAGGTGCGCTGGGGAATAATAGGTACCGGGAAAATCGCGCGTGCGTTTGCGACCGCGCTGAAGGATACGCCCGGGGCGGTGCTTGCGGCGGTCGGATCGCGCAGGATGGACAGCGCGCTCGCCTTTGGCGCCGATTTCGCGGTCCCAGGCCGTGCCTGTTACGGGTCATACGAAGAAGTCGCGAATGCGGAAGACGTGGACATTATTTATGTCGGCACGCCGCATCCGATGCATGCCGAGAACGCGATCATGGCGCTCAACGGCGGCAAGGCGGTGTTGTGCGAAAAGCCGTTCACGATGAACCGGCGCGAGGCGGAGCAGGTAGTGGCGCTGGCGCGCTCGAAGAAGCGGTTTTTGATGGAAGCGATGTGGACCCGCTACCTGCCGGCGGTCGATGAGGTCCGGCGCATCATCGCGTCGGGCGAGATCGGCACTCCGCGGCAGGTGATGGCCGACTTCGGCTTCACGGCCGCGGTCGACAACGAGCATCGCCTGCTGAATCCCGAACTGGGCGGCGGCGCACTGCTCGACCTGGGCATTTATCCCTTGTCGATCGCGGCGCATCTGCTGGGACCTGTGGCCTCGGTGCAGGCGCAGGCGGAAATGGGAAGCACTGGCGTCGATGTGCAGACCGGCTTCGTGCTGAAGCACGAAGGTGGCGGCATGTCGGTCTGCAGCTGCTCCATACAGGCGCGCACGCCGGCGGAACTGACCGTATCGGGCGACCTTGGCCACGTGCGGATGAACACCATGTTCCACCGCGCCCCGTCGATCAGCGTGTCGCTCGCCGATGGCAGCTCGCGCACGGTTCCGACGCCCTATGCCGGAAATGGCTACGCTTACGAGGCAGTGGAAGCAGGGCGCTGCCTGAAGGAGGGCTTGCTCGAGAGCCCGCGCATGCCTCTTGATGAGACGCTGGCTTTGATGGGGGTGCTGGACACGATCCGCGAGCAGATCGGTTTACGTTATCCGGCCGACGCCGCGCGGTGGGCAGACGGCGCGGATATTTGACGTCAGACCTTCAGGAATTCCTCGCGGCCGCCTAACCATCTGGCAAGGTGAGCTTCGACGGTATCGTCATCGGCTTCATGCAGCAGCGTGTGCGCGACGTCGCGCGCTTGTTCGACCAGCCACTGATCGGTCTCCAGATCCGCGAAGCGCAGCATCGCCTGTCCTGACTGGCGCGCGCCGAGGAATTCGCCGGGGCCACGTATCTCCAGGTCGCGCCGCGCAATTTCGAAGCCGTCGGTTGTCTCGCGCATCGTCATCAGGCGCTGCTTGGCCACGCCGCCCAGCGGGCTTTGATACAGCAGCAGGCAGACGCTGGCCGCCGAACCTCGTCCGACCCGGCCGCGCAGCTGGTGCAGCTGCGACAGGCCGAAGCGCTCGGCATGCTCGATCACCATCAGCGATGCGTTCGGCACATCGACACCAACTTCGATCACAGTCGTCGCAACCAGCACATGTACCTCGCGCGCGGCGAACGCATCCATCACCTGCTGTTTCTCGGCCGGCTTCAGGCGGCCATGCACCAAGCCCACCTGTAAATCCGGCAGCGCTTCGGCCAGCATCGCGTGCGTATCGGTTGCGGTCTGCAGCTGCAGCGCTTCCGATTCCTCGATCAGCGGGCATACCCAGTACACCTGGCGGCCTTCCTGCGCCGCCGCGTGCACGCGCTCGATCACTTCCTCGCGCCGGTTCTGGTCGATCGCACGCGTAACGATCGGGCTGCGCCCCGGCGGCAGCTCGTCGATGATCGATACCTCAAGGTCGGCGTAATACGTCATCGCCAGCGTGCGCGGAATCGGCGTGGCCGACATCATCAGCTGGTGCGGCGTGCGGCCCTGTGCACCCTTGTTGCGCAAGGTGAGGCGCTGGCCGACGCCGAAGCGGTGCTGCTCGTCGACGATCACAAGCCCGAGTTTCGCAAACTGCACTGTGTCCTGAATTAGCGCGTGGGTTCCGATTACAAGATGCGCTTCGCCCGATTCAACCAGTTCGGTCGCGGCCAGTTTGTCCTTTTTCTTCAGGCTGCCGGTCAGCCACGCGACCTTCACGCCCAGCGGTTCCAGCCACGCGGCGATCTTGCGGAAGTGCTGGTCCGCGAGGATTTCGGTCGGCGCCATTAGCGCGGCCTGGTAGCCGCTGTCGATCGCCTGCGCGGCGGCGAGGGCCGCAACGATGGTCTTGCCGCTGCCGACATCGCCCTGCAGCAGCCGCTGCATCGGGAACGCCTGCGTCAGGTCGGCGCGGATCTCCTTCAGCACACGCTGCTGCGCGCCAGTGAGCTGGAACGGTAAGACGCCAAGGAAGGCCTGGGACAGCTTGCCGACCGCGCCCAGTACCGGCGCGCCCTTGCTGCGGCGCGCGACCTGAGCCCGCTTGAGCGAGAGCTGCTGCGCCAGCAGTTCGTCGAACTTCATGCGTACCCACGCCGGATGCGAGCGGTCGACCAGCGCGTTCGGGTCGACTTCCTGCGGCGGGTAGTGCAGCAGCTTGACCGAAGGTTCGAAATTGGACAGCTGCATCCGCGCCAGCAGCGCCGGGGGCAGGGTGTCGCGCCAGTCGACGCGCTTCATCGCGTCCGAAATCGCGCGCCGCAAAATCGCTTGCGACAGGCCTTCGCCGGACGGGTAGACTGGCGTCAGCGCCGTTGGCAGCGGGGCGCCTTCGTTAATCACCTTGTACGCAGGATGAACCATTTCGGCGCCGAAGAAGCCGTGCTTGAGCTCTCCGCGGGCGCGCACGCGCGTGCCTTCGGCCAGCTGCCTGGTCTGGCTGCCGTAAAAATTCATGAAGCGCAGCAGGACATCGCCGGTTTCGTCGGCGATGGTCACCAGCATCTGGCGCCGCGGCCGGAAGCTGATTTCGTTCTTCGTCACGACGCCTTCGACCTGCGATACATGGCCGCCTCGCAGGCAGGCTTCGCGGATCGAGACCACCTGGGTTTCGTCCTCGTAGCGCATCGGCAGGTGCAGCACCAGGTCCATGTCGCTGCGCAGCCCGAGTCGCGCGAGCTTGCTTTCGTTGGTTTTTGGCGCCGTTTTCGGTTTAGTTGAGGGCATATCGCTGTAAAATAGAGGGTTGCCCTGTGTGCGTAAGCGCTATTGTAAGGCCCTCGTTATTCATTTTTCCAGAATTAGCAGAATGTACTCGCTTTCCGATTTCGATTTTAACCTGCCGCCCGAGCGGATCGCCCAGCTGCCGCTGCCGGACCGCAGCGCCTCGCGCCTGCTCCACGTGGACGGCGCCCGGCTCATCGACCGCCGCTTCGCCGACATCGTGGGCCTGCTCCAGCCGGGCGACCTGCTGGTGATGAACGACACGCGCGTGCTCAAGGCGCGCTTCTTCGGCGTCAAGGAAACCGGCGGCAACGTCGAGGTGCTGGTCGAGCGCGTGCTCGACAACCGCACGGTGCTGGCGCAGGTGCGCGCATCGAAGTCGCCCAAGCCGGGCACGAAGCTCCGCCTGGCTGACGCGTTCGAGGTCACCGCGGGTGAGCGCGCAGGCGAATTCTTCACCCTGACGTTCGACGGCGACGTGTTCGACCTGATCGAGGCGCACGGCCGCCTGCCGCTGCCGCCGTACATCGAGCATGACGCCGACGAATTCGACGAAACCCGCTACCAGACCGTGTATTCAAAGGAGCCGGGCGCCGTCGCCGCGCCGACCGCCGGCCTGCACTTCGACGAAGCGCTGCTGGCAAAGCTGAAGGACAAGGGCGTCAACTTCGCCTTCGTCACGCTGCACGTCGGCGCCGGGACCTTCCAGCCGGTCCGCGTCGAGGCGCTGGCCGAGCACAAGATGCATACCGAGTGGTACACCGTGCCGCAGGAGACGGTGGATGCGGTGCGCGCCGCCAAGACAGCGGGCCGCGACGTGGTCGCCGTTGGCACCACCAGCCTGCGCGCACTGGAATCGGCGTCGCAGTCGGGCGAGCTGGCCGCAGGCAGCGCCGATACCAACCTGTTCATCACGCCCGGCTACACCTTCAAGACGGTCACGCGGCTGGTCACCAACTTCCACCTGCCGAAGTCGACGCTGCTGATGCTGGTGTCGGCCTTTGCCGGCTACGACGAGATCCGCGCGGCCTACGCCCACGCGATCGCCAATGAATACCGATTTTTCAGCTATGGCGACGCCATGCTGCTCACCACACCGAACAAGTAGGACACGATGCTCGAATTTACACTCCTGAAGAAGGACACCAGCGGCCTGTCGCATGCGCGCCGCGGTCGCCTAAAACTCAATCACGGCACCATCGAAACGCCGATCTTCATGCCGGTCGGGACCTACGGTTCGGTCAAGGCGATGTCGCCGCTCGAACTGAAGGAGATCAAGTCGCAGATCATCCTCGGGAACACCTTCCACCTGTGGCTGCGCCCGGGTACGCAGGTGCTCGACAAGTTCGGCGGCCTGCACGGCTTCATGGGCTGGGACGGCCCGATTTTGACCGATTCCGGCGGCTTCCAGGTGTTTTCGCTGGGCGCGATGCGCAAGATTACCGAAGAAGGCGTCAAGTTCGCCTCGCCGATCGACGGTTCCAAGTTGTTCCTGTCGCCGGAAATCTCGATGCAGATCCAGAAGTCGCTCAATTCCGACATCGTGATGCAGTTCGACGAATGCACGCCGTACGAGATCGACGGCCGTCCGGCCACGTCGGAAGAGGCTGCCAAGTCGATGCGCATGTCGCTGCGCTGGGCCCAGCGCTCGATGAACGAGTTCACGGCGGGCGGGAATCCGAACGCGCTGTTTGGCATCGTCCAGGGCGGCATGTACGAAAACCTGCGCGACGAGTCGCTCGAGGGCCTCGAGAACATCAACTTCCCGGGCCTGGCCATTGGCGGCCTGTCGGTCGGCGAGCCGAAGGAAGACATGATGCGCATCATGGCGCACATCGGACCGAAGCTGCCCGAGAACAAGCCGCATTACCTGATGGGCGTCGGCACGCCGGAAGACCTGGTCGAAGGCGTGGCCAACGGCGTCGACATGTTCGACTGCGTGATGCCGACCCGGAATGCGCGCAACGGCTGGCTGTTCACCCGTTTCGGCGACATCAAGATCAAGAATGCGCGTTACAAGGAAGACAACACCCCGCTGGACGAGACCTGCGGCTGCTATTGCTGCCAGAACTTCACGCGCGCCTACCTGCACCACCTGCACCGCTCCAAGGAGATTTTGGGCGCGCGGCTGAACACGATCCACAACCTGCATTACTACCTGCAGCTGATGCAGGATATGCGCGACGCGATTGACGAGGACCGCTTCCATGCGTTCAGGTTGCAGTTCAATGAGGAGCGGGCGCGGGGGATTTGATCGCGCATTGTAAATACTTGCAATAAGAATTACTGTCGCAACATACCGGAATGACTTACATCATCCCAGCCGGTGCTAGAATACAGCGCTACTTTTTTTACCAGACCAACTAACAAACGGAGTCACCGTGTTTATTTCCAACGCTTATGCGCAAGCCGCAGCAACCCCAGCAGCAGATCCTGGCCTGATGGGCAACCTGTCGACCTTCCTGCCACTGATCCTGATGTTCGTGGTCATGTACTTCCTGATGATCCGCCCGCAGCAAAAGCGCGCGAAAGAGCAGAAAGCCATGATGGATGCGCTGGCCAAGGGCGATGAAGTGATCACCGCCGGTGGTATCCTCGGCAAGGTCAGCAAGGTAAACGACACCTACGTGACCGTTGAAATCGCACCGAACACCGAGATCGTCGTGCAGAAGCACTCGGTCACCACGCTGCTGCCAAAAGGCACGATCAAGTCCCTGTAAGCCTGACGGGCGGCCCTGCGCCGCCCGCCTGCTCAACATCGAACGCTGGAACACTATGAATCGCTATCCCGTCTGGAAATACATCCTGATCGTCGTCGCGCTGCTGCTCGCTGCGCTGTACACGGCACCTAACTACTTCGTGGAATCACCGGCGCTCCAGGTTACAACTGGCAAGGCAACGGTCAAGATCAGCGATGCCACCTCGGCCCAGGTCGAGTCGGCACTGAAAGCCGAAGGCATCAAGACCGACGGCATCACCCGGGACGGGACAGGCAGCAGCAGCTATGTGCGTGCGCTGTTTGGCACCACGGATGAACAGTTCAAGGCCAAGCTGGCGCTGGAACGCGCGCTCAACCGCGATCCGGCAGATCCTGATTACATCGTCACAGTCAACCTCGTCAAGAATGTACCGGGATGGATGCAGGCGCTGGGCGCCCTGCCGATGAACCTCGGCCTCGACTTGCGCGGTGGCGTGCACTTCCTGCTGCAGGTCGATGCGGCCGCGACCCTCGACACACGCGTCAAGGGAATCCAGTCGACCGTCCGCAGCCAGCTGCGCGAGAAGAACGTTCGCCACGCGGGTATCGAACGTGTTGGCAATGCCATCGAGGTCAACTTCCGCGATGCCGCCACCCGTACCGCCGCGCGTGAAGCGCTGTCGAACCAGGCCGCCGACCTGGCCTTTGCCGATGCCGGCGAAGGCGAAAACCTGAAGCTGGTCGTCACGATGAAGCCGGAAGCGCTCAAGCGCACGGTGGAAGAGGGCGTCAAGCAGAACATCGCGACCCTGTCCAAGCGTATCAACGAACTGGGCGTGTCCGAACCGATCATCGCCCAGCAAGGGCTCGAGCGCATCGTGGTCCAGCTGCCAGGCGTGCAGGACGTCGCCCACGCGAAAGACATCATCGGCCGCACCGCGACGCTGGAACTGCGCATGGTCGACAAGTCGGTCGTGCCAGGCACCGAATCGGCCGCCAACATTCCGCTCAGCTCCGAACTGTTCGGGCCCGAGCAGGGCGGTCCGATCGTCGTATCGAAAGACGTGGTCCTGACCGGCGATTACATTTCCAGTGCGGTAGCGAGCCTTGACCAGAATCAGCAGCCGGCGGTCAGCCTTGACCTGAACGGCGACGGCGGCCGCAAGATGCGCCTGCTGACCCGCGACAACATCGGCCAGCGCATGGCGATCTTGCTGAAAGAAAAAGGCAAGTACACGGTGCTGTCGGCCCCGACCATCCAGAGCGAATTCGGCAGCTCGTTCCAGATCACCAACATGGGCAGTGCGGAGAAAGCGACCGAGCTGGCGCTGCTGCTGCGTTCCGGCGCGCTGTCGGCCCCGATGGAAGTGATTGAAGAGCGTGTCGTCGGCCCGCAGCTGGGCGCCGAGAACATCGCCAAGGGCCTGTACTCGACCCTGTACGGCTTCGTCGCGATCGCCATCTTCATGATCGTCTACTACCACCTGTTCGGTATCTTCAGCACGCTGGCGCTGGCGGCCAACGTACTGTTCCTGCTGGCGCTGCTGTCGCTGCTGCAGGTAACGCTGACCCTGCCGGGCATCGCCGCGATCGCGCTGGCGCTGGGTATGGCGATTGACTCGAACGTGCTGATCAACGAGCGCATCCGCGAGGAGCTACGTGCCGGTAACAGCCCGCAGGCATCGATTGCCGCCGGTTTCGACCGCGCCTGGGCCACCATTCTCGACTCCAACATCACCACCCTGATCGTCGGTATCGCGCTGCTGGTGTTCGGTTCCGGTCCGGTGCGCGGTTTCGCGATCGTGCACTGCCTGGGTATCCTGACCTCGATGTTCTCGGCTGTGTTCGTGTCGCGCGGCGTCGTCAACCTCTGGTACGGCCGCAAGAAAAAGCTGACCAAGGTATCGATCGGCACCGTCTGGACGCCTGGCCTGTCGGCCGAGAAATAATCAGCACTCACTATTACAGGATTCGAGATGGAATTTTTCCGCATCAAGAAAGATATTCCCTTCATGCGCCATGCGTTGATTTTCAACGTGATTTCGGCGCTGACCTTCGTGGCAGCCGTGTTCTT
>DASWSX010000102.1:0-23115 GCA_036402435.1 Telluria sp. | reverse complement strand
GAACGGCGACCGGGCCTTCCACATCGTGAGCCCGGACTATCGCGCTTCCCACCTGGACCGGCTGGAACAGGCAGGCGTCGACACCGCCGCAGCGCAAGAGCAAGGGCAGCTCGAGGTGCGCACCTGGGGCGAAACCTATTTGCAGGACGGCCATTTCGACCAGCATCGCATGATCGAAACCTTGCTGAAGATGATCGCACCAGGCAATGCTCCGGCCGGAAAAATATCGCGCAATATCGCCAGCATGTCGTGGGCGCTGGAAGACCGTCCCGGAGTCAACGATATCGTCGAATACGAAGCACGCCTGAACCAGGCGCTCCCGGTGCAGCATGATCCCGTTGTCTGCACCTACGACCTCTCGCAGTTCGATGCCAGCGTCGTGATCGACATCATGCGCACCCACCCGATGGTCATCATCGGCGGCATTCTCCAGGAGAACCCGTTCTACGTGCCCGCCGAACAGATTCTGCAGGAACTTGAGGCGCGAAAGATGTCCGGCGACCGCCAGGCTGACGTCACTGCCTGACGCCGCGTTGAGCAATATGCAGACCCAAGGCGGGCACGGCCCGGACGCAGACAGCCTGCGGCAAACCATGCGCGACCTGGTCGCGTTGACGACGCTGCCGGCGATCTGGGGCAGCCTGGAGCCCGCCGGCGTGATCGGCAGCCTGGCCAGCGTCCTGGTGAAGACGCTCGACCTGGATGTGGCCTACATCCGCCTGCCGGCGAGCGCAGAAAGCGCCGCAATCGACGTCATTCGCAGCCGCCAGCCAGATGCGGAGGCCGTGTTGCTGCCGGCGGCACGGGCTGCCGCCGACAGCATTCCGGGACAATCGGACGACCAGCCGGCATCGATTCCCCAGCCCTTCGGCGAGGGGCGGTTGCGCCTCAGCGTCGTACGTTTCGGGATCACTGGCGATATCGGCACGATTGTCGTCGGTTCCCGGCGGCCTGTTTTTCCATCGGAGAGCGAGCGCCTGTTGCTGGGCGTGGGCGCCAACCAGGCTGCCGTCGTACTGCAACGCCAACGCGCCGAACGGGCGCTCAAGCGCAGCGAAGCGCGGTTCCTCGATCTTGCGGACGCAGCGCCGGCGATGCTGTGGGTAACCGAGCCCGATGGCGCCTGCTCGTTCCTGTCGCGCGGATGGCATGAATTTACGGGGCAAAGCCACGAAGAGGGGCTTGGCCTTGGCTGGACCGCGGTGATCCACCCCGACGACCGGGACGCGGCGATGCAGGCCTTCCTGAGCGCGAACCGGCGCAAACAGGAGTTCAAGCTCGAGCACCGGATTCTTCGGCTCGACGGCAGCTACCGCTGGGTCATCGATACCGGCCGTCCGCGCTTTTCCGCCGCTGGCGACTTTCTCGGATTCGTCGGCAATGTGCTCGACATTACCGACCGAAAGCAGGCCGAGCAGGCGCTCGTCGAGACGCAGGAGATGCTCGCGGCCGTATTCGAGGCACTGCCGGTCGGGGTCGCGGTGGCCGACCAGCAAGGCAAAATGCTGCTCTCCAACCGCGAAATGCATCAATATTTGCCGACCAACGTATTGCCCTCACTGGACGACAGCCGGCACGACCGGTGGCGGGCGTTCCATGCCGATGGCCGTCCTTATCCGCCGCATGACTGGCCGGGCCAGCGTGCATTGCACGGCGAACGGGTGGTCCCTGGCATCGAAGCGCTGTATCGCCAGGATGACGACAGCGACATATGGACGCAAGTGGCCGCAGTGCCACTCAAGGACGGCGCCGGCGTGCCCAGGGGCCTGGTGACCATCGTCACGAACATCGATGCCTTCAAACGTACCGAAGCGGCGCTGCGCCTGGCTGAAACGAACCAGCGCGCCTTGTTCGACGAAGTGGCGAAATCGAACAAGAACCTGAGCGAATTCCTGGCAGTCCTGGCCCATGAGCTGCGCAACCCGCTGGCCCCCATTCTTACGGGGTTGGAAATCATGCGCATGCGCGCCGACAATGCCGAAACCGTCGTCAACGTGCGGGGCATGATCGAGCGCCAGGTAAAGCAGCTGTCGCACCTGATTAACGACCTGCTCGATATTGCCCGCGTTACCAACGGCAAAGTCGACATCAAGAAGGAAGCGGTCGACCTGAAGTCGATCGTTTCCAACGCCGTCGAGACCAGCCTTCCCCTGATCGAGAAGGGACATCATGAGTTCAGCCTGAAGCTGCACAGTGCGGCGCTTCCGGTGAGCGCGGACCCGGCGCGCATTGCCCAGGTCGTCGGCAACCTGTTGACGAATGCGGCGAAATACACGCCGCATGGCGGCAAGATCAAGCTGACGGTGGAGCAGGACGGCGGCCAGGCGGTCATTTCCATCACCGATAACGGCATCGGCATCCCCGCGGATTCGCTGGAATCGGTGTTCGACATGTTCAGCCAGGTCGGGCGCAATATGCACCACTCCCAAGGCGGGCTCGGGATCGGACTGTCGCTGGTGCGCCAGCTCGTCAGCCTGCACGACGGCACGGTCGAAGCATTCAGCGAAGGCGCGGGCAAGGGCAGCACGTTCGTGGTCCGGCTTCCGATCGACGTCGCGAAAACGGCGTTTCTCCCGGATGCGGATGCGGCATCGGATGCGGCCAGCGCAGGAAAAACCCTGCGCATCCTTGTAACGGACGACAATGTGGATGCGGCAATGACCTTATCGTCGCTGCTTGAGCTGTATGGCCACGAGCTGAAGGTTGCGCACGGTGGACGGCAAGCGTTGCAGATGGCCGGTCAATTTCAGCCGCACGTCGTCTTCCTCGATATCGGCATGCCCGATATGACAGGCTACGAAGTGGCGTGCCGGCTGAGGGAAATTGAGGGACTGGACCGCACCATTATCGTTGCAGTGTCGGGATGGGGCGCGAAGGATGACCTGGCCCGTTCAAAGGAGGCCGGATTCGACATGCATTTTACGAAACCGGTCGCGCCTTCGCGGGTAAGCGACTTCCTGGGTGGGCTGTCCGAACGTTTCTGACGGCGGGCACCAGTGCTGCTCCATGCCTGGGACGCCTGCGTCAAATCGCCGGAAAACGGATCCGGAAAATGGTGCCTTGCTGCTGCGGTGTGACGTCCAGTGTCGCGTCCAGTTGGCGGCAGATGCGCTTGACCAGCGCCAGTCCAAGCCCGGTGCCTTCCGATCCTTGCAGGCGCGGTGCGGCGCTATCGTTCGACAGCATCGCAAGCACGGCGGCGGGCAGGCCGCGGCCGGTATCGCGCACCACCACGCTGCGGCCGTCCATCGACACGTCCACGGTGCCGCGATCGGTGTACAGGCAGGCGTTACGGATCAGGTTGCCCACCGCGGCGGCCACCAGCCGGCGCGACGCGGCAACCCCGAAATCGGCGCCGCCGCCGAATGCCAGGGACACCGGCTTGCCCGTCACCAGCGCCTGGTTGCGCCCGACTTCCTCCTCGAGGAGGGCAGCGAGATTGAATGCCTCCGCTTCGATCCGTTCGGGCGTCCGGGCGAGCAGCAGCAGGATGTCGACGCTGTGCGCCGCCTCCCGTGCCGCGCGATGAATGCGTTCGCTGGCGGCATACGAGGCCGAACCGCCGTGATGATCCAGCATTAATAACTCGGCCGCGCCGCTGATGACGGTGAGGGGTGTGCGCAGCTCGTGGCTGACGTCGCCGGCGAACGCCCGCTCGCGCTCCAGGAACGCTTTCAGCTCGCCGGTATGCTCGGCGAACGAGCGCGCCAGGATACCGAGCTCATCGTTGTTGTCGAGCAGCGGCAGGTTCGGCCTGCGCTCGGTCACGGCGGTGGACAGGTCGATGATCGGCGTCACGAAGCGGCGCGCCATGTAACGGCCGAGCATGACCGACATGGCCAGGAAGCCGACCAGGCACAGCAGCAACATCGAATACACTTCCACCTCGAGCTTCTCGTAGTTGCTCTTGCGATCGACGGCCACAAACGGGCCTGCTTTTCCCGCGCCGGCAAAGACATGCAGGCCGATCCCGTCGACGCTGACTTCATGTATTCCAGGGGACAGGCCGCGAAGCGCGGGGGGGATGTCGCCGCCCTGGTGGAAACTCAGCCCGGCCGGCATGTCGACCGCAAGGCCGGCGGCGTAGCGCGGCGCGGCCCATGCCGCGACTTCTTCAAGACGGTCATCGACGATGCGTACTTCGATTCCCTCGACCACCGCGGCTGCGACGACGGCGAAGAACACGGAAAAGGCGACGGCGAACAGCAGATAGGCCCTGACAATGCCCTTGCCAAGCGAATCAGAGGGCTTCATCGGGGGTCATTAATTGATAGCCGATGCCGGGCACGGTATGCAGCATCGCGTAGGGCTCGGCCTTGTCCAGCGTCTGCCGCAGCGCGTGGATATGGGTGCGCAGGGCATCGCTGTCGGGCGGGTTGTCGCCCCAGATCTGGAATTCGAGATGCTCCCGCGTGACGACGTGCGGCGCGTTTTGCATCAGGGCTTTGAGAAGGATAAATCCGGTCTTGGTGAGGGAAAGGGTGCGCCCGCCACGGGCGGCGCGGTAGGTGGCAGTATTAAAACTAAGCGCGCCCACCTGCAAGGTTGTGCTGCCTGCCGCATTGTGGCGCGACCGGCGCACCAGGGCGTGCAGGCGCACGTCGAGCTCGGCCAGCGAGAATGGCTTGACCAGGTAGTCGTCCGCGCCGCTGTGGAAGCCGGTGAGTTTATCCTGCAAGGTATCGCGCGCCGTCAGCATGATCACCGGCGTGTTGATCAGAAGTTCGCCACGCAGTTTGCGGCACATCTCCACGCCATTCATTCCCGTCATCATGACGTCGAGGATGATCACGTCGTAAGCATTTTCGCGGGCCAGCGCCAGGCCGGCATAGCCGTTCAACGCGGAATCGAGCGCATGCCCCCGCGGTTCGAAGAACCCGTACAGGTTGGCCACGATGTCCTGGTTGTCTTCAATGATAAGAATGCGCATGGTTCAGAAATAGGTGGGGGGACGCCAGCCTCGGCTAGGCAATCATAACGTACCGCGCGCCGGAAAACACGTCACGGAGCCAGCCGGTAACGCTGCTCGCGGTACAGCAGCGATGGCAGCATGACATGGGCCATGGCGGTTTCCACCTGCAGCGGCGAAGGCTGGCTGGCGCTGAACTGCAGGGCGCCGCTGGCGGCATCGTAGCTACCGAGCATCGGCGCTTTCCCAGGCCGCAGGACAGTGGCCGACGTACCCTCGAGCCATGCGAAATAGTCCCCGAACTGCATCAGCGCCCGTCCCGGCGTTTCGCTGTCCTTTGCGAAATCGCGTCCGATCATGGGATGTTCGCTGCTGACGCCGATCAGGGACAGCAAAGTCGGCGCCAGGTCGATCTGGCTGGCAATCGGCTTGATGCGCCGGGGTTCGATACCGGCGCCCAGGATCAGGCCGGGAATATGGAATTTCTTGATCGGCACCAGGCTGTCGCCATACACCCGATTGTCATGGTCGGCCACGATCAGGAAAACGGTGTCGTTCCAGTACGCTTCCTTCTTTGCCTTGGCAATAAATTGTCCGAGGGCGAAATCAGCGTATTTCACCGCATTGGCGACCGTTTGTTTTGAGCGGTCGTGCAATCGAATTCTTCCGTCAGGAAACTCGAACGGCTCATGGTTGGACGAGCTGAAGATCAGGCTGAAGAAAGGCCGGCCTTGCGCATGCAGCAGCGCCAGCCGTTCGAGTGATTTGTCGAACAAATCTTCATCGGACGCCCCCCAGCTGCCTTCGAACCGCGGCTGCATGTCGCCCCGGTCGACCACATGCTGGAACCCGTTTCCGGTGAAGAAGCCGCGCATATTGTCGAAGTGCGCCTCGCCGCCGTAGACGAACTCGGTGTGGTAGCCCTGTTTGCCCAATCCCAGCGCCAGCGTGTAGAAATTCTGCTGCGCCAGCGACAGCTTGACCACGCTGCGCGCCGGCGTCGGCGGGAATCCGGCCACCACCGCCTCGATGCCGCGGACCGACCTGGTCCCGGTCGCGTACAGTTGCTCGAACCACCATCCCTGGTGCCGGAGTTTTTCAAGCTCCGGCGTCACCGGCAAGCCGCCCAGCGATTCCACGAAAGTCGCGCCGAGGCTCTCTTCAAGGATCACCACCAGGTTCAGCGGCTTGTCGCGCACCACTGCCGCTTGCTGGCGGTGCAGGGTGGGCAGCTGCGCCGACGTGAACGCCAGGTCGCGCAGCCATGGGGCCGACCTGACCACGTCGACCACCTTTTCGCGGTCAAGCACGCCATAAATTTCGGAAGAGCGTGCCTCTTTGCGCATCGAATTGATGGCGTCGAACACGGACCACGGCGAATTGATGATCAGGGAATTGACCATCGCATCGCCCGTTAATGCAAACAGGGCGGGATTGGCGGGACGGTGCGCGGTAGTCGAGCGGATCTGGAAAAACACCAGCACGAACAGAAGCGGCCAGCTAAGGAGCAGCCGGCTGGACGGCCACATCGTCAGGCGTGCGCATGCGGTGTGCAGCACCTTGAACAGGGTCACGCTCAACACGGCCGTTCCGGCCAGGCCAAGCAGCAAGGCGGCGCGGAATCCATGCCACAAGGTGGAAAACACTTCGGCCGGATGGGCGAGATATTCGATGAACAGGCGGTTGGGTCTGGCGTCGTACTGCAGGATGAACTGTGGCGAAGCCAGTTCCATGAAAATGATGAACATCAGTGCCGTTCCGGCCCATGACACCGTGAAAGCTCTCCACAGCCGGGCTGACCCGCGGTGCGCGATCAAGGGCGCAAGAAGAAGGGGGAGCAGCAGGAAATATCCCAGGATAATCAGGTCGGCGCGTATGCCGTACGCCATCACCTCGGCCGCGATTCCGGTCGCCTGCACGCGGTCCCATTGCCATGCAACCAAGAGGGCACGCGACAGCGACAGCACGGCCAGCCCGAACAGCAGCAGGTAGGCCATGGGTGCATACGGGCCGGTCCACACCGTGAACTTTGCGAGCTGGCGTGTCCAATCGCCGGCCAGTCCCCGGGTGTTTCCTGCCTGTGTCATCGTCAACCTGCGTCCGGTACCCTCACACGCCGCTTTGGGCGTCAATCCGGCGCGAGGCAGGCCGCAGCTTAACATTGCCGCGGTTACCGCAGCGTTAAGATGGCGTTAGGATTTAGTTAAACCCCAGGCGCAGGACGATACCGGTGCCGCTGTGAGCAGCACCGGGGGAGGGCGAAAACGTCAGACGACCGCGCCCAGCTTGAAGATCGGCAGGTACATCGCGATCACCAGGCCGCCAATCAGCACGCCCAGGATCACCATGATCAGCGGCTCCATCAAGGACGCCAGCGCGCCCACGGCTTCATCGACTTCTTCCTCGAAGAAGTCGGCCACCTTGCCCAGCATGGCGTCGAGCGAGCCGGATTCTTCGCCGATCTGCACCATCTGCGTCACCATGTTCGGGAACACGTTGGCGTTCTGCATGGCAGAGGTGAGGCTGGTGCCGGTCGAGACTTCATTCTGGATCTTGCGCGTGGCGTCGAGGTAGACCGCGTTGCCGGCGGCGCCGCCGACCGAGTCGAGCGCTTCGACCAGCGGCACGCCGGCCGCGAACATGGTCGCCAGCGTTCGCGTCCAGCGCGCGATCGTCGCCTTGCGGATGACGGCGCCGAACACCGGCACCTTCAGCAGCGTGACGTCCATGAAGCGTTGCACCTTGAGCGAACGCTGCCACGCCTGGAAAAAGAAGTACACCGCGCCGAAGATGCCGCCGAAGATCAGCCACCACCACGCGACGAAGAATTCCGAGATCGCCATCACCATCAGGGTCGGCGCCGGCAGGTTGGCGCCGAAACTCTGGAACACCGATTTGAAAGCCGGCACCACCCAGATCATGATGACCGCGGTAACCACGAACGCGATCGCCAAAATCGAGATCGGATACATCAGGGCCGACTTGATCTTGGCCTTGATCGCGATGGTTTTTTCCTTGTAGATCGCCAGGCGGGTCAGCAGGTCTTCCAGGATACCGGCCTGCTCGCCGGCGCCCACCAGGTTGCAGAACAGCGGGTCGAAGTAGAGCGGGTATTTGCGGAATGCGTTGTTCAGGCTGGTGCCGGTCTCGATGTCGCTGCGCAGGTCCATGATCAGCTTGGCCATCGACGGATTGGCGTGGCCCTTGCCGACGATGTCGAACGACTGCAGCAGCGGCACGCCAGCCTTCATCATCGTGGCCAGCTGGCGCGTGAACATCGAGATGTCCTTGTCGGTGATCTTCTTGCCGCTGCGGTAGACCTTCTTCTTGACCTTGGTGACCATCACGCCCTGGCGGCGCAAGGTCACGTTGACGATGGCTTCGCCGCCGGCGCGCAGTTCGCCGCGCACGGTCTTGCCGGACTTGTCCTTGCCTTCCCAGCTGTAGACGATTTCCTTGACCTGGCCGGCGGTTTTTGCTTGTGACGTTGCCATTTATAGTTCCTATTCGTTGGTGCAGCCGAGTACTTCTTCCAGGCTGGTCAATCCCTGCTTCACCTTCATCAGGCCTGAACGGCGCAAGGACTTGACGCCCTCGGCCTCCGACTGCGCCGCGATTTCCATCGAGTTGCCGTGCGCAAGAATGATTTTTTCGATCGCCGGGGAGATCGGCATGATCTGATAGATGCCGACCCGGCCCTTGTAGCCGCCGCCGAGGCAGCGTTCGCAGCCGACCGGTCCGTACGGCTTCCAGTCGCCTTCGAGTTCGTCTTCCCTGAATCCGGCCGCCAGCAGGATCGCGCGCGAGGTCTCGACCGGCTTCTTGCAGGTGCACAGGCGGCGCGCCAGGCGCTGGGCGGTGATCATGATTACCGACGAGGCGATGTTGAACGGGGCCACGCCCATGTTCATCAGGCGCGTCAAAGTCGATGGCGCGTCGTTGGTGTGCAGGGTCGAGAACACCATGTGGCCGGTCTGCGCGGCCTTGATCGCGATGTCGGCGGTTTCCAGGTCGCGGATCTCGCCGACCATGATGATGTCCGGGTCCTGGCGCAGGAAGGATTTCAGCGCCACCGGGAAAGTCAGGCCGGCCTTGTCGTTGACGTTGACCTGGTTTACGCCGGGCAGGTTGATCTCGGCCGGGTCTTCCGCGGTCGAGATGTTGATGCCGGGCTTGTTGATCACGTTCAGGCAGGTGTACAGCGACACCGTCTTGCCCGAGCCGGTCGGGCCGGTCACCAGCACCATGCCGTACGGGCGCTGGATCGCGTCGAGCAGCAGTTCCTTCTGGTCCGGGTCGTAGCCGAGCGCGTCGATGCCCATCTGGGCCTGGGTCGCGTCAAGGATACGCATCACGGTCTTTTCGCCGAACAGCGTGGGCAGGGTGCTGACGCGGAAGTCGATGGCTTTGACCGGCGACAGGATCAGGCGCATGCGGCCGTCCTGCGGCACGCGCTTTTCCGAGATGTCGAGCTTGGCCAGCACCTTGATGCGCGAGACCAGCTTGTCGCGGATCGTGATCGGCGGCTGGGCGTGTTCGCGCAGCACGCCGTCGACGCGCAGGCGGATGCGGTAGAACTTTTCGAACGGCTCGAAGTGGATGTCGGACGCGCCCATGTTGACCGCGTCCATCAGGATCTTGTTGAGGAACTTGACGATCGGCGCGTCTTCGATGTCGTTGGTGGCCTCGGCGATCGGCGCGGACTGGGTGTCGTCTTCGGCGAACTGGATGTCCTGGTCGTCGCCGACCATCTCGCTCAGCGTCTGCTCGGCGCTCTTCATCAGCTTGGCGAGCAGGGCGACCAGGGTGTCGTGCGCCACGATCACCGGCTCGACCGAGGCTTCGCTCTGGAACTTGATCTGGTCAAGGGCCTGGGTGTTGGTCGGGTCCGAGATCGCCACCGACAGCTTGTTGCCGCGCTTGGCGAGCGCGACTACGCGCTGTCCCTGCATCAGCTTGTCGTCGATGGCTTTCGGCGGCAGCGCGTCGAGGTTGAGCGTCTGCAGGTCCATCAGCGGGTAGCCGAAGGTTTCGGCGCAGAAGGCGGCCAGGTCGCGCGCGTTGATGCTGCCGCTGCCAAGCAAGGCGTCGATGAACGGCACCTTGTCGGTGGCGGCCTGCTTTTGCAGCGTGTCGGCCTGGGCCGCCGGCAAGCGGCCGGCCTGCACCAGCGCACGTGCCAATCCCGACATCGGTGTGCCTGAAGCCGTGTTCGGGAGAACTGCTGCCATATGCGCGCGTGGTTAAATGATCAAAAGACGACAAAGGCGCCGTGCCTGGGACTGGCCCGATACGGCGTGTTGCCGTAGATCATGCCTCTGGGCATCATATTTGTAAAGCGTTTGTGTCCCGTGCAGAGGCGTGCATACCACGTAGACGAAATGGCACCGCCGCCAGTAATTGTCTTAAATATACTGTTTGGCGGGCAGGCGCTGGAGGCGGGCCACCTTGATGGCCTGGTTCTGGACGTGCAGCACTTCAATGACGCAGTTGCCCATCTTGATGGCGATCGGGGCGTCCGGGATTTCCTGCAGCTGTTCCAGCAGCAAGCCGTTCAGGGTTTTCGGGCCGTCCAGCGAGAAGCCGAGGCCGAGCTGCTTGTTAATGTCGCGCAGCGGCGTGGCGCCGTCGAGCAGGCAGGCGCCGTTGGCGTCCCAGCTGAAGGTTTCGCTGCGCGACGCGCCCGGCACCGAGGTGGTGAACTCGCCGATCATCTCCTCGATGATGTCGTCGAGCGTCACCAGGCCCTGCACTTCGCCGTATTCGTCGACGATGATGCCGAGGCGTTCCTTGTTTTCCTGGAAATACTGCAGCTGGGCCAGCGCGCTGGTGTCTTCAGGGATGAAGTAGGGGGTGCTGAGCAGGTCGCGGAAGTGCTGGACCGTCAGTTCTTCCTCTTCATTGAGCAGGGCGACCGCATGGCGCACGTGCAGGATGCCGGCAATCTGGTTGATCTCGCCCTCGTAGACCGGCAGCTTGTTGTGATAGCAGGTGGTCAGCTGGCGCTTGATCTCGTCGACCGGCACGGCCAGGTTCAGCGCCTCGATCTGGGCGCGCGGGGTCATGATGTCCTCGACCGAGATGTTTTCCAGGTCGAACAGGTTGAGCAGGATGCTCTTGTGCTTTTGCGGGATGAAGTTGCCGCCCTCGAGCACGATGGCGCGCAGCTCTTCCGTGGAGACCCGGTCGTCGTCGGAGTTGCGGCGGCGGATGCGCAGCACGTACAGGATGGCCGAGACGAACAGGTTGACGAACCAGATCAGCGGCTGCGAGACGGCCATCAGGGGGCGCAGCAGGGTGGCAGCCGACAGGGAGATGTTTTCCGGGTAGCGCGCGCCGATGCGCTTCGGGGTAATTTCCGCTAACACCACCAGCAGGAACACCAGTGCGGCGATGGCAAGGGCGATCATCGCCTCGTCGTAGCCGAAGAACATGATGGCGATGCCGGTCACGAGCGCCGTGGCGGCGGCGTTGACGACGGTATTGGCGATCAGGATCAGCGACAGCAGCCGGTCGGTGCGGTCAAGCAGCCACAGGGTCGAGCGCGCGCCGCGGTGGCCGCGTTTGGCCATCGCGCGCAGCCGGAACTGGTTGGCCGACATCAGCGCCGTTTCCGCCATGGCGAAAAAGGCCGAAAACAGGATCAGGAATGCGAGTGCGAGAAGCAGCACCCAAAGCGGCACGGTATCCAAGGGTCACCGTCAGAAAACTTGCACAGAAAACTGGTCGGCGCTCACATGAGTCCGGGGCCAGGCGGGGCGGGCCTCCAGGCTACCGCTGAGCTGTGAATTCTAGAGGAAGGGGAGGGTTGATGCAAGTTTGTACACAAGCGAACGGGGGGAGGAAGTCCGGCGGATAAGCGCAAAGCGCGCATCCGCCGATGTGACGTTTAGTTACCAATCGCCAGTACAGCCTGCTTCGGAACCGCCGCATGGCCGGCCTGCGCCAGCTTGAACATCCCCAGCGCGCCGCTCAGCTGGTCAGTCTGCTCGGTCAGCGATTCGGCGGCGGCTGCCGCTTCTTCCACCAGTGCCGAATTCTGCTGCGTCATCTCGTCCATGCTGGCAATCGCGCGGCCGATGTCGTCGATGCCGGCCGACTGCTCCTGGCTCGATGCATTGATCTCGACCATGATCGCGGCCACCTTGCGTACCGACTCCACGATCTGACCCATGGTCACGCCGGCCTGGTCGACCAGCTGCGAACCGGCGTCCACCTTGGCCACCGAGTCGCCGATCAGTTGCTTGATCTCCCTGGCCGCCGCAGCGCTGCGCTGGGCCAGGTTGCGCACTTCCGAGGCGACCACGGCAAAGCCGCGGCCCTGCTCGCCGGCGCGCGCGGCCTCGACCGCCGCATTCAGCGCCAGGATGTTGGTCTGGAACGCGATGCCGTCGATGACGGCGATGATGTCGACGATCTTTTTCGCCGACGCGTTGATGTCGCCCATCGTGGTCACCACGCCGCTGACGACGTGGCCGCCGCGGGTAGCTTCATCGGACGCCGACATGACCAGCGCATTGGCTTCGGTGGCATTGCCGGCATTCTTGCGCACGGTGCTGGTCAGGCCCTGCATCGCTTGCGTGGTGCGGTCCAGGCTGGCAGCCTGCGACTCGGTACGCGCGGCCAGGTCGGCGTTGCCGCTGGCGATTTCGGCGCTGGCGACATTGATGGTTTCGGCCGAGGTCTTGATCTCGGCCACCATATTGCCCAGCTTGGCGCGCATGTCGCGCAGCGCGGCCAGCAAGCTGGTGGTGTCGTTCTTTTCGGTGGCGATGTGCATCGACAGGTCGCCGTCGGCAACCGAGCGGGCAATCGCGCGCGCGTACTCAGGCTCGCCGCCGAGTTGCTGCCAGATCGCCTTGACGACGAACCACGACACCAGCACCAGGCTGGCAACCACTGCCAGCGCGGCGGCCACGATGGCCCACAGCACGCTGCGGACTTTTTCTTCGCTGGCGCCGATGCCGGCCTTGAACTGCGCCTGTGCCGCGGTATTTGTCTTTTGCAGGTCGGCCGTCAGCGCGGCCAGCGCGGTTTGCATGCGCGTGACGGTCGCACCTGGGTCGCCCTGTTCCATTTCCAGCATGATGCGCGCAGCCGACAGCGCCGGCGCGTAGTACGCATCGAATTCTTTGCCCAGGCGTGCGCCGGTGGCGGTTTGGCCCGGGATCTGGCCCAGTTTGCTGATGTTGGCCCGTACCTTGTTGGCCTGTTCCGAAATCTGGTCCAGGCGCGCCTTGTCGCCTTCGGTCACGGCGTCGCGCAGCCCGTCGGTAATGGCGGCCACTTCCAGCGACAGCGATTTGGCGCTGTCGAGGACTGGGTAATCGACATTGCCGGTGGTGCGGATCGAACCGAGGGCGCCAGCGGCGATATATGCACTTGCCCCGACGCCGACACTGAAGATGAGGGTCGAGATCGCGGGCAGGGCCCAGATCTTACGTTTGATACTCATTGCGACTCCAGAAAACATGACATGCCGCCCCAGGGGACAGCATGTCGTTGGCGCCCGATCCAGCTGAACCGGGCGCGGATTAGCGGCGGGAAAAGTGCGGGTAGCGGCTTAAGGGACGCTCAGGACTGCCTTGACGGAACCGTCCAGCGCGCTCTTGTCGATGTAGCCGATGGCTTTCGGGTCGGCTGCCACGGCCTTCTTGACTTCGGCACTGCCAGCCAGTTCCTTCGGCAGCGAAGCCTTGCCGGTAAATACCAGCTTCGACCACAGTGCCTTGGCCTGGGCGGCGTCCTTGCCGGCGACCTTCTTGTAGAACTCGCCGCGGATGGCTTCCGATTCAGGCTGGTCGACCGGCGTCATCGACGTCGATTTGCCGAGGAATACCTGGGCGACCTGCTCGCTGCTCATGCTGGCGGCCGGGCTCTTGGCGCCGACCACGACAACAACTTCTGCCTGTGCCGGCGCAGCCAGCAGTGCCAGGGAAAACGCTGCGGCCACGGTCGCCAGTTGGTGACGGATATGTTTCATGCGTGGCTCCTTAGAATACGAAGTCGACGGCAACTGCGCCGACGGTGACTGGTCCGGTGAAACCGGCGGCAGGCTGCAGCAGCAGGCCCTGGCCGTGCTTCGGCTTGACGCGGTCGACCTGGACCTTCAGTGCTGCGGACGGGTGGAAGTCCCAGCGCATGCCGATGGTGTCGGTGCTCTGCTGGCCCTGGGTGCCGGTGGTGGTCAGCTTGGTGACGCCAGCCGACAGTGCGCGCAGGGTCGGGGTGCAGGCAGCCGGGTAGCCGGCCGGGCACGCTGCTGGCACGGTGTTGGCGACGATGTCGTCGGCCTTCAGGTTCGAGTGGCTGACGTACGGCAGGAACTTGCCGAAGCGGTAGCCGCCCATCACGTACCACGAGGTGGTGTCGTTGATGTAGCTGTCGGTCTTGCGCTTGGCGATTTCGGTCTGGACCAGGACGTTGTTCCAGTCGAGGATCGCGCCGGCGGAGGTGAACGATACTTTTTTGTCATCGACCGACAAGGCGTTCGCCAGCGGAGCCAGCTGGGCAAAGCCGTAGCCGGCGCCAGTGGCGCGCAGGCCAGCCAGCAGCGTGTTTAGCGGAACCGAATCGGCGATCGTGGCTTTCGCGTCGGCGCGGCCGAGGCGCACGACCAGCGGGCCATGCTCGGCGACCAGGTTCAGCGCCAGCAGGCCCTTGGTGTCGACGTGGACCAGCGAGTTGTTGCCTGGATTCAGCGCTGGCTTGGTCTTGCCGTAAGCGAGCTGGGCGGTGAGGGTGGTGTCGCCGATGTTCTGCTGCCAGGTGCCGTCGACGCCATCGATGCTGTCGAACGGAACCTGCGAGTACATGTCCGATGGCGGACGCAGCATCGTGTTGGCATAGCCCACGTTGCGGTAGTCCGAAATCATGAATACCGGCAGGCCCATGCGGCCGACGCGGATGCTGAAGTTATCCGACACCTTGGCCTTGACGAAAGCCCATGCCAGTTCGGCGCCGTAGCCTTCTTCGCCGTCCTTGCGGACCAGGCCCTGGGCGGTGGCCGACAGCCACGGGTTGATGTCGGTACTGGCCTGCAGGCCGAGGTTCGAATCGACGCCGGTGCGTGGGCTCTTTTTGGCGCCGCTGGCCTGGTTGGGACGGGCAAACTGGGCCTGGTCGGTGTCGGTCCAGGTCAGGGCGCCGGTGCCGAAGCCGCTGATTTTGACAGTAGGGGTGTCGCCTGCGTAGGCGGCGGACACGGCGAAAGGCAACGCAAGCATCGTTGCGATAATTCGGTTGTTCATTGTAATTGTCTTCGAGAGGTGAATACGTCTGGCAAAACGGGTGGATAACTACCGGCAGGGATTGGGCCGAACGATCGTGCTAAAACGATTCTAACCGCGAGGACGCTACAAATGATTACAAAAAGATGAAAATTAGAATTTTTTGTTGCGTAAAAGTATCACTGGTCGAATTATTGTATTGCATCTGATGCAAGGCGCATACATTCAGGCGTTCCACCAGTGTGATGTTGCCCCGGCAGCGGGCAGGCGCGCCTGGACGGCCTCGTGGATGATGCCGGCCTTGAGGGCGTCTGCGGTGTCGAACAGGCGGGCGTTGCCGAACAGGCTGGGGCGGATATCGACGTGGCCCGGCGCCCCCTGTGTGGCCTCGTCGAAGGCGCGCGCGTAGCGCTCGGCGTCGAAGTCGAGGCAGTCGCGCCATTCGCTGACGCGGGAATGGTCGGCCGCAACCAGGTTGCCGAAGCCCCAGTGCAGCGGATGGATCAGGAAGCGGGTGCCCGGGCAGGCGTAGCGCTTGCTCCCGGCCAGGAAAATAACCACGCCGACCGACTCGACGCTGCCAAGGTTGTGCGTGGTGAGCGGTATGGGAAGCGACTTGAGGAAGAAGTACAGCGCGAAGCCGGCGGTCATGTTGCCGCCTTCGGTGGACATGTGCAGCTCGATTTCGCTGGCGCCGCTTTGCAGCGCCTGCAGGCACAGGTTGCGGATGGTGCAAGCGGAATGGTGGTTGATGGGGCCGATAAAGTGAACTATGTGCAAAGACATTTTCTCTCCCGAGCGAAGCCCCAAGGATAGCAAGTTTGCCGGATTGGCATCGTTCTTATGGAGAACTCAGCTGCCGCGGTAGGTTGAATATGACCATGGCGTGACCACCAGCGGCACATGGTAGTTCTGGGCCGGGTCCGCGATGCCGAAGGCGATGGTGACCCGGTCGATGAAGCGCGGCGACGGCAGGTCGACACCCTGGGCGGCAAAATAGTCGCCGGCGGCGAACACCAGCTCGTACTGGCCGGCCCGCATGGCGTCGCCCTCGAGCAGGGGCGTGTTGCAGCGGCCGTCCTGGTTGGTGGTCTCGGCCCTGACCAGCGTGCGCTGGCCGCCATCGACCGCATACAGTTCGACCTTGACGCCGACGCCCGGCTTGCCTTGCGTAGTATCGAGCACGTGGGTACTGAGTTTGCCCATTCGCTTACCTATATATAGTGTGTGAACCAGATCATATACCCTTGCTGGCCAGGCAATATATGATGCAGCTTATATTCCACATCCCAGCGATATCGATGACCACCTACGATAACTACCCGCGCGACCTGGCCGGCTATGGCCGCAACCCGCCCCATCCACAGTGGCCGGGCAATGCCCGCATCGCGCTGCAGTTCGTGCTGAACTACGAGGAGGGCGGCGAGAATTGCGTGCTGCATGGCGATGCCGCGTCGGAAACCTTCCTGTCGGAGATCATCGGCGCGCAGGCGTTCCCGATGCGTCACATGAGCATGGAGTCGCTGTATGAGTACGGCTCGCGCGCCGGGCTGTGGCGCCTGCTGCGCATGTTCGACGAGCGCAAGCTGCCGCTGACGGTGTTCGGGGTGTCGATGGCGCTCAAGCGCAATCCGGAAGCGGTGGCCGCTTTCCGCGAACTGGGGCACGAGATCGCCTGCCACGGGCTGAAGTGGATTTCGTACCAGAACGTCGACGAGGCGACCGAGCGCGCGCACATGCAGGAAGCGGTGCAGATCATCCGCGAACTGACCGGCGAGGCGCCGCAGGGCTGGTACACCGGGCGCGATTCGCCGGCAACGCGCAAGCTGGTGGTCGAGCACGGCGGCTTCGTGTATGACGCCGACCATTACGGCGACGACTTGCCGTTCTGGAAAAAAGTAGAGTTTGTGGATGCCAATGGCCAGGCGGCCGCCCGGCAGCACCTGGTAGTGCCTTACACGCTCGATACGAACGACATGCGCTTTGCCGCGATGCAGGGTTTTAATTCAGGCACGCAGTTTTTCGATTACCTGAAGGATGCGTTCGACGTGCTGTACGCGGAGGGCGATCCGGACGGGCTGAACCAGCCGAAGATGCTGTCGGTCGGGCTGCATTGCCGCATCGTCGGGCGCCCGGGGCGGGCGGCGGCGCTGGCGCGCTTCCTCGATTACGTGCAGCGGCACGACAAGGTGTGGGTCACGCGCCGCATCGATATCGCGCAGCACTGGCATGCTGCGCATCCCTGCAGCGAAGCCTAGTTATCGTGCAGGGCCATCTGCTGCTGGTGCGGCGACGCCTCATGGCTGCGGATGTCGTTGAAAAGATGCACGGACGTGTTCAGGCAAATCAATAACCCGACCGTCAGCCTGACATAGGCCTTCGTGCGCGCGCTGCTCATCCGCGTAAAGGTCCACGCCACCACAACAATCACGAGCAGCGTCACCACCGCGCAAACCAGCGTAAATGCCAGCTCGATATCGTCGTAGGCGCCGTGCAGGTAGCCCAGCGATGGAATCACGAAGGCGACAACGATCAGCCACCACGCGGCGCGGTGCTGCTTGCGGAAATTTCCTTGAGAAACGGTGTTAGCTGGCATGCTCACCCTCGGGTATTGACACGTTAATTTTCGGGAGCATCGCATGAAAAGTTCATTTTGGCAACAATAATGGTAATAGGTACTTTTGCATTCGATGCAGCCTTGCCTACACTGAGGTCGTAGCATCTCTCCGCTACATTGCATTTGCCTGATAACCGACATCAGCATCTTTATATACCTGGCCGGGTTGCCGGTGTTAGCCTTGTAAGCTGGGATAAAGCCGAGGCAAAAATGTCAGAACCGATCCGTTTCTACTATCAGGGCGCAGTGCGCGAGGTCAGCAAGTCCGCGCCGACGCAGACGGTCCTGCAGCATTTGCGGGAGGAACTGCACTGCACCGGCACCAAGGAAGGCTGCGCCGAGGGCGACTGCGGCGCATGCACGGTCGTCATCGGCTCGCTGGAGAACGGCCAGCTGCAGATGAAGGCAGTCAATTCCTGCATCCAGCCGGTTCCCACGCTCGACGGCAAGGCCCTGTTCACCGTCGAAGACATGCAGCAGCCGGACGGCACGCTGCACCCGGTCCAGCAGGCGCTGGTCGAATGCCACGGTTCGCAGTGCGGCTTCTGCACGCCGGGCTTTGTGATGTCCCTGTGGGGCATGTACCTGAAACAGGAGGGCACGCGGCCGGCGCGCTGCCAGGTCGACGACGCCCTGTCGGGCAACCTGTGCCGCTGCACCGGCTACCGTCCGATCATCGACGCAGCCATGCGCATGGGCGAGCTGCCTGCAGTATCGTTCGACCGTGAGGCGCTGGCGGGCCAGCTGGCGGCGCTGCGGCGGGAGACGGGTACAACCTACAGCGCGGACGGCCAGCAGTTCCATGCGCCGCGCACGGTCGACGAACTGGTGCGGCTGCGTGCCGACAATCCGGGCGCGCTGCTGCTGGCCGGTTCGACCGACGTCGGCCTGTGGGTGACCAAACAGATGCGCGACCTGGGCGACATCATCTACCTCGGCCACATCGACGACCTGAAGACCGTGCGCGAAGAAGGCGGCATGATCGAGATCGGTTCCGGCGTCACGCTCGAGGAAGCCTACAGGGCGCTGTGCCGCCACTATCCGGAGGAGCTGTCCGAGATGTGGCAGCGCTTCGCGTCGCTCCCGATCCGTAACGCCGGCACGCTGGGCGGCAACGTGGCCAATGGTTCGCCGATCGGCGATTCGATGCCCTGGCTGATCGCGGCCGGCACCCGGCTGGTACTGCGCGGGCCAGCTGGCGAACGCACGATGCCGCTCGAAGATTTTTACCTCGGCTACCAGCAGAAGGACCTGCAGGCGGGCGAATTCGTGCAGGCGCTGCGCGTGCCGATGCCGCGCAAGGGCGTTCGGCTGCGCACCTACAAACTGGCAAAGCGCTTCGACCAGGATATCTCGGCGGTGTGCGCGGCGTTTGCATTCACGTTCGACGGCGATATCGTGCTCGATGCGCGCATCGCATTCGGCGGTATGGCGGCGACGCCCAAGCGCGCCAGTGCAGCCGAAGCGGCGCTGCGCGGGCAGCGCTGGACGGAAGCTGCGGTGACGTCCGCGATGGCGGCCATGGGGCAGGATTACAAGCCGTTGTCGGATATGCGCGCCTCTAGCGAATACCGCATGAAGGCGGCGCAGAACCTGCTCAAGCGCTACTGGTTCGAGACGCGCCAGGATGCACCGCTGACGGACGCGCAGGTCAACGCATTCGCCGTGCGCGCCTGAGGAGGACACGATGAACGACGCAGGCTCCCCAGTATTGAAAAGCGCCGCATGGAGCGTGGTCGGCAAGCCGCGCGCGCACGAGTCGGCCGAACTGCACGTGCTTGGCCAGGCCACCTACACCGACGACATCCCGGAGGTGCAGGGTACCCTGCACGGCGCGCTCGGACTCTCAGGCAAGCCGCATGCAAAGATCGTAGCGATGGACCTGGCGCCGGTACGGGCAAGCCGCGGCGTGGTCGCTGTCTACACCGCCGACGACATCCCCGGCACCAACGACTGCGGCCCGATCATCCACGACGACCCGATCTTCGCGGACGGCATCGTGATGTACGTCGGCCAGCCGCTGTTCATCGTCATCGCCGACACGCACGACAACGCACGCCGCGCAGCGCGGCTGGCGAAGGTGACGTACGACGAACTTCCCGCGATCCTGACGCCGCAGGCGGCGAAGGCTGCGCAATCGTACGTGCTGCCGCCCATGCACCTGGCGCGCGGCGACTACCAGGCCGCGTTCGAAGCCGCGCCGCACTCGGTGAAGGGCGAGCTGTATGTGGGCGGCCAGGAGCAGTTCTACCTCGAAGGCCAGGTCGCCTACGCGATCCCGAAAGAGAACAAGGGCATGCTGGTGCAGTGCTCGACCCAGCACCCGAGCGAAATGCAGCATGTCGTGGCGCATGCGCTCGGCGTCCATTCGCATAACATCGTGGTCGAGTGCCGGCGCATGGGCGGCGGTTTCGGCGGCAAGGAGTCGCAGTCCGCGCTGTGGTGCGCGGCCGCGAGCATCGCCGCCAGCATTCTGAAGCGCCCCGTCAAGCTGCGCGCCGACCGGGACGACGACATGCTGGTCACCGGCAAGCGCCACTGTTTTTATTATGAATACGAGGTTGGCTACGACGACAGCGGCAAGATCGTCGCGGCCAGGGTCGACATGGTCAGCCGCGCCGGCTATTCGGCCGACCTGTCCGGCCCTGTCGCCACGCGCGCGGTCTGCCACTTCGATAACACCTACTACCTGTCCGACGTTGACATCCGCGCCGCCTGCGGCAAGACCAACACGCAGTCGAATACCGCGTTCCGCGGCTTCGGCGGACCGCAGGGCGCGATCGCCATCGAATACTTGATCGACGAGATCGCGCGCAACCTCGGACGCGACTCGCTCGACATCCGCCGCATCAACTTTTACGGACGGACCGATAACAACGTTACGCCGTACGGGCAGGTGGTGGTCGATAACGTCATCCACGAACTGGTGGCCGAACTCGAAGAAAGCAGCGAATACCGGGCGCGGCGCCAGGCCATCGAGGCGTTCAACGCTTCCAGCCCGGTGCTTAAAAAAGGACTCGCGCTCACGCCGGTCAAATTCGGCATCGCCTTCAACGTCACGCACCTGAACCAGGCCGGCGCGCTGGTTCACGTCTATGTGGACGGTTCGATCATCGTCAACCACGGCGGCACCGAGATGGGGCAGGGGATCAACACCAAAGTGATGCAGGTGGTGGCGCATGAACTGGGCGTGGACCTGTCGAACGTGCGCGCCACCGCGACCGATACCAGCAAGGTGTCCAATACCTCGGCCACCGCGGCATCGACCGGCGCGGACCTGAACGGCAAGGCCGCGCAGGACGCCGCGCGCCAGATCCGCGACCGGCTGGCGGCGTACGCGGTCAAGCTGTATGGCGGCGACGCGGCAGGCGTGCGGTTCGCCGCCGATACCGTGTTCGTCAACGGCCATGAGGAGCCGTTCCCGATACTGGTGCAGAAGGCCTACCTGGCGCGCGTCCAGCTGTGGTCGGACGGTTTTTATGCGACGCCGGGCCTGCACTGGGATCCCAAAACGATGACTGGCCGCCCGTTCTCGTACTTCGCCTACGGCGCGGCGGTATCGGAAGTCGTGGTCGACACGCTGACCGGCGAGTGGAAGCTGCTGCGCGCCGATGCGCTGTATGATGCTGGCCGCTCGCTCAATCCGGCAATCGACATCGGCCAGGTTGAAGGCGCCTTCATCCAGGGCATGGGCTGGCTGACGACCGAGCAGCTGTGGTGGAACGACGGCGGCAAGCTGATGACGCACGCGCCGTCCACCTACAAGATTCCCGGCGTGTCCGACTGCCCTGAGGACTTCCGCGTGCGCCTGTTCGACAACGGTAATGTCGAAGACAGCATCCACCGCTCGAAAGCGGTAGGCGAGCCGCCGCTGCTGCTGCCGTTCTCGGTGTTCTTCGCGATCCGCGACGCGGTCTCGAGCGTGGGCGGCCACAAGGTGAACCCGCCGCTGAACGCCCCGGCAACCAGCGAGGAAATCCTGAAGTCGATCGCCGCGGTGGAAGCGGCACTGCAAACGGCGGCGTGATGGAAGTGCTGGTGACGGTGGCCATCGCCGAAGGCTCGGTGCCGCGCGAACCCGGCGCAAGGATGCAGGTGGAAGCCCGCAAGGTCACGGGCACCATCGGCGGCGGGCACCTCGAACTGCGCGCCATCGACATCGCGCGGACCATGCTGCAGGACGGACGCGCGCGTCACTTCGAGCGCTTCGCGCTTGGCCCGGGCCTGGGGCAGTGCTGCGGCGGCGTGGTGCACCTGTTGTTTGAACGGGCCGACGACGCGCAGGCAGCGATGCTGCGTGAACGCGCGGGCCAGGACAGCTGGCGCCTGGTAGCCATTGATGGCGCGCCTGGCACGGCGCTGTTCGATGGGTCGGGGGTTCAGATAGCCGGTACGCCGGCGCCCGCATTTGCGCGTGACCGGGGCACGCACGTCATGCAGGACGGGACGGGGCGCCGCTGGCTGGCCGATGCGGTGTTCGCGCCGCGCGCCCACCTGCTGCTGTTTGGCGCAGGTCATGTGGGCGCCGCGATCGTACGCGCGCTCGCAGACTTGCCATGTACAGTAAGCTGGGTGGACGAGCGCGACGACATGTTCCCGGAACAGGTTCCGGCCAATGTGACGGTTGAAGTCACCGACACTCCGGAAGCGGTGGTGGCCGCAGCGCCGGAAGGCGCCAGCTACCTCGTCATGACCCACAGCCACGCGCTAGACCAGCGCCTGGCCGAAGCGATCATGGCGCGGCCGGGCGTCGGGTGGTTCGGACTGATCGGCTCGCACACGAAGCGCAAGCAGTTCGAGCACCGCCTGCGCGAGCGTGGCTTTGAGGCGGCGCGCATCGAAGCGATGGTGTGCCCGATCGGGCTGCCCGGAATAAGGAACAAGGCGCCGGCGGTGATCGCGGCGTCGGTATGCGCCCAGCTGCTGGGCGTATGGGAAGCGCAAGACGCCTCCCTGCACAAGATTGAACAAGAAAGAACCTGATGTCGATAGCGCCACCAAACAAGCTGCAAGCCTACCGCGCGAGCGTGCTGCACTTCCACGCCGATCCGGCCTTTACGCCCGATGCCTTCAACTGGCATGAGGACGGGCTGCTGGTCGTCGACGGCGGCAAGGTGCAGGCGGCCGGCGACTACGCCACGCTGGCGGCTACCCTGCCGGCAGGCGTCACGGTCCACGACTACCGCGGCAAGATCATCATGCCGGGCTTTATCGACACGCACCTGCACTTCCCGCAGACCGACATGATCGCCTCGCCGGCGCCGGGCCTCCTGCCATGGCTGGAAACCTACACCTTCCCGACCGAGCGCCAGTTCGGCGACCAGGAGCACGGGCGCGAGGTAGCCGAATTCTTCCTCGAC
>DASWSX010000101.1:0-17070 GCA_036402435.1 Telluria sp. | reverse complement strand
GTGCCTGGCTCGCCTACACAGGTTCAACAAGTCGAAGTCGACGTTAATGTCCTCGAAAAGTTTGACGTCAACGACGGATGTTCCATGGCAGAGATCGCTAAATTTTTTTAGTCATGGCATCCCGTGTGTAAACAGAAACAGTGCGCTGCTTTTTAAAAAATAACCAAATTCTTGCTACATGATCGCAATCAAAATGTTGGGATCCGAACCTAGGGAAGATGTCTATTATCATTCATAATGGCTGGCCTTCTATTTTCTAAAGTTAGAGCATCGAACTAGTAAAAAAGCAGACTGTGAATGATTACGAAGCGTTTCCCGCAGTGGATATGCTGGGAACGATGGTGGTTCATTGAACCGACCTTGTGGAAAGAGGTGATTATGTCTTTTCTCAACGACCGCTCAAAGGACGGCAACCCGTCCGCCCCCATCCCGCAGGACCAAGCCATCGAAGCACCATCCATTCTGGACGACTTGCATACGGATCCCCAAGCTGGGGACGAGTTCATCCTGGCCGACGCAGCCCCCCAGGGGCTAGAAGGGGCAGTCCAGTGGAGGGTGGCACAATCGCTGTCAGCACTCAAGAGGCAGATCGATGCCGCCTATCCCGGCCGCAGCAAGCTGAGCGACGGCACCATCGGCGACGACCGCCACAGGACCAGGGCGTCGGACCACAACGCCCACATCAGCGATGGCGGGATGGGCATCGTCACCGCCTTCGACATCACCCACGATCCCGCTCATGGCTGCGACGCGGGCACGATCGCCGCGCTGCTGCACGCTTCGCGCGATCCGCGCATCAAGTACATCATCTGGAACCATCGTATCGCTAATTCGTCCCCGATCGGCGCTGCGCCGGCTTGGGCTTGGCGCGCCTATACCGGCACTAACCCGCACGACAAGCACTGTCACCTGTCGGTCAAGGCCAGCAAGCCGCTGTATGACGACGTCTCCGCATGGCCGCTGGCGCTTGCGCGTAAAGGCGGCACGGAATCCATGCTCGTGATCTCGAAGGCGGAGCACGACGAAGGCGCGCTGGCCGATATCGAGATGGCCCTCGCGGCGCTGGGCGGCACCAACGGCAAGCCGTTGCTACAGGCTCTGGTCGACGCAAGCGATGCGATCGGCGTCCTGCTGTCGCGCTATGCGCAGGCGAGCAATCCCGGCAAGGCTAGCAACGGGGCGCTGGAAGGGCCGCGCCCGTCCTTCGAAATGCTGCGCGCGGAGTATGAAGCCCTCTTCGATGCCTGCCGTATCAACCCCTCGCGGGCCAGCGAAGTGGCCTGGCACCGCAACCGACTGCTGAAATACCGTCCGCACTACGATGAGGTGGCGGCCAGGACCGGCGCTCCCTGGTGGTTCGTCGGCATCGTCCATGCCTTGGAAGCTAGCTTCAACTTCGCCGGCCATCTCCACAACGGCGATTCTCTGACGGCGCGCACGGTCCAGGTGCCGGCGGGCCGGCCGCTCCAGTGGAACCCCCCGGGTGACTGGGTGTCCTCGGCAGTCGACGCGATCCAGTACGAAGGCCATGCCGGCAAGCAGGACTGGAGCCCGGCGATCGCCCTGTACCGCTTCGAATCCTATAACGGGTTCGGCTACCGCAACCGGGGCCTGAACACGCCCTACCTGTGGAGCTTCTCGAACCATTACACAGCCGGCAAGTTCGTCCATGACGGCAAGTACGACCCGGCGGCGGTGTCGAAACAATGCGGCGCCGCGGTGATGCTCAAGGCCCTGATCGCCGCGGGAGATGTGGTACTAGCAGGCTAACTTAGCATAAAAAAGGGAGGGGAAAATGGCACAGTTCGATAAGGCCTTGCGCTTCATCCAAACCGCGGTGCTTCCGCATGTGGGCCTGGAGGGCGCGGAAGTTGCTCCGGTCCCCGGACCGTCGGTCGACCTGAACCACCTTCCGGCCGGCTTGGTATCGGGGAATACCTTAATCGACTATTCCGCCGCCCCGGCCACGGAAATCCGTTCCGCCGTCTCGCTAGCGATGCTGTTCGCAGGACGGACCGCGCGCGCGGCGATGAACGAGGGCGACGACGAGGACGACTGGTTCGCCGCGTACACAACGCACTTGTCGACGCTCGGGTTCAGCATTTCGCAGTCGTCGGTGACGGCCTCGCGCTTCAAGAAGGAAGGCCTATTTGTGCACAAGGCGATCATTCCCTTCCTAACGATCGCCTTGGGCGGGGCCATCTTCGGTCCGGTGATCCTGGCCGCGCTCGAAAACCTCAAGAGCATGGAAGAGGATAAGCCCTGGATCACGCTTTTCGACAGGGAAAGCCGGCAGTTCAAGGGCCACGAGCTGCAATTTGCCGCCGTCAGTTCGGATACGCTGAACACTAGCATCCGCCATGTGGTGGCACGCTTGGCCTTCGTGTCGAACGAGACCAATGTCCTGTTCTTCAGGATCACCAAAGCCGATGCGGCGTTCGAGAGTGCGACCACGACCATGACGGCGGATACCAGCCTGCTGACCGTGCTCGAAGCGCCGCTGCGCGCGCGCATGAAGGACGGTGCCCTCAAGTTCATCGCCGAAGCCACCCTCGATGAGCAGAATGCCGCCTGATCCTTGATTGCGAGGCCAAGATGACTGACCGAATCAGTGTGAAGCAGCTGGAGGGCATGCTGCTCGATATCGATGTGCCAGACTCCGAGATCAGACCCTATCTCGCCGAGAGCCTGGAAGAGTCTACTCCCTTGAATCCGGTGGTCAAGGCCAATCCGGCCAAGGTCGAGATGACGCCGCGCGCGGGCGCGCTGGAAGGTGCGATCGCACTCGCGTCCCTGAACAGCATCTCGCGCTGGCGCCGTCAGCAGCGCTACCGCCGCAAGATCGGCGGGTGGACGGGCCTGCGCATCGTGTCAGAAGGGGATAGCTGGTTCCAGTATCCATTCCTGCTCGACGATGTCATCGACAACCTGTTCGACCGATACGCGATCTATAGCCTCGATGCAGCCGGCGACCTGATCTCGGACATGGTGAAGCAGAACGAACTGGCCGCGGCAGTGGTGCACGAGCGGCCGGACGTGGTGCTGCTGAGTGGTGGCGGCAACGACGTGCTGGGTGGCTCGCGCTTGGTCAATCTCTTGCCTCCCTTCCAGGACGGCCGCCCAGCAAAGGACTACCTGGGGCCGGCCTTCGACGCTAACTTGGGCAAGGTGCTGGCCGATTACGAGCGCCTGATCACGCGCCTGCACGCCATCAATCCCGACCTGCGCATCGTCTGCCACAGCTATGACCATGCGATTCCGGCCAACGGCCGCTGGCTGGGCCGGCCGCTGGCCAAGATCGGCATCGAAAATCCTAAGCTACAACGCGAGATCGTCCGTCTCATCGTCGACCGTTTCCACGTCCAATTGGGCGCCATGACCGCGCGCTATCCCAACATGCGGCTGGTGGACTGTCGCCGCGTAATGCAGATTCACCGCTGGCACGACGAGCTGCATCCAACTAACGAGGGCTTCCGCGCCGTGGCGGAGCTGTTCGCCCGCGCGATCAGCGCGCAGCCTGGCGTGGAGCCCGCCGTGTACGGCGGGCTCGAGACGGTCGAGAAGATGGAGGCACCAGAGTCAGACGCGCCGGCACCCTCCATGGCCGAGCAGGCGCAGGAGCTGCTTGCCACCTATTCGGAACCCATCCTGCTGCGCGAGATTGGCCGCAGGAAGAAGCTGGCTGATGCGCGCGATCCGGCCACCGGCGACGCCGTCGAGGTCTACCAGACCAGCAGCGAAGAGGTGTTCCCGGAACAGCTGCAGCTGGGCCGCCAGCTGGCCGACGAAGCCACCCGGGTCGCATCGGGCGCGATTGATGGCGAGAAAGCCGACGGCGCGATGGTGGCGCAGGCCGTAGCCTCCTTGTCGGGCTTCGCGGGACTGTCCGAGGCCGGCACGGCCATGCTGGCTGCAGTGGTCATGGCACGCCTCGGCGTGCCTCCGGCCGGTTCCGCCGAGGCTGGCGCCGCTGGGCCTCATTGAACCACGGGTCGGCTTGACGAAAGGATCAGAGCATGAGCACGCCGACCCGTACAAGCGAGAACTGGAACCAGCGCCTTATGTCCCGTCTCGCGCTTCCCCCGATACCGCGCCGCCTGGGCTTGGAGGGCCTGGAAGCGCTCGAGATCGCCGCGCCGCTGGCGCCACCAGAGCCCGTGATGAAAGTCGACGAGCGGGTCGCGGCCGCGGAAAGCGTGCTCTATAAGCGGGCCGAGGCCGCGCCCGGCGTTGATCGCGTGATGGTAGGCAAGCTGGTCAGGGAAGGCGAGAGCGGTTTGCGCAAGCTAAACAGCGAAGGCGTGAGAGCGCGCCTGACGCAGACCGAGATGCTCGGCTTGGAGGCGGTCGTCGAAACGGACGGCAGTCGTCCCGTGCTGATGGTGCAGGACGGCAGCATCGACCTGAAGGCGCCCGACCTGAACACGGAGCTGGGCTTGCCATGGCAGTATGCGGCGCGCGAACGCTTGGTGGGCATCAGGCGGGTAGTGGCCTCGGTCGGCGTGGTCCAGCTACCTGACTTCGACAATATGCGCATCGGCACTGGCTTTACGGTCGCCCCCGGCCTGATCCTGACCAACAGGCACGTGTTGGAGGCAATCGCGCGCTTTGACGACGGCAAATGGTCTTGGAAGTACAAAGCCCAGATCGACTTCGGCGCCGAATTCGAACGGCCCGTCACGCATTGCTTCGATGTCGATGCCGTGCTGATGGCTGGTCCGAACCCGATCGACGGCCGGGTGAATTTCGCCAACCTAGATATCGCGCTGATCCACCTGCGGCCTGGGCCGCACGATTTCCCGCCGGGGCTCCCGCTGGGGGAGACAGCCGATACCGTCAAGGTCGGCCCGGCACACACGCCTAGCGTCTATGTCGTGGGCTTTCCGGCCAAGCCGTCGATCCTGACGGGGGTAGACATAGGGGCGGAACCGCCCGCCGCCGGCACCGAATTCGAGGACGTGGTGACTCACCTGTTTAAGGATGAGTTCGGGGTCAAGCGCTGGGCGCCCGGCTTCGTCCAAGCCGGAGCTGGTCAGCTGTTCGACGACGCGCGCAAATGGGTCATGAGCCATGACGCGAGCACTCTGGGTGGTAATTCCGGCTCCTGCATAATCGATTTCTCCGGGAACAATGCCTTGGTCGTGGGCCTGCACTTCGGCGGGCGGTCGCGGGTCGAAAACTGGGCGCATGTGCTGGCCGCGATCCGCACTGAGCTCGCGGCCTTCGACCTGCACTGGAGTGACAAGTACTGAAGCGCGCGCCATGCAGCGCGCCGGAATCGGGAGAAGCGCCATGGTCGACTGGACCGATGCACAACCGTTCAAGATCGACGCTGCACGAGGCTTTGCCGCTCGCGCATCACATGCCCCTGAATTTCGGCAACTTCCTGCAGATGTATCTCGGGAAGAGATGCGAGCAGTTGGCTCCGTATGGGATATTCCTGTCTCTGATTTGGCGTAAATACAAAGAGGCGTTCAAGGTTCATACTGGCATTGCTGAACAGTCACGGAAAGTCGGGTCTCCATCGATGTGCGGCGCGCTGACGCTCTTTTGCCACGGCGTATCAACTGCCAATGTGACTGGACGAAGCCTTAACCTGCCTCGGTTGGAAACGCTACTGCACTGGGATCGGACACCGACACCTGCGCCATAGCGCCCCGTGCAGACGCGCCATAGCGCCCCGTGCAGACGCGCCATGGTATGACGGTCGTAGCTGGCGAGGGCTGGAAAAAAGCCGCAAAAGGATTTTTGATTACCACATGGAGGCAACGATGGAGTTCTTTGACGTTGCGGTTTCCGCCCGCGCTCGTTGGGACGCCCGCGCTGCGCTGCGCGCGCCAAAACTGGAAAAAATCCGTGCCGGAAAAGCACTGGAGACGGAGTCCAACGAGCGTATACAGATGCGCTTCAAGCGGCTGGCGAACAGCGCGAACAACGCGAACCTTGCGCTTAAGCGCGCGCTCGAGCAGCCGCTAGAAACGCGCCTTGTCCAGACGATCGGACTGGAACGTATGATCGGCCGGGACGATCTTCTCGACATTAACTTCCTCGAGATGGCGCTTGCAGTTGCGCGCTTCGTAGGACGCATCAATATTCTCAGCGCGCACGGACGCTCGCTTGGACACGGCACCGGATTCATGGTGTCGCCGCGCTTGCTACTGACGAACAACCACGTCCTGCCCAACGTCGCGGCCGCGCAATCCAGCATGGTCGAGTTCGATTATCAGAACGATCGCGCGGGCATGCCATTGCCGGTGGTCGGCTTCCGGCTGGATCCCACAGCCTTCTTCATGACGAACCATGAACTCGACTTCACCCTAGTGGCTGTCGTCGAGACTTCGAAGACAGGCATTGCGCTTCAGCGCTACGGCTGGTCGCGCCTGATAGGAGCCCAGGGCAAGGCCCTACTGGGTGAACCGCTGAACGTGATCCAGCATCCGCGTGGCGAGGCAAAGCAGATCGTTCTGCGCTCGAACAACCTTGTCGACCTGTTTGACCAGTACGCGCACTATATTGCGGACACCGAGCCCGGGTCGTCGGGTTCGCCGGTATATAACGACCAGTGGGAAGTGGTCGCCCTGCACCACAGTGGCGTCCCGAAAACGGACCAGCAAGGCCGTTATATTGCGCGCGACGGCAGTGTATGGACGGAGGAGGAGGATCCCGACGCACTTGCCTGGGTCGCCAACGAAGGCATCCGGGTAAGCAGCCTGGTCGATTATATTTTGCGCCAACCGCTCTTTGGGCAACAGGCGAGGCTGCGCGATGACCTCCTCGAGCTCGAGCCGCCTACCCCGCTAGAGGCGGCAGCAATTGGCTCGGACAGCATGACGGCAACGAGCGCGTCGCCGGCTCCCGGCCAGCATTTCAAGCCGGTAGTCAACGGAAATAGCGCATCATGGACGATACCGCTCATGGTAACAGTACAGCTTGGCGAGCTGCCTCTAGCCAGCCTGGCCGGTCCCCCTGTGGCTACCGCCGTGGCGGCGACAGCAACGGGAGATACGGCCATACGCACCGTGACTTCCACCCCGGCCGTCGCGCGAGTGGTCACGCCAGCACCAGAGCTTGCGGAGATCCTGGCCGAGGTGGACCGGGCTAGGATCCGTCCCTATTACGACAGCGCCAGCGACGCCATCGCGCGCAATACCTACTACCGGGGCATCGATCCGGGCGCATTGCCAGATCCGCTGTATCAGGCGTTGAACGAGCTGCTGACGCAGACACACCAGCATCGCCTCAGCTACAACCCCGCCCGGAACGTCTATCCGTGGGTGGACCTGCAGCCAGGTGATACTGAAACCGTGGCTAGCCTATATTCCGGTAAGCACTTTGATGTACGCGAGGTAATCAAGAACGACTTCGAAGTTGACGCGCTGCGCGCCAACTTGCGCGAGTCCTTGCGCAGACCAGGCCTGCCTGGCCAGGAGACAGCGATCGACGACAGTGCCCTCGAAGCGGCGCTGCCGTACAACTGCGAGCACGTCGTACCGCAGTCGTGGTTCGGCAAACGCGAGCCGATGCGAGGCGATCTGCACCACCTGTTCACTTGCGAAAGCGGCTGCAACAGTTTCAGGGGGAATACCCCTTACTTCGACTTCAGCAACTATCTCGAGGCCGAGCGGAACGACTGCGGCAAGCGCGAGGAGAACAAATTCGAGCCCGTCGCAGGCAAGGGAGCAGCCGCGCGCGCATCCCTCTATTTTCTGCTGCGCTACCCTAAACTAATCGACAGCACCGCGAAAGAATACACGACGGAGCGTATCGAAACCCTGACGCGCTGGCACCGCGCCGACCCAGTCACCAAGTATGAGCTCCACCGCAACGCGGCGATCCAGGAAAAGCAGGGCAACCGCAATCCGCTGATCGACTTTCCGGACTGGGTCGATCGAATCAACTTCCAGCTCGGCCTTGGTTGATTGGCGGGCCGACGCTAAATCCGCCGGGCGGAAGGTGCACGCTGGCCGGCGCAGAGCGATGGTGCTCACAAGCCTGCCGGCGAGTTGCGCCAGGTGAGGTGAACTTCACGTTGTGGAAATAAACTAAACCCTGCACCGTCTAGAACCGAACGGCTGGTTGAACGATGATGCCATAACACCGCTGGGAAGCGCGCTGGTTCAACGAGCAGCCAACTGTCCGGCGCAACGCTTCGGCGGGAACTCGTCAACACGGCTGACGGGATGGCCGGCATGTGGGCCAACACGTGGCGCAACCAGGCTTCATATCTGGCTTGCCACGATCACGGCGAATGCATACAGTTGGCGGCTAGACTGTAAGGTCTCGTTGAGCTGCACAATGTACGGCGGGTTCGTCGTGAGGCAGCCGTTTTTAATCCTTCATCTTCCCCGGTTCCGGCTCGAATTTCATCAACAACCCCTTAAGCGATTTCAGGATTGTCCTCGCTTCGCGTTTTTGCGCCAAAGCTTCGGTGGTATAAGCGCCGGTTTTGAGAGCATGTTGGTTCCCACGCGGCGCACCTGGGCTGGTCCCGCCGTGCATGCGGCAGCGTTTTTTTCCGTGCACGGCGCGTGACTGGCAGGGCGCACCGGAACGCGTTTTCGCGCCGCAGCGCGGTGCCGCCTGCGGTTGCATGGGGTTGATTTCATTTTTCATTACGCCCCCCCGGCGATACAAGTTGCCCCCTGGTCTGCAGCGATCCGGCCACGACGGCCTGGTCGGCGTTCACGTTGATATGCTGCACCGTGACCGTTTGCTGGCCCCCGTTTTGCAGCCGATGCAGCGTCACCACCGCTTGCTGGAAGGCGCTCATCATACGGGCTGCAGAGTTTACCAGCCGCGCCGTCTCGACAGGGCTGCCCTGCTCCATGGCGCGATCCATCAGTTTGAAAGTGGCGGCATGTGCAAGACCGGCCTGATGCGCCAGCATCTTCGTCAGGGGATCGCTGAACCCCGTTGAGGCAGCCGCATCAATGCCGATGGCCAGAACATCGAGGCGGTTTTGCGCCAGAAGTTCGGTGCGTGCCAGCGAGGCCGCTAGGGCAGGCGTGTCCGGTGTCGCAAGCGTGTCGCGCACCGTCCAGCCGCCGCGGTTGTGTGGGAGGTCCGCTTCGGCCGGCAATGCCTCGCCGGCCACGATCACGGGCAGCGCGGCTGGGTGCAGCTGTGCCAGGGCAGCAGCCTCATGGTAGGTGGCTTCCACCTGAAACGCAGACGCTTGTTCCAAGTATCCTGCGGCCTCGGCCGCTGCCGCGGCTTTTTGCGCCACTTGTGCTTCCTGCTGCAGCAAAACTGCGCGCTTCAGTTCATTTTTCATCATGCCTCCTCGAGAGCGTCAGCACATCGGCGAGGAGCAGCTCGTCCGGGTGCATAGGCTGACCCACCACTGTGGCGCCTCAGTCAGCGCATTTGTGGAATGGCTGGGTATTGGCGCTGACGGCGATCTGCTATCGTCTGGGGCCAGGACGACGCGCTCGCGGTCACGGACAAGGACAAAACGCCGCCCATTGACAGCGGGCTCTCGTGCTAGTTGGCCCCTCCCTTGCGCTGGCCTGCTCGGTCGCGTTCTTCAGTCAAAATCTCGAACAGAACCGGCTTGAAAGTTGGCTCAACGATGCGCCATGCGTTTCCAAGACGAATGACTGCGCCTTGCTCGGTCAGTCTCGCCTCATGTCGTTTGAGCCACTTGCCCATACCATCCGGTTCTGTCAGGTGCGGTGATCCGTGCTTCCAGATTGAGCGGTTACGAGCATTCTCATGCACCCAGGTGTCTAGCGGAACGAGGCGCTCCAGTTCGATTGTAACGTCGCAAATGACGGGATCGAGTGCGAAGTTAGCTTTTTCAGCTCCAGGGCTTTTCGCTGGGATCGACGAATCGAGATCCCTGGAAGGCGACGGGGGCGACGGCGTGGCCGGACCGCGGGAAGTCTTTTTCCGATCAGTTGTCATGTTCGATATTTGTCATGGTGGTGTTAGCGATCCCGACGTTGCCATACCCGTTCGCTCGGGTACATGCCAAGCAACATCAGGTTGTACAGGCCGGCGAATGCGGTGAGCGTCACGGCGTCCTACGGTAGGCGATCTGGTTTGCCTTGTGCTTGTTCTGCACCCCGCGCGTGACGACGACGTCCGCCACGCTGTGGAAGTCAGGCAGGTTGAGCGGGTACACGCCCGTGATGCTCTTGTAGAAGTGGGCGGCGCGGTTGGGGGCTGTGTCCAAGCGTCCCCTCGACTGGCGCATCAGGGTCACGCACTGAGCCCATACGCTGGCCTTGTCGCCCACGGGGGGCCTGCCCACCTTGAAGTCGACCATCCTTCCTTCCTGATAGAGCAGCAGGTTATCCCGCAGGACCTCGAAGCCGCACGACATGCAGCGCTTGAGAAATGGTTTGAAGTGGCACTTCGGGCAGTCCTTCGGCTCGGTGTCCTCGGGGTCCTTGCGCACTTCCTTGTCCAGCTTTTCGCCCATGTCGAGCGATGCCAGGCCATCGTGGTACACCGCCTCGAAGTCCTCCGAGAAGCGCACGATGTTGCCCGAAAAGTCCAGCAGCAGCATGTCGGTCTTGCCGGTCGACGGCGAGGCACGCAGGCCCCGGTCCCACATCTGGATGGCGGTCGACAGCGATTTTTGCAACGGGCGCACGTCGCACACGCAGCCCACGTCCGGCACGTCGAAGCCCTTGGCCAGCGCCTCCACAGAAATCAGCACACGCCGGACCGAATCGTAGCGCTGGTAGTCCTTGAGCAGCGCGGCGCGTTCGGCGTCGGTGATGCGCGACGTGAACAGGGCGGCCATGACGCCGGCTTCAATGAATGCGCGGCACATCGACTCGCAGTGGTCGATAGTCGCGCCGAAAACGATGGTCTTGCGGTTGTCGGCGTACCTGATCCACTCTTGGACCACGTTGCCGATGATCTTCATGCCGCGTGCGCCGGCAGCAGTGTCAGTCCACTCGCCGCCAGCAGTCGTCGCGCCCTTCATGTCTACCTTGGTGCAGGACAGCACGCGCATCGGCACCAGCACGCCCGACTCGGTCAGATCAGCCATGGTGGTGGCGTTGACCAGGTTGGTGAACAGGCGGCCAAGACCCTTCGAGAACGGCGTTGCCGACAGGCCGATTACGGCCGCCTTGCACTTCTGGATATGCTCGGTCCACACCGACAGCTGCGCATGCGCCTCGTCGACGATGATCAGGTCCGCCTTCGGCCACTGGCGCATGGCGAGGGTCTGTGCGCTGGCGATCTGGAACGCGTTGTCCTGGTCGTAGCGCTGGCTGTCGGCCATCAGCACGCCGTGGGACAGGCCCAGCGTGTCGGCCACATGCGAGGTCTGGTTGATCAGGGTGCGGCGGTCGGCCACGAAGATGGCGCGCTTGCCGCGCATCAGCGCCTCGTTAATCAGGAACATGGCCAGGATGGTCTTGCCGGACCCGGTCGGGCTCATCACCATCTGGCAGCGGTGGCCTTCGACAAAGCCATTGCGCAGCGCTTCACGGGCAGAGACCTGGAACGGCCTTGGCGTGATGCGCGACAGGCCGGAATTCGGCGCGTACTCCAGTTCCATGTCAGGCCGCCTTCGCCAGCAGCTTTTCGGCCTTCTCGGCGCGGTTCTTCCAGTGGACGACGAGGCGTGCACGCTCGTTGAACTCTTGCGAACGGGCCGACAACATGCGCTCGGCGTTCTCCATCAGCGCCTTGTGGCGGGTCGCCTCGGCCATCGCCGCCTTGACCTGGTCGTCGGCGTCGAACACGCGGCCCATCATCTCGTTGTCGGCCAGCGTATCGGCCAGGGTGGCCTTGAGGTCGGCCACTTCCTCGCGCAGCTCGGCGTTTTCGGCCAGCAGCGCGGCCAGCTCGGTGACGGCAGCTTCGCCCTGCTCCGGGGTTGCGCGCGCGGTGGCCACGTCCGGCGCTGCGGGCTGCCCCAGTTCCGGGGCGGGCGGTGCGACCGGCACATCAAGCTGGCGCGCCTTGCCGATGTTGGCCGTCTTCTGCTCGTAGGTATTGCCGTTGCGGGTGACGGTGCGGGCAACTGGCGTATCTGTCATCGGATGACAGATAGCCTTGCGCACTTCGCTGACGAAGTTGTTGGAAACACTACACACGCGGGCAATTTCGCGGTCGCTCCAGGCTGCCCACTCCACATCGGCCAGCAGTGTTTCGACGGCGCGGCGCTTGTCGGCGTTGCTGCGGCGCAGGCCGTGGGCTGCGTTGGCGCCGACCGAGAACAGCACCGCGTCTCGCTTTGAGCCGGTTCGCACCTCGGCCAGAACTTCGTCCACACCGGCGGCATGGTAGGCGTGGTAGCGGTGGAAGCCGTCGGCCAGCCAGAAATCGACGCCATCGAAGTATGCGATCAGCGGCGGCAGGGTCGCGCCCTGGCGGATCGACTCGGTGTACTCGGCGATCGCGGCGCCGTCCAGCGCTGCGCGCGACTGCGTTCCGCCATCAAGGCGCAGGCGATCGAGCGGGACGTTCGGGTCGAGCAGGTCGTTCTCTCCGAGGGCCCCGCCTCCGCACTGCATGCTGCGGGACGGTGATTGATCGGTCGTTGGCGTGATGCGGGTTTCGTATGTGCTGCCGGTGATGTCGGTGGGTCCCATGCTGTTGGTGCTGTCGGCAGCGTCGCTGGCGTCCGTGCTGTCGCTGCTGTCGGGGGTATCGGTTGCGGCGGTGACGGCTGCATCGGCAGGGTCGATGGTGCCCATGGCGTCGGTAGTGTCGATCGTGACCGAGGTATTGATCGTGTCGTTCGTGTCGGCTGCGTCGGTTGTGTCGGGGGCGTTGGTGACGTCAGTGATATCTGCAGTGTCGATGGTCTGAGCGGCGTCGTGGGGAGCGATCGAGTTGACGTATCCGAATACACTGTATTCATTCGCGCCGGTTTCCGCGATTGTGTTTGTTGCAGCGATATTTTCGTTTTTCATGGTTGCGTCCTTGTGGGTGGGAGGCTGTGCACAAAATCAGGGAGGGGCAGCTAATTGAGAGGGGGCTACTTTTTTGCAGGCTTGAAGATGACCACGTTGGCAGCTATTTCAGTGGATCGTTCCGTAGCGGGCTGCGGCGCTGTCGATACATCCTGGTCGTTCCTGTTGGCGGTGGGTTCGGTTTGGAATTCGCCCAGCTCCAGGTTGTACGTCGACGAAAGCAGTTCGTCCTCGCGGATGCGAATCAGCTCGGCGTTCAGCCCCTTGCCGCACGACGGGGCAGGTTGGTTGATGTCGCCGTCATACGTGCGTGATACCGCTCCGAGTGGGATGGGTTGGTTGTCTGCGGAATCTGCTAACAGAACATAGGACATTGCTGCGATTCCCGTCGTGCGCATTTCGGGATCGGATGGAGTTGCCGCAGTGTCGGAGGAGGATGGAGCCTTGATCAGCCGCATCTCCTTCATCCGCAGATCGGTAACGGATTCTTCCGCAGCGGGTGGCGGCGTCAGATCAGCCAGCGCCAATTTTTTCAAGAGTGGACCAGGGTTGAGCGCGATGAGTGCAGCAACGGCATCAACGGCAGTCGCTGCCCGCTGATCACGCGGCTGTTTGGCGAACTGGTAAATGACTCGTTCGGCGGCCTCGCGGCAAATGGCCGTGGTCTCGCTATTGAGCTGCGCCTCGGCGAACAGCCCATATTTGCCCGCAACCACGTTCGAGAAGCTCTTCTGCATCGCGGAAACGGCGGCGCGCGGGCCGATCAGGCGTGACCCGAGCCACTTTCCATCGCGGAGTGGCAAGAGCAGCAAATGGACGTGTGGGTGAGCTTGGTCGAGGTGGATCACTGCGCTGATCACCGGCACACGGAAATACTCGATTGACCAGGCCACGGTGTCGTTAAACACTGCGACGTAATCGACCGTCGTTGTGTTCGGCAGCGAGATTACCAACTCGTACCCGAGCGTCGCGTTAGCGCGGGTAATTTGCAGCCCTGCTTGGACGCAGAGATCAGCAGCATAATCGGCGACGCCCTTCGCTGTCGGTGGACCGACGAGTACCGTGTTCAGGTGACTACGACGCGGGTCGATGGACCCGGTGGCGGCATCGTGTCCCTTCAGGTTCATTTCACGGTGGTTGTGTTTCGCGCAGTTCAACAGGACGTGCGAGTTCGCGCGGGAGCGCGTCGTCACCTTTGAGAGCGGTTTGGCACGCAGGAAGAGGTTGGCGGCCATTACGTCGCCTCGGGCGAGCTGAAGGAGTGTGCGATGTTGGTTTTCGCGGCGCTAACTTGCTTCGTTTCGGTGCGTGCTTGTGCGTTGGCCGATGACGCGACGTAGACCTCCGTTGTGCAGTCGCCGATGACGACAGCGGAATAGTTCAACGGGTCGGCAAAGAACTTGAGCAGTTCCCTGTTGTGATATGCGGTGCAACGGTCGGAGAAACGCACTGGCTGCGGCGCTTTGCCGGCGATAACGAGCTGACGGAATTTTTCGCGCGAGAATGGCGAAAACTGGGCGAACTGCTTCCAACGGCTCATGCCGTCAGCAGGGAGCACCATGCGGGTTGGTTCGGGATTGTCGACCTTCTTCGCCATATTAGCTGCCCTTATTCGTGACCCCAACGGATGTCGAGGTTCATAAGGTCAGCCTAATTGCGATATTTCGATGGCGCCAGACGGGCTGCCAGGCATGATATAGCTTGTGCCGAGCACAAAGTAGCTTGTGCCTGGCTCGGGTTACTTCTTTTTGGCCTTCTTATACGCCCGGATCCATTCGAGCGGTTTGGTCGTCGTGTTGGCCAAGTCGCCGTTGCCCTTCTTCGACATCGCAACGATGATCGGGGTGATTTCGAGCGCGGCGTCAGGAACGCTCGTCCATTTCTTCGCAAGGTATAGACGGATCGTCTCGTCTTCGAGCCGCTTGAACTTCGCAGCCCGTCCTTCGCCGCCCTTAGTCGAAATGGCGCGCGCACGCCGCGCATTGGCAGCTTCGGCGGTGTAGTATGGTTCCCACGAGTCGTCTGTCGCGTCCGGCGGATTCTTGTTGGCAGCTTTTTTTAGAATGACTTCGACTGGCGGGCCGACTTTTACTTGAAGCATGGCGGGCAAGTAGCGATCGCTATTCGCGCGCTCTTGCCGTTGTTTTGCACGGAACGCGCGGTGCTCCTCGTCACGATAAACCATCTCGGCCAAACGGTCGATGAGTTGTTCCCGGTCGAGAGTTGCTTTTGCAATCGTCGCCCTGATTGCGGTGACTCTGTTCGCTCTTGCCTCTTGACTCGCCGTGAAGTCCTTTTTGGATTGGGCTGCCTGCTCGTCGGTCATAGAAATTTGCAGGCTTGGTAAAGTAATGTCGCGCAAGTTACGCTCCGAAGCTAGGTTATGGCAGTTTGCGCTGCCGAAGCAAAATGAAGAATGACGTAGGGCCTTTGCGGTGCAAGGTCCGAAAAAACGTTAATCGAACTATGTGCCGGACTTTTCCCGACCAACGTTTTCTATGTAGTCGGCGTACTCTTGCATCATCACGCGACGCTCATCTAGGAACATGGCCCGATCGTAGGCTTCGCCGTAGGTATCGCCCGATGCATGCGACAGCTGGCGGTCGACGACTTCGTGACGATAGCCCAAGCGCTCTTTGATGACGCCCATGGCCAAGGATCGAAAGCCGTGGCCGGTATGCTTCCCGCCGTATCCCATCCGTTTCAGCGCTGCCAAAATGCCAAAGTTGGTAGCTGGCTTTTCGTGGTCACGTAGATTGGGAAAGAGATACCTGTTTCCGCCGGTGACGGTATGCAATTCGCGTAGGAGCGCCCATCCTTGGCGAGGCAGGAAAACGTGGTGATTTACCTTGCGTGGGTTAATTCTCTTTTTCCCCATTTTCATCCTGCGCCAGTCGATCACCCACGACTCATTGACCAGGTCTACCTCTGACCATGGTGTCTCAGTCAGTTCGCTGGTCCGCACGAAAGTCAGCATCATCAGCCGGAACATCACCCGGGTCGGAACGAACATTCGACCTTCGATCTTTTCAAACGCCTTGATGAAATCTGGCAGTTCATCTGGCGTGATGGCGGCATGATGGCCGTTTGCCCTCGGCCTGAGCGCACCCCGCAGACTAGGCACGGGATCGACTTCGGCCTTTCCTGAAGCGATCGCGTACCGAAAAATCTGACCGCACACTTGGCCTTGGCGCTTGGCCATGTCCACCGCACCACGCTTCTCGATCTGACGCAAGACGTCAAGAATGATTGGCGCTTTTACATCCGCGATAGGGTGCTTGCCGATGTAGGGGAAAACATCCTTTTCGAGCCGGTGCAGAATGTTGGCCGCCGTGCGTTCCTGCCAAGTGTCGCGCTTGTTGGCGTGCCACTCGCGCGCCACAGCCTCGAAGGTATTGGCATGCTTGATGGCCTTGTTATTTTTTTCAATACGTTTGACTTGACCGGGATCGACGCCCGCAGCGAGCTGCGATCGAGCTGCCGTCCGCTTTGCCCGCGCATCTACCAGGCTGACTTCAGGGTAGCTGCCGAACGCAAGACGACTTTCGCTTCCAGTGGCCTGCTTGAATTTCATCCGCCACAGTTTCGAGCCAGTCGGCATAACTTCCAAGTACAGACCGCCACCATCCGCCATCTTGTACGGCGCGGCTCGGGGCTTCGCGTTCTTGATCTGTATATCAGCGAGAGGAGCAACGATTTTGGGCATTTTCAGGGCATCCAATTCCGCACATGGGGGCATGCTCCCAAGAGTGCCCCTAAAAATCGTGGCTGTCAATGGGCATACTTTGGCGCAATGAGCGCAAAAAAGCCCCTAAGAGGTTGAATTCTTAGGGGCTTTTGGGCAAACTTTGCTAACGTTTGCAATGTTCTTGGTGGTGATAGGTGGACTTGAACCACCGACCCCAGCATTATGAATGCTGTGCTCTAACCAACTGAGCTATATCACCCGACAGCCGAGCATTATCCGGACTTTCGACCGGCCTGTCAAGGTTTCGCAAAAAATCTGCGATATTTCGACAGTGCTTATCGGAATACTATTTCTTCGTTTCCGCCAGCTTGTCCAACATGGTACCAGCAACGTCCTTCCCGAGGCAATCGATTACGACGCGTGCGGGCATCGATCGCAGCCAGGTCAGCTGACGCTTGGCCAGCTGGCGCGTGGCGATGATGCCGGTCTCGCGCAGCG
>DASWSX010000100.1:0-6584 GCA_036402435.1 Telluria sp. | reverse complement strand
GTTCGTGGTGCCGATCCTGCACAACCGCGCCTGCGAGCTGGTGCTCGACGCGGTACTGCTCGACCATGCGCAGATCGCGGTCCTGTTCTCGTTCACACGCGCCTATTTCATGGTCGACATGGAGGTGCCGTCGGCCTACGTGCAGTTCCTGCGCACCCTGCTGCCGCGCAAGCCACGCAGCGAGATCTACACCATCCTCGGCTTGCAGAAGCAAGGCAAGACGCTGTTCTACCGCGATTACCTGCAACACCTGAAACACAGCGCCGACCGCTTCGAAATCGCGCCCGGCATCCGCGGCCTGGTGATGCTGGTGTTCGCGCTGCCGTCGTTTCCCTACGTGTTCAAGGTGATCAAGGATTTCTTCCCGGCGCCGAAGGAAACCACCCGCGCGCAGATCAAGGAAAAATACCTGCTGGTCAAGCACCATGACCGCGTCGGCCGTATGGCCGATACGCTCGAGTATTCGAACGTGGCCTTCCCGCTCGAGCGCTTCTCGGAAGAGCTGATCGCCGAGCTGATGCACCACGCGCCGTCCCTGGTGGAATTCGAAGGTGACAAGATCATCATCCGCCACCTGTACATCGAGCGCCGCATGGTACCGCTGAACATCTTCCTCGCGACCGCGGAGGCGGCGGGCAATGACGCGCTGATCGAGCACGGCATCATCGAATACGGCAACGCCATCCGCGAGCTGGTCGCCGCCAACATCTTCCCCGGCGATATGCTATACAAGAACTTTGGCGTGACGCGCCACGGCCGCGTGGTGTTCTACGACTACGACGAGATCGAGTACATCACCGACTGCAATTTCCGCGACATCCCGCAGCCGCGCAACGAGGAAGAGGAGATGTCGGCCGAGCCGTGGTATTCGATCGGCAAGCATGACGTGTTCCCCGAGCAGTTCGGCGTATTTTTACTGGGCAACGCGAAGATCAAGAAGTATTTTATGCAGCACCACGCCGAACTGTTGACCAAAGACTTTTGGCAGTCGCGCAAGCAGCGCATCATGGACGGTTTCATCGAAGACGTGTTCCCGTACCCGCAGCAGATTCGTTTCCGCAACCAGGCACCGGCATCCGCGCCGGCCAACACCCCAACTCATTTGGAGAACATTAACAATGAATGATCCAGTCGTAATCGTCGGCGCCGCGCGCACCCCGATGGGCGCCTTCCAGGGCGATTTCTCCTCCAAGACCGCCAGCGACCTGGGCGCAGTGGCAATCGCCGCCGCCGTCGAGCGCGCTGGTGTCGATCCGAAGCTGGTCGAACACGTCTACTTCGGCAACTGCCTGATGGCGGGCCAGGGCCAGGCGCCGGCGCGCCAGGCGGCGATCAAGGGCGGCCTGCCAATGTCGACCGGCGCGGTGACCTTGTCGAAGATGTGCGGTTCGGCGATGCAGTCGGCGATCTTCGCGCACGACACGCTGATGGCCGGCAGCGCCGACGTCGTCATCGCGGGCGGCATGGAGTCGATGACCAACGCGCCGTACCTGATCCCGAAGGCGCGCGGCGGCTACCGCATCGGCCACGGCATGATGTTCGACCACATGATGTACGACGGCCTCGAAGACGCTTACTCGCGCAACGAGAAGACCGGCGAAGGCCGTTCGATGGGCATGTTCGCCGAAGAGTGCTGCTCGACCTACTCGTTCACGCGCGAAGCGCAGGACGCGTTCGCGATCGAGTCGGTCAAGCGCGCCCAGAACGCCACCAACGAAGGCCACTTCAAGTGGGAAGTCGCACCGGTCACCGTCACTTCGCGCACCGGCGACACCGTCATCGAGAAGGACGAAGGCCCGCTGAAGGCCAAGCTGGACAAGATCCCGACCTTGCGCGCCGCTTTCAAGAAGGACGGCACCGTCACCGCCGCATCGTCGTCGTCGATCAACGATGGCGCGGCAGCGCTGGTGATGATGCGCGAATCGAAGGCGCGTGAACTGGGCCTGACCGTGATCGCCAAAATCGTCGGCCACGCTACGTTTGCGCAGGAACCGAACCTGTTCACCACCGCACCGATCGGTGCGATGCAGAAGCTGATGAAGAAGACCGGCTGGACCACCAACGATGTCGACCTGTTCGAGATTAACGAGGCGTTTGCAGCGGTGCCGATGGCGGCGATGCACGACCTCGATATCCCGCACAGCAAGGTCAATATCCACGGCGGCGCATGTGCGCTCGGACACCCGATCGGCGCATCGGGCGCGCGCATCATCGTGACGCTGCTCGGCGCGCTGAAGAAGACCGGCGGCAAGCGCGGTGTGGCTTCGCTGTGCATCGGTGGCGGCGAAGCCACCGCGATGGCCATCGAGATGGCGTAAAAATTCGGCGGATGCGGCCTCGGCGGCAGCCACGCTCATCCGCCGTTTTGACTTTACCGAAACGACCTATGCCCACAGCACTCATCATCGGCGCCTCGCGCGGCATCGGCCGCGAACTGGTGCGCCAATACCTGGCCGACGGCTGGCGCGTCATCGCGACCGCCCGCAAGCCTGACGACTGCGCATCGCTCGCGGCGATGGGCGCCGAGCCGCACCAGCTCGACGTCACGAGCGCCGATTCGATCGCGGCCATCGGCTGGAAGCTCGACGACGAGCGCATCGACGTCGCGGTCCTCGGCGCCGGCGTGTACGGCCCGCGCCACGACGGCTTCCCCACCGAAGCCGACTTCGACGCCGTGATGCACACCAACGTGCTGGCCGCGATGCGCCTGCTGCCGATCATCGGCCCGCTGGTCGCCTCCACGCACGGCAAGCTGGCAGTCATCTCGTCGCGCATGGGTTCCATCGGCCTGCGCCACAGCTCCATCGGCACCTTGTACCGCGCCAGCAAGGCCGCGCTCAACTCGGTGCTGGCCGATACTGCGCTGAACTTCGGCCCGCAAGGCGCTACCTGCGTGGCCTTCCACCCGGGCTGGGTCAAGACCGACATGGGCGGCGATGAAGCCGACCTCACGGTAGAACAGAGCGTCACCGGCATACGCACCGCGCTCGCCGCCCTTACCGCTGCCGACAATGGCAGATTCCTGAACTACGATGGCACGCCGCTTCCCTGGTAAGCCACCTCACCTCCTTCGACCATGATACTGAACGACGAACACCAGATGATCCGCGACGCGCTGCGCGCCTTCTCGCAAGAGCGCCTGGCGCCCAACGCCGCGCGCTGGGACAAGGAAGCCCACTTCCCGAAAGAAGAACTGAAGGAGCTGGCAGAACTCGGCGCCTTCGGCGTGGCGGTCCCCGAGCACCTGGGCGGCGCAGGCCTCGACTATGTGTCGCTGGCGCTGGTGCTGGAGGAAATCGCAGCCGGCGACGGCGGCACCTCGACCATCATCTCGGTCAATAACTGCCCGGTCTGCAGCATCGCGATGATGTACGCGAACGACGCGCAGAAGGAGCAGTGGCTGCGTCCCCTCGCACAGGGCAAGATGCTGGGTGCGTTCGCGCTGACCGAGCCGCACACCGGCAGCGACGCGTCGGCACTGCGCACCACGGCCACGCGCGACGGCGACCATTACGTCATCAACGGCACCAAGCAGTTCATCACCAGCGGCAAGAACGGCGACGTCGCGATCGTCATGGCGGTCACCGACAAGGCGGCCGGCAAGAAGGGCATCAGCGCTTTCTGGGTGCCGACCAGCACGCCGGGCTACATCGTCGCCGGCATCGAACACAAGATGGGTCAGCACTCGTCCGACACCGCACAGATCCTGTTCGAGAACTGCCGCATCCCGGCTGAGAATTTGATCGGCGAAGAAGGCCAGGGCTACAAGATCGCGCTGTCGGGCCTCGAGGGCGGCCGCATCGGCATTGCTTCGCAATCGGTCGGCATGGCGCGCGCCGCGTTCGAAGCGGCGCTGGCCTACTCCAAGGACCGCGAGAGCTTCGGCAAGCCGATCTTCGAACACCAGGCCGTTCAGTTCAAGCTGTCCGACATGGCGACCAGGATCGAAGCTGCGCGCCAGCTGATCCTGCATGCCGCGTCGATGAAGGATGCCGGCCAGCCATGCCTGAAAGAGGCCGCGATGGCCAAGCTGTTCGCATCCGAGATGGCCGAGCGCGTGGTCTCCGACGCGATGCAGGTCCTGGGCGGCTACGGCTACGTCAGTGACTTCCCGGTCGAGCGCATCTACCGCGATGTGCGCGTGTGCCAGATCTACGAAGGCACCAGCGACATCCAGAAGATCCTGATCGCCCGCGCGCTTTAATGGCATTGATAATCCGGCCGGCGGTCCACACCGACCTGGCCGCGCTGTTCGCCTATCTGAACGACCACCTTGCAGACAACGGCAAGGGCGGCACGCCGCTGTTCCAGCCGATGGCGCGCAGCGAGTCGCGCCTGCCGCCGGAAAAGGAAGCGGGCTTCATCACCGGAATGGCCACGCCGGTCGGCGAACCGGGATGGCGCCGCGTCTGGCTGGCACTGGACGAAGCCGGCGCCATCGCGGGCCATATCGACCTGCGCGCACGGCCAGAGCGGCCCGCAGCGCACCGCGCGCTGCTCGGCATGGGCGTTCACCGCGGCCATCGCCGCAAAGGCCTGGGAGTCCGCCTGGTCGATACGGCGCTGGCCTGGGCACGCGACGAGGCTGGTATCGACTGGATCGATCTCGAAGTCCTGTCGGTCAACCGCGCAGCGCGCGACCTATACACGCGCACTGGCTTCGCCACCATCGGCGAAATGCCCGACATGTTCCGCATCGACGGCGAGCAGCACGCCTACACCTTCATGACGCGCCGCCCGTAAGCCCTACTTGCGCTGCAGCGCCACCGAGTACGGGTGCAGCGTTGCGGTCATTACCCCCGCCACCACCGCGGGATCGGCTTCCATGAACGCCTTTGCGGCCTTTTCATCGGCCGCCTCGAACAGCACCAGCCCGAACGTCTTGTCCAGCGCCTCCGTGGTGCGGCCGGCGAGGATCACCTTGCCGTCCGCGGTGGCCTTCTTCAGCCGCTCGAAGTGGCGCGACGTCGCCGCCTTGTCCTTGTCGCTCCATTTGGCTTCCTCATGCAGGTGCGGCGCCACGCGCAGCATATACAGGAACTGCTGCGGCTTGGCCGCGGCCGGCGTCTCGGCGGCGGCGCCCGAGGCGATCATGAATGCCGCCATGGCGGCGGCCAGCAGCTTTGTGGAACGGATCATGCGGTGCCCCTTGTCTGTTTGTCAGGTTCGAAATCAGCACGCATCTTGCCACAGCCACGCCAGCTTGGATATGCAGCATAAATGAAACAATCGGATAGAATTCAGTACGGGAACAGTTGCACTTTTTGTACGAAGCGATCTACACTGGATTCAAGTTGCCGGCAAAATGACAGGCAACATTGATAAAAAAGTGCACCCCGCGCAAGCCGGAGACAACGCACTAAAAGCTCACGGGAAAAATCATGACGTCAACTTCGTACCGGGCATCCGCACTTTTATCACCCTGCCGACCGCGCCGCCGCACGCCCGGCATCCCGCTGATCACCTGATCCGGCACTGGCGCCCGGCGTCCCTGAAGCACCCCACCACATCCATTTAATTCGCGCCGTCGAAGGCCTTCCCGCGTTCCTGCGCGACGATGCCTGTACGAGCCGATTGAGGGGCCGCGCGCGGCCATGACATATGCTTTCTATCGCGACCAAAGTTGAACAGATCGTGTCCGAATCGCCGTTCCTGACCGAAGGGATGGCGCTGGGCCTGATCAACCTGTCGGAACTGGCGCGCCAGCTGCGCCCGCAGCTTGAATCCGACCTGTGGAAGCCGGTCGGCCAGGCCGCCGTGGTGATGGCGCTGCGGCGCGTGTCCGAACGCCTGCCCCCGCCGGACAAGGCGCTGCCGGTGCTGATCGCGCCGCGCTCGGGCGAGCTGACCACGCGCACCGAGCTGACCATCTCGACCTACCGGCTGTCGGACAACAGCAATGAATGCCAGCGCCAGCTGCTGGCATTGGCCGAGCCGTTCCCCGGCATGTTCGTCACCGTCACGCGCGGCGTGCACGAGGTGCTGGTGGTGTCCAGCGGTTCGCTGATGCACCTGGTGGAGGACGCCTTCGCCGGCGAGCGCCTGCTGGCGCGGATCGACAACCTGACCGCGCTGACCTTGCGGCTTAATCCCGACACCCAGAAGACGCCCGGGATCTATCACGCGGTGCTCAAGAAACTCGCGTGGGACAAGATCAGCGTGACGAACATGATGTGCACGTACTCCGAGCTGACCATTTTGCTGGAACAGTCCCAGACAGCGCCGGCGTTTTCGGTGCTGTCCAAGATTGTCTCGCACTAATGTTCCAAAATCGGGGACAGACCCCGATTTTGGAACTTACGCTACCGCCGGCTCGAGCAGCGTCAGCGTCTGGCGCTCGGTGTCGAGGCGGGCCATCACGCCGACCGGTATCGTGAACTGGTGGCGGATATGCCCGAACGAGTAGCCGCTGACCGCAGGGACGATCAGGGGCTTGAGGTGCAGGTCGAGCGTTTCCTGCAGCGTCAACGATAGCTCCGGATCCTCGGGTACGCACTCGTCGCAGATCCCGATCATCACCGCCGCCGCCTTGCTGAAGCCGACCGCCAGGTCGAGCTGCGTCATCCAGCGGTCGATGCGGTACG
>DASWSX010000099.1:0-28480 GCA_036402435.1 Telluria sp. | reverse complement strand
CGTCGCATGCCGCGAAGCCGACAAGCTGATTCGCCCGGTGTCGGTCCGCGCCGCCGTGCACTACCTGACCAACACCCTCGGCGTTGAGCCATCGGACCTGCGCGCCGTGATCGCGGCGTTCGGCGAAGAGACCACCGACGGCCAGATCGACGAATACCGCGTGTCGTTCACGATGCGCCAGGAAGCTGACGTCATCTACGGCATCGTGTGGCCACTGTACGGGCAGGAGGACGAAGAAGGCACGCCGCTGGAAGGGCTGACGCATTCAGCCCTCGCAACCGGCGAGATTGTCCGTCCGATCGACGAGATCGTGGCGCACCTGAACGATGCGGGCATCACACACATCAAACGGCATGCGGAACGCTTCGTGGTTGAATACTGCGACGACTGCGGCGCGCCGCTGTTTGCCGACCCAAGCGGCGAACTGGTGCATGCCGAGATGCCCGAAGACGCCCCGCAAGGCGGCGAGCACTTCCACTAAACAGAACGCCCGGCTAGCCGGGCGTTTTTACGACTGTTGGCTCTAATTCGCCAGCGAAACGCTGATTTCAGTACTTCCATATAAACGCGGGCGCTTTGTCACGGGCTAGACTTTCTATTTGATCGCCTCAATCACGCGCTTCGCAAACTCCGCCGAATTCCCCGAGTGCCAGCGCCATACGACCACCAAGTCGTGATCTGGCGAGACCGTAATCGTGTTGCTGCCCGCGCCAAGTGCAGCGAATGCATTTGACGGCAGTCCCGGCAGATTCTTTCCCTTCGTGTTCAGCCACCAGAGGTAACCGTAATCCGGCCCATGCTCGCCCGGCGTCAGCGCTGCCTTAACGTACGACGGCTGCAGTAACTGCTTGCCGCTCCACTGCCCGCCACGTAGCCACAGATACCCGAAGCGCGCCATGTCCCATGAATTGATCCACATGCCCCCGCCCCAGCGCGTACCGCCGCTAACCGATGGCATACGCTTGCCGCCATGTTCAACATAGCTGTTCGCGTATGGTACCCACTTCCACGACGATGATGCACCGATCGGGTCCATCACCTCGTGCTGGAACGCGTCCGGGACGCTCTTGTCCATCACGCGCAGCAGCGACAATGCGAAGCGGTTGATGCGCACGTCGTTGTACTCGTAGAAGGCGCCCGGCTGCTGCAGGGTGCGCGGCTTGCGCTCGCCTTTGCCGAACTGCGAGGCGCCGATGAAGTCATGGTTTTTGCCCCACATCGTCCCCTGCCACTCGGACTCCTGGCGCAGGTGCGATTTCCACGTAACCGCGACATTGTGCGGCGTGTCGTAACCACCGTCCGACACCGTCTTGCCGACCTTGTCGTCGAGCGAGGCGATGCGGCCGTCGCGCAGCGCGACGCCAGCCACTGTCGCGAGCATGCTCTTGGCGACCGAATATGTTGGGTCGACGGCCGCCGTGTCGCCAAATTCCGCAACCACGTAACCCTTGTAGATCACGACGCCGTTGGTCTTCGCGCGGCGCGTCGGCATGGAGCCGAGCAGCGATCCAAATACCGCCTCTTGGTCCGACAGGTCGAGCGGACGCTCGGTCTCGTGCTGCTGCGCGTACCTGACCGCAGCCGCAAGCTTCACTGGGTCCATCCCAAGTTCCGCCGCAGACTTCTTCGCCCAGCTGCCAGCCGGTGGAAAATATGGCGCTGCCTGCGCGAACGCGCTGAAGGTGGCTGATGCGGCGAAAGCCACGCACAGGCGCATGGCGTAACGGCGGGATGTATTCATTGACGGCCTTGTTGACACTGGGTTGAAGCTCACCACTGCGAGAACGGCAGTCGGATCAGGCTTGAATTGAAATAGCGTGGATCGTGCGTGACTTCTTCGCCGATCCACGATGGCTTGTCGAACGGCTGGTCTTCCGATTCGAGTTCGACTTCAGCGAACTTCAAGCCCTGGTTCGCCCCGAGGAACTCGTCGACCTCCCAGGTCAGCCCTGCGAAAGGAATGCGGCGCCGGTATTTCTCGATGATCGGCTTTTCGCACAGCTGATCCAGCAGCTCGCTCGCATCGGCGAGCGGAATCTCGTACTCCCACTCACCGCGCGTGGCGCCGCTGCTGCGGCCCTTGATCGTCATGGTGGCGCGTTCGCCTTCGATGCGCACCCGCACCACTCGATCAGGCTGCGACGACAGGTAGCCCTGGCGCAGCAGCACGGGTTCACCGAGGCTGCGCCACTCGTCGCCAGTCAGAAGGAACTTGCGTTCGATCTCGACGCCCACGATCAGTCCAGCGACTGCAGGATCGGTTGAAGGATCGCCGCGCCAAGCTCGGAGCTGCGCGCGCCGTTCCAGCCGGTGTACGGGTCAGGCAGGTCGGCGTTGTCCTTGAACGGCATCTCCAGCGTCAGCGAGAGGCACTTGAAGGTGTGGCCGATGTATTTCGAGGCGAGCGTGAGCAGCTCCTCGTTGTATTTGCTGGCGGCATAGCCATACACGTTCTGGAAGTCCGGGCTGGCGGCCATGTACTGGTCGACGAAGGCCTTCTGGCGTGCCGCCCGCTCCGGCGTGAAGTCGGCCAGCATCTCGTTACCGGCCACGAAGTTGTACGGCAGCGCTTCGTCGCCGTGGATGTCGAAGAACATGTCGACGCCGGTTTCGTGGATCTTGTTTTTCACGCACAGCACTTCAGGGCTGCGCTCCAGCGTCGGCGTCATCCACTCGCGGTTCAGGTTAGCGCCGGCGGCGTTGGTGCGCAGGTTGCCGCGCGCCGAGCCATCCGGATTCATGTTCGGAACGATGTAGAACACCGCGCGTTGCAGCAGCTTGCGCGCGATTGGGTTGGCGTCGTCGAGCAGTGCGTCCATCATGCCTTCGACGAACCATTCAGCCATCGTCTCGCCTGGGTGCTGGCGCGCGATGACCCAGATTTTCTTCTCGGCCGCAGGGTTGCCGATGACGACCAGGTTCATGTCGCGGCCATCGACCGTGGTGCCGATGTCGTGAACGCGCGCGATCGGGTTCTCGGCCACTTCGCCCAGCAGGCGCAGGTGGCGCTCCCAAGAGTACGGCTCGAAGTAGGCGTAATAAACGCTGTCCAGTTCAGGGGTGTGGGAGACGGTCATGACCTGGCCGTCGAAGGTAGTTGGCACGCGGAACCAGTTTTCGGTGTCGTAGCTGGCGCAGACCTTGTAGTCTTCGAAGCCCTTGGCGTAGGTTGCCTGGCCCGCATTCAGGAAACGGATCGTGCAGGCCTGCCCACGTGCGCCCTGCAGGCGGAAGTGGAACCACTGGTGGATGTCCGCGTGCGAGTCGCTGCGCAGGTTCAGGTCGATCTGGCTTGCGCTGTCCGCCTGCACCACCTCGATGGCGCCGGAGTCGAAATGCTGGCTGATTTTGATGGGCATGGCTTCGTCCTTTTGTAGAGCGTCAAAAAGAAGAGAATGATAACCCAGCGCCAGCGCGCTGTGCTTGCCTGCCGGGGCGTCGCCTTCGGGGTCCGCCTTTGGGGCCAGGTGCGACATTCGGACACGGCCTGGACAGCGCTTGCCCGACTACAGACCAGCCTGTGTCCAAATGTCGCACCTTGACCCCAAAGGGCTAGCGAGCAATTATTCGGCGTCGAGGTCGATCAGGTTTTGGCTGTACTGGAGCATGATCTGGCGCAGCAGCTCGACGTTCGAGCGATCGAGCAGCACCATCAGGTCCGGGCCGTGGTCGAGCGCGAAGGTCATGCGGATGGAGTCGCTGAACTGCTTGCACTGCACCGTGAACGCGCGCGGCGTGTTGGGATTGTCCCAGTCGTATTGTTCGATGCGGGGAATGACTGCAGGCGGCATTAAGTTCGGGTCCTGATTGACCGGCAGGTGTTTGAGGAGCCAGAACACGATCGACGCCGGCATCAGCATGCAGATTTCCTTGGCGCCCTTCGGGACGAATTTGACCAGCAGAAGATTGCCGATCCGGTCGCACGACATGTTCAGGCTTTTTATTTCACGGATAACCGGGGTTTTCACGAATCGTTCCTTGTGGGTATGAAAAAGGCGCGACGATTCTACCGCATCCGTTGGGAAATTAGGTTGATCCAGGAAACAAAATGGGGAGCTCGCGCTCCCCATGCTTATTTCGTCGGCGACCTTTAACGGTTGCCGGACTTGCTGCCGCTGCGGCTCGATCCCTGTCCGCTTTGCTTGCTGCCCTGCTTGGTGTCGGATTGCTTGCTGCCGGACTTGCTGCCCTGCTTGCTGTCAGCCTGGGTGGTGTCGGACTGCTGGCTGCCGCCCTGCTTGTTGCCGCCTTGCTTGCTGCCCGAGCTGGCGTTGGCCGACTGGCGGTTACCGTGGCTCATGCTGCCGGCGCGGCGAGCTTCCTCGGAGGTGAACTCATGCGCGGTGCCCTTCTGGTGCGCGGCCTTGCCGCCCTCGCTGGCAATCTCACGCTGGCGCTGCGGATCCATCGAAGCGAAACCGCGGTTACTGGTGCCGCTGCCCGATTGCTTATTACCCTGATTGTTTGTAGCCATGGTGAATCTCCTTTGACTGGAAAACCCCCGCCGATGCGAAGGCCATTGCTCCCACCGCCGGCGGTATGCCGATGAGTAATCGAGCAAATCAATCATATGCACCGTTTACTCATGCAGGTATAGGAGTGAGGTGACAGTCTTTGTAGGACTAGATGAGATAGAAATTGCGAATAAAAAAGAACTGATTCCTGCTGAACAAACCACTAGCGCTGAGTCCTACAGTCAGAGGGAATGTGTGCCGATACGGATGTGCACTTTGTCGGTGCATGATGGGAACCCTGAGCAAGGCCGCAGGCGGACTGGACGGGTAGCCACCTCCCACCGCCACACGCGGTCGCTGTACTCAAGCCCATAAAACTCAAAGGAGATCGACATGAATTCGAATCAACGCAGCCAAGGTAACAACCAATCGAACAACGGTGGTAACGAGCGCGCCGAATCGTCGTCGCGCGGTCCTACCGACAAGAACAATGAACGCAACGAGTCGCTGTCACAGCAATCCCAGCAGTCGGCCAGCCAGCAATCGGGCCAGCGCAACAGCGAGATGGAACAGGACAGCAACCAGATGAACCAGGACGATCCATCCTGGGGCCGCGAAGGCAAGGCCCAGCCGACCGGCGCCGACCAGGCTGGCAATCCAGGCAACCGCCAGTCGGGCCAGCAGGGCTCGCAGCAGCAAGGTTCCCAGCAGCAGGGTAACCAGCAGCAAGGCTCGCAGCAGCAGGGTTCGCAGCAACAAGGCAGCATGCCTAGCACCGACCGCACTGGCTCGCAAACCGGCAACATGCAGGGTGACGCCAACCCGCGCAAAGGCCATATGGCCGCCGACCAGAAAATGGACGACGACACCGGCCTGTCGAATACCGCCAACCGCCAAGCGGCTGAAACCACCGATGGCGACAAGCAGACCCAGCAAAGCAACGTTGGCCGCCGTAGCGATATGACCGCTGACTAATCAGTAACCGTTCGGCGCAGGAAGTCCGCTTCCTGCGCGAACATCGCCGTTCCAGCGCCAGCACCGCCGTGATTGCCTTTTGGCACTCACATGTGGAGCTGGCGTTTTTCGTTGTGCCCGCCGCCGGGAGCTAACCGCGGCCGCGCTTGTCCAACCAGTATGGAACAGGACCAGGCCCCCGACACCGACCGGCACGGCGTTGCTGCCGAACTGTGGCACATCGTTTCCGACTACCGCTGGCGCATCCTGGCCGCATTGGTGTTCCTGGTTACCGCCAAGGTCGCCACGGTAGCGGTACCGCTGCTGCTCAAACGCATCATCGATGCATTTGCCGCGCCAGGCCAGCTGGCGCAGCTGCCGGTGTACCTGCTCGCCGGCTACGCCCTCCTGCGCTTTCTCAGCACGCTCTTCAATGAACTGCGCGACCTCCTGTTCGCCCGCGTTACGCTGCGCACCGTTTCGGCATACGCGCAGAAAACCTTTGCGCACCTGCATGCGCTCAGCCCGGCTTTCCATGCGCGGCGCCAGATCGGCGCCCTGCTTCCGGACATCGACCGCGGCACCAACGGCATTGCCTTCCTGCTCAACGTCGCGTTGTTCACGATCGTCCCCACACTGATCGAGATTGGCCTGGTGCTGGCCGTCATGCTCGACCGCTACAGCTTCGGCTTCGCGATGATCATCACCGTCATGTTCCTGATGTACGCCGGCTTTACGCTCATTTTCACCAACCGCCGCGTGATGTACCAGCGCCGCGTCAACAAGCTCGACTCCGGCGCCAAGGGCCAGCTGGCAGACAGCCTGATCAATTACGACACCATCAAATACTTCGCCAACGAAAACATCGAGGCCGCGCGCTTCCACGACACCATGGCCAAGTGGCAGGAGGCGGGAATGGGCAACCAGAAAGCGCTGTTCACGCTCCATGCGGGGCAAAGCGCGGTTATCGGCGTCGGCGTGGGCGCCATCATGCTGCTGGCCGGCGACGCGGTCTGGCGCGGAGAGATGCGGGTCGGCGACCTGGTCCTGATCAACGCCTATGCGCTGCAGGTCTGCCTGCCGCTCAACGCCCTTGGTTTCGTCTACCGCGAGGCGCGCGATGCCTGGGTCAACGCCGAACGCCTGTTCCAGCTGCTGCGCGAACAACCCGACATCGCCGATTCGTCCCGCCTGCCGCGCCTGGCAGCCACGCGCGGCGAGGTCGCCTTCGAGCACGTGTGGTTCCACTACGATCCCGCGCGGCCGATCCTGTGCGACGTCAGTTTCCGCATTCCTGCAGGCCAGACGGTGGCGGTCGTGGGGCGCAGCGGGTCCGGCAAGTCGACACTGGCAAGGCTGCTGCTGCGGTTTTACGATCCGGTCAAGGGGCACATCCTGATCGACGGCCAGGACATACGCGAGCTCAGCCCGGGCAGCGTGCGCGAGGCGATCGGCGTGGTGCCGCAGGACACGGCCTTGTTCAACGATACCATCGGCTACAACATCGGCTACGGCCGCATCGGCTGTTCACGTGCGGATGTGGAGGCGGCCGCGAGCGCCGCCCATGTCCACGACCTGATCAAGGCGCTCCCGCACGGTTACGACACGCAGGTTGGCGAGCGCGGCGTCATGCTGTCGGGCGGCGAAAAGCAGCGCATCGCGATTGCGCGCGCCGTCCTCAAGGCCCCGCCCATCCTGATCTTCGACGAGGCAACGTCAGCGCTTGATTCAGATTCAGAGCACCTCATACAGCAGGAACTGGACCGCTTATCCCAGAATCGAACCACTCTCATCATCGCGCATCGGCTGTCGACGATCGTTGGCGCGCACCATATTTTGGTGATGGACAAGGGACGCATTGTCGAGCGCGGCACCCACCGTGAACTCCTGGCGCGCAACGGAATGTATGCGCGTCTCTGGCTTCTGCAGCAGCGCATGGACGAAACGGGAGCGATGCAGCGCGAAACGTCGTAGAGGGTAAGAACATGCAAGTAACGCCCGAAATACCCGAGCAGGCGGCGCCGGATGTGTCGGTGGTGCTTCCCACCGGCGGCAGGGTTGACCTGCTCGACCGCTGCCTTGACGCCCTGCTGCGCCAGACCTTCGACGCCCGCCGCTTCGAGGTAATCGTCGTCGACGATTACCCGCGCCACAACACGCGCCAGCTGGTGGCCGTCTGGCGCGCCAGTGCAGGCCAGCGCGGGCCGTCGCTGCGCTACCTGCCGAATGACGGCTCCCATGGGCCGGCCGCCGTTCGCAACCTGGGCTGGCGCAATGCGCGTGCTGCGGTCGTCGCGTTCACCGAGGACGACGGCATACCCGCGCCCGGCTGGCTAAAAAACGGTGTCGACGCTTTGGGCAGCAGCATCGACGCGGTATCGGGGCGCGTGGAGATCACACCCACGCGCGCCCGCAACGACTATCAGCATGCGCGCCGCCACGACCAATCCGAGTTCGCCAGCGCCAGCTGCTTCTGCCGCAAACCCATCCTCGAAAAAATCGGCGGGTTCGACGAACGTTTCCATTCCGGCTGGCGTGATGACTTCCACTTCCGGCTGCTCACGGCGCACGCCAGAATCGCCCGCGCGGAACACGCGCTGGTCATACGTCCCAGACGTGCGCCCCCCTGGGGGGCGAGCCTGTGGCAACTGAAAAGCCTCGTGTTCGACGCGCTGCTGTACAAAACGCATCCGAAACTGTACCGCCAGAAAATTCGCGCAACGCCCGCGTGGGATGACCAGGCGGTCGCGGCGGCGCTGGCCATCTGCCTGATGGGCGCCGCCACCGCCAATGCCGCGGTCGGCTTGTGCGGCGCCGTCGCATGGGGCGTGCCGACGGCCCGGCTGTGCCAGAAGCGCCTGCGCGGCACAGCGCGCTCGCCGTCGCACGTGGCCGAGGTGGTGGTCACATCCGCCCTGCTCCCCCCGCTGGCCGTGTTCTGGCGCCTGGCCGGGGCTATTCGATTCCGTGTCCGGTTTGCGTGAGGCTGCCATGCGTCCCTTGAAAATACTCACCTGGAACACCCACGGCGGCTACCTGTACTACCTGACCCAGGCGCCGCACGAGTTCTACGTGCTGTCCAAGCCCGGGCGGCCCGCGGGGTACGGCGGGGCATGCGGCCCAATCCCGTGGGGCCGCAACGTGCATGACATGCCGGCGGCCAGCGTGCGCGACCACCAGTTCGACTGCATCGTCTTCCAGGATGACGACCAGTACGAAAAAGACCAGTACGAACTGCTGAGCGCATCGCAACGCGCGCTGCCGCGCATCTACATCGAGCACGACCCGCCACGCGACCACCCCACCGACGCCGTCCACCCGGTGGACGATCCCGCCGTGCTGCTCGTCCACGTCACCCACTTCAACAACCTGATGTGGGACAGCGGACGTACGCCCACCACCGTCATCGAGCACGGCGTGCGCATTCCGCACGGCGCAAGCTATAACGGCGAACTGGCACGGGGACTATCCATCATCAACCACCTGCGCACACGGGGGCGCCGCCTTGGCGCCGACATCTATCTCCGTGCCCGCGAGGCGGTACCGCTTGACCTGATCGGCATGGATTCCGTGTCGATGGGCGGCATCGGTGAAATAGCGCACCCGGACCTGCCCGCGTTTGCGGCGCGTTACCGCTTCCTGTTCTACCCGATCCGCTATACCAGCCTGGGCCTCGCCGCCATCGAATCGATGATGGCCGGCCTGCCCGTGGTCGCCCTCGCAACCACCGAAATGGTCACCGTCATTGAAAACGGCGAGAACGGCTTCATCGACACCAACGCTGACGCCCTGCACATGTACATGCAAGAACTCGTGCGCAATCCGGCACTGGCGCGCCACCTGGGCGCCAATGCGCAACGGCGCGCGCGCGAACGTTTCGGCATCGACCGCTTTGCCGCCGACTGGAACGCCGCCTTCCGCCAGGTTACCGGCACAGCGCCGGCCAGTACCAACCCGAGCCACACCTGACCGAGGAGCCCCCATGCCACTGGAACAAACAGACATGGCGGTGCGTCCCCACGCCCCGGGTGTCAGGCACGTCGCGATCATCAGCGAGCACGCGTCGCCCCTCGCAGCGCCGGGCAGCATCGACTGCGGCGGCCAGAACGTCTACGTCGCCAGCCTGGCGCGCGAACTGGCGCTGGCCGGCTACCTGGTCGATATTTTTACGCGGCGCGACGCCTTCGGCCAGAAGCAGGTGGTGGCGTGGGGTGACAACATCCGCGTCATCCACGTGCCCGCGGGCCCGGCGCACTACGTGCCGAAGGAGCAGATGCTGCCGTACATGGAAACGTTCTCGCGCTTCGTTGCCCGTTTCGCGCGGCGCCAGCCACAGCTCTACGACATCGTCCACGCCAATTTCTTCATGTCGGGCATAGTTGCCCAGCATCTCAAGGAGTCGCTCGGCATCCCCTTCGTCATCACATTCCACGCCCTTGGGAAGGTAAGGCGGATCGCACAAGGCGCCGCCGATACCTTCCCGGCCGCGCGACTGCAGATCGAGTACGACCTGATGCGTAGCGCCGACTGCGTCATCGCCGAATGCCCGCAGGACAAACTCGACATGGAGCGGCATTACGGCGCGCCGAGTGAACGCATCGAGGTTGCCCCGTGCGGCTTCGATCCACAGGAACTGTGGCCCGTTCCCAAGCGCCTGGCGCGCGCCCGCCTGGCGCTGCCGCAGGAGAGATTTATCGTGCTGCAACTGGGCCGCATGGTGCCGCGCAAGGGCGTCGATACCGTTATCCAGAGCATCGCGCTGCTGCGTGATCGCACTGGCGTCAGCGCCCAGCTGCTCGTGGTGGGCGGCGAAGAGCCGCGTCGCAACGGACGCGAATCGCCTGAGCTCACGCGCCTTCGCGCGGTGGCTTTCGGGCTGGGCATCGGCGGCCACGTCAGTTTCACCGGCCGCAAGGATCGTTCCGAACTCCGTTACTACTACAGCGCCGCCGACGTGTTCGTCACCACGCCCTGGTACGAACCCTTCGGCATCACGCCGGTGGAGGCGATGGCGTGCGCCCGGCCGGTCATTGGCGCGGAGGTGGGCGGCATCAAGAGCACGGTGGTCGATGGCGAAACCGGCTTCCTGGTGCCGTCGCGCGACCCGCAGGCGCTGGCCGAGCGGCTCGCCGTGCTGCACCACAACCGGGAACTGGCGCAAAGCATGGGCGACGAGGGGCTGCGCCGCGCTTACCAGCACTTTACCTGGCGCACCGTTGCGCACAAGGCGGCAGCCATCTACGCCACTGTCGTGGGCGGTGCGTTCGTCCAGCCGGACCCGGTTTATTCAGAACTTTGAGGAGCACTTCATGCACAAAGAAGACACCAGTTCGCTTGGCGGCAAGACGGTATTCATCACCGGCGGGGCAAGCGGGCTGGGCGCGGCGCTCGCGCACACGCTGGCGCAGGCCGGGGCCAACATCGTCATCGGCGATATCCGCGCTCACCTGGCCGAACAGGGCGCCGAAGCGCTGCGCGACCTGGGCGTGCGCGCCCATTCGATCGGCTTCGACGTCGGCGACCCGGAAAGTTGCCGGCATGCGGTCGATGCCGTTGTCGGCGAGTTCGGCCGCATTGACGTGCTGGTCAACAATGCCGGTACCGACGTCACCCTTCCCATGGAAGACATGTCGCACACCGACTGGCAACGGGTCATCAACACCAACCTGAGCGGCCCTTTCATGCTGGCCAAGCACGCCGCGGCCTACATGCGAAAGGCCGGGCGCGGCCATATCATCAACGTCGCCTCGACCGCGGCCAAGCGGGCATGGCCGAACGCCAGCGCCTACCACGCCAGCAAATGGGGGCTTCTGGGTCTGTCGCACGCGATGCACGCCGAACTGCGGCCGCACGCTATCAAGGTGACGGCCGTCATCGCCGGCGGCATGCGCACGCCGTTCCTGCTCGACCGCTTCCCGGACATCGATATCGACACCTTGCAAGATCCGGCCAACGTTGCGCAAGCGATCAAGTCCGTGCTGATGCTCCCGCCCGAAACCGTGATCGCCGAAATCACCGTCCTGCCAATGCGCGAAAGCTCGTGGCCGTAGATCATGAAAGCAATTTTCCTGGACAAGGATGGCACGCTGGTCGACGACCTTCCCTACAACGCCGAGCAGCGCCGCATCACGCTGTGCCCCGGCGTCGGGGCGGGGCTGCGATTGCTTGTCCGGCTGGATTACCGCCTGTTCGTCGCCACCAACCAGCACGGCGTAGCGCACGGCTATCTTAGCGAAGAAGATGTCCAGGGCGCGGGCCGGCGGCTCAGCGAGATGCTCTCGCGCGAACGGCTCACGCTCGACGGTTTCTATTACTGCCCCCACCACCCTGAAGGTTCCGTCATGCCATACGCGCGGGACTGCAACTGCCGCAAGCCGAAGCCGGGCATGCTGCTGCAAGCCGCGCACGAGCATGGGATCGACCTGCGCGCTTCATGGATGATCGGCGACATCCTGCATGACGTGGAAGCCGGCAACCGCGCCGGCTGCCGCACGCTCCTGATCGACAACGGCAACGAAACGGAATGGCAGCTCGGGCCAAAGCGCATTCCGACACGCATGGCCCCGGACCTGTATGCCGCCGCCCTGCTGATCGCCGAACAAGACAAGGTGCCGCGATGACCAGTGCGCGCTGGAGCGAAGCGCGCAGCGTGCTGTGCGTGCGGCTCGATTCCCTCGGCGACGTGCTGATGTGCACTCCTGCGATCCGGGCCATCAAACAGTCGCGCCCCGGCCGCTGCGTCACCCTGCTCAGCTCCGCAAGCGGCGCGGCCGCCGCCCCATTCATTCCGGAAATCGACGCCGTACTGGCCTACCCGGCACCGTGGATGAAAAGCAGCGCCGCGCACCTGGGTGCAGTCGACATGGCGTTCATCGACAGCCTGGCGTCGCGCCGTTTCGACGCGGTCGCCATTTTCACCTCGTACAGCCAGAGCGCGCTGCCGGCCGCGCTGATGTGCTACCTGGCCGGCATCCCCTTGCGGCTCGCGCACTGCCGCGAGAATCCGTACCAGATGCTGTCGGACTGGGTGCCAGATCCTGAACCGGACGCGATGGTGAAGCACGAGGTGAGGCGCCAACTCGACCTGGTGGCGACGGTGGGCTGCAACGCGTCAAGCGCGGGACTGTCCTTTGCAGTGCGCGAGGCCGACCTTGAATCAGTGGCTGGCAAGCTCGCGACAATGGGCATCAACGCCGGGCGTCAATGGATTTTGCTGCATCCCGGCGCCAGCGCCCCGTCGCGCCGCTATCCGCCCGAGCAATGGACAGCGGTCATTCGGGACCTGGCCTCACGCACCGGCCTGCCGATGGTGCTCAGTGGCGACGCCTCGGAGCAGCCGCTGATCGACACGATCATGAAAGGCAGTGGCGGCGGCGCGGTGTCGCTCGCCGGGCTGCTGGATCTTGGCGAACTGGGGGCCGCGATCAAGATGGCCAGCCTGGTCATCTGCAACAACACCGGACCTGCCCACCTTGCGGCGGCGGTCGGGACACCCCTGGTCGACCTGTACGCCCTGACCAATCCGCAGCACACGCCGTGGCAGGTAGAGTGCCGGGTGCTGTTCCACGATGTGCCCTGCCGTTTTTGCCAGAAAAGCATTTGCCCGCAAGGTCACAACGACTGTCTGAAAGGAATTGCACCGGTTCGGGTCGTGGACGCCGCATGCGCGCTGCTCGCGCGAAGCGCCCGGACGGCCTTGCGCGCGATCGTGAGTCGCCCTGCACGCTAACGTAGCAGCCATTGCACCGAAAGCGCCGGCTTATGCCAGCGGCAAGCTTACCAGCACACAGGTCCCCTGCCCCTCGGAGCGGGCCTGGATCAGGATCTGCCCATGATGCTGGTTGACGATTTCCTTGACGATTGCCAGTCCCAGCCCATGGCCGCCGGCACGCGCGCCCGGCAGGCGGTAGTACGGCGTGAACAGGTGGGCCCGCTCGCTGTCGGGAATCACAGCACCATCATTGCATACCCCCAATAGCGCCACGCCGGGCCCGGCGTCGAGCGTCACCTGGATCTCGCCATGCTCGTCGCCATGCACCGACGCATTGTCGATCAGGTTCTGCAACATGCGCTGCAGCTGCGCCGGTTCTCCCCACACCAGGCAATCCACGGGCGCGTCAAGTCCGATGGCCTGCCCGCGCCGGCCGAGCAAGGGCTCCATCGTCGCGATCACGTCGCAGCAGAGTTCCCTCATCGACACGCGTTGCTTCTGGACCGCATCTCCCCCGGCCGTGATGCGCCCCAGCGCCAGCAGCTGTTCGGCCAGCTTGCTGGTGCGGCGCGCGCCCGCCATCGCCGACTCCAGCGAGCTGCGGCGTTGCTGTTCATCTCCGCCCGCCAGCGCATTCTCCAGGTGCAGCTGTACAGCAGCAATTGGCGTGCGGATCTCGTGCGCCGCCGCGTTCAGGAAGCGCTGCTCGCGCTCGAACGTGGCGCGCATGCGCTCGAGCAAATGATTAAGCTCGGTGATGATCGGGGCCAGCTCCAACGGGGTTTCCGGCAGCTCGATCATTTCCAGCGACTCCGGCTTGCGCGCTGCGATCCGTTCGGCCAGCAGCGACAGCGGCCGCATGTTGCGCGCCAGGATGAAATTCATCACCACCAGCATCAGCAGTCCGCCGGCGGCCAGCGGCGTGATGATCGACATGCCGACGTCATGCGACATTTCCTGGCGAACTTCATCTTTTTCCGCCGTCAAGACCCAGACATTGCCCGAGCGCAGGCCGAATACCTGCCACGGCACGCCCCCGATCGTGTGTTCGGAAAAGCCCGCCTTGAGCGAGGCCAGCCCGACATCCGGTGCCGAATCGGATTTGGCCAGCAGCACGCCATCGTCGCGCCAGACCTGGAACGCGATCTTGGTCTCGTAACGGTGGCCGTAGACCTCGGGTTCGTCGCTGGTGCCGGTCTCCAGTTCCGCGGGCAGCGCAATGACCAGCGGCGCGGAAATCGTGGCCGAGGCAAGCTGGTGCGCAACGAGCGATTCCAGCACGCGCGCCGAGGTAGCCAGCCGCGCACTGAACAGTTCGTCCGACTCATGGCGCGCAACGCTGTGCGCGCCCAGGCCGATGCCGGCGAAAATGGCCAGCATGCACAACAAGGTGGCCAGCACCAGCCGCCGCCGGCCGGAATACAGACGGGTGCTCATGGCGCCAGGTCGCCGATACGGTAGCCGACTCCGCGAATGGTCTTGATGATGCCCGGCGCCATTTTCTTGCGCAGGTGGTGAACATGCACGTCGATGGAGTTGCTTTCCACCCCCTCCCCCCATCCGTACAGCGATTCTTCAAGCTGGGCCCGGTTGAAGACTCGCTGCGGATTCTCGGCCAATTGCAGGAGCAACAAGAACTCCAGCCGCTGCAACTGCACAGGCTGGCCGTGCCAGCTCGCGCTCAGGCTCTCGGGCGTCAGTGCCAGTTCGCCCAGCACCACCTGGTTCACCTGGCGCCCCTGGCGGCGGCGCGCCAGCACGCGCAGCCGCGCCAGCAGTTCCTCCAGCTCGAACGGCTTGACCAGGTAGTCGTCGGCGCCAAGGTCGAGCCCGAGGATACGGTCGCGTGTCGCATCGCGCGCCGACAGGATCAGCACCGGCAGCGGCTTGCCCATCGCCCGCAGCGACTTGAGCACGTCGGTGCCATCGAGCAGGGGCAAGCCGAGATCGAGCACCATCAGCTCGAATGTATTGTGCGCCAGGGCCGCCACCGCGGCGCGCCCGTCGCCGACCAGCTCGACGGTGTAGCCGGCGCGCTGGAGCGCCTCCAGCAAGCCGCTGGCCAGCAGCGGGTCGTCTTCTACGAGCAATATTCTCAAATGGCGCCCCTTCTTCGTTGCGACGATTATTTACGCTTTGCCGCTATCTTGTCCAGCAACTGTGCGATTTCGCCGCGGCGTCCCTCGTCGGCCAGTTTGCGCGACGGCCGCGCCGGCGCCTGCAGGGCCTTGCGGAGCGCCCGCGCTGCCTCGTCATACTCGCCCTTGCGGTACAGGTAATCGCCATAGAAGAAATTCGGATCGATGCCGTCCGGGTTGATCGCCAGGCCCTTCTGCAGCAACTCGAGCGCTTTCTTGTTGTCGCCGAAACCGATCGGCCAGCCGGGCACCTGATAATACAGCGAACCAAGGCTGGTGTAGGCGGACCCGGCCAGCGCCTGCGGATCGATCGCCAGCGCCTGTTCCAGCGATTTCCTGGCGTGCTTGGCATTGGCCAGTGCGCCCAGTCCACCCTTGCTGCCGGCGTAGGTCGACTCGATGATGCCATACCAGATCAACAGCTCTGCACTGCCGGGATACTGGGCCGCGGTTTTCTGCGCATCGGCCAGCAGCCGTTCGAACTGCTGCTCCTGGGCCGGTTTCGGTGTCTGGTAGCGCACCTGTTCCCAGCTCAGTTGCAGGCGCGCCACTTCTTCCGGCACGCCGGCATGGACGGCGGACAGGGGAAGCAGCACGGCCGCCAGCAGGGCCATGGCATAGCGAATAACGTTTTTCATGTTGAACCTTTCGAAGTGATGAATTATTTGGGCAGGTGTTTGCGGATCACCTGCAGTTGTTTGCGAATGGCGCCGTCGGGCAAGGCAGGGAGCAGTTTGTTGAGCAGCACGAAGAAGCTTTCCTTGCCGCCGAGCGTACGCTGCCAGGCGTCGCCGGCGAGGAAGGCGACGAATGCCGCGGCCACCTCCTCCGGCGTGTCCTGTCCGGTGTTGAGCTCATCGTTCATGGCGTTGACGGCCGCGCTGTTAATCCCGGTGCTGGTGGCGCGCGGGGCAAAGTGGCGCACCGCGATCGCGGTATCCGACAACTCGCGGCGCAGCGACTGGGAAAATCCCTTGAGCCCCGCCTTACTGGCGCCGTAGGCCGCAAAACCCGGAAAGCCGAGCAGGCCGAAGATCGAGCCGATATTGACGATTTGCGCCGCCGGCGCCGTGCGCAACAGCGGCAGCAACTGCCGGGTCAGCAGCATCGGCGCCAGCAAATTGGTGTCGAGCATGGCGCGGATGGCCTCCGGCGACTGGGTTTCGAAGCTGTGGAAGTCGCACACCCCGGCGTTATTGATGAGCAGGTTCAGCCCGCCGGCGTGGCGCGCAGCTGCCTCGACCGCGCGCAGCGTGTCGGCGTCGGCCAGGTCGCCGCAGACCAGTTGCACCTGCCCCGGCAGCTCGGCGCGCAGAAGCTGCAGCGGCGCCGAGCGGCGCCCCACCAGGATCAGCGAGTCGGCCATCGGCGCCAGCCGCCGCGCGATGGCAGCGCCAATGCCGCCGCCGGCGCCGGTGAGCACGGCGCGGTAACGCATGCCGCTGCGCTTACCCATGTGCCGCGGCCCCGGCAAACACGGCGCCGCCCTGTGGCAGGCTGCGGAACACGTCGCCGTACAAGCCGTACATGATGCGCGCCACATGCAGCACCGCATGCTGATCCTCGGGCCGGGTCAGGCGGTTGACCAGGGTCTCGAAAAACGCGACGTGCTCCAGGTCGAGGGAGCCGTGCGAACTGAGGTAGGTAAATGCCTGCGGCGGCAAGCCCAGCGCATCGCGCAGCGTGTCGGCCGCATGGGTGGCCAGTGCGGTGCTGGTGCCTTCCAGCACATGCACCATGCCGAAGAACCCGACCGGGTTGCCGCGGTCGACCTGGTGGTAGGCGTAGGCCACCATCAGCTCGGTGCTCGGATGGGGGCGCGAGCGGCGCACCGCTTCCGCATCGGCGCCGCATGCCGCGATATCGGACAAGATCCATTCCTGATGGCCGACCTCTTCGGCGATGTATTCGGCGATGGCTTCGCGCAGCCACTCATGCTCGCTGTCCAGGCGGCTGCCGCAGGCCATCAGCAGCGGCACCGTGTGCTTCACGTGGTGGTAGGCCTGGGTCAGGAAGGCGACGTACTGGGACGTGGCGACCTGGCCGCGCAGGGCGTCCTGGATGATCGGGACGGCAAACAATTGCTGGCGTTCCGTTTCGGATCCGGCCTTGAGGGAACTGAAAAATGTCATGCGATGTCCTCCGTGGTGTCGTAAAGGGATGCGATCTGTTGGGCATAGTGCTGGTGAATCATCTGGCGCCGCGGCCGCCCGTTCGCGGTGGCCTGGCCGTTGCCGCTCGTGAACGGCGCGGCCACGGCCCAGCGCCGCACCTGCGCGTAGTCCGGCAGGTCCTGGTTGGCCTGTGCGACGGCGCCGGCGATGTCGGCCACGGTCATGCCGGCGCGCGCCGGGACGATCAGCGCGCCCAGGTAAGGCATGCCGTCGCCCACCACCACCGCCTGCGCCACCAGCCCGGTTCCGGTCAGCGCCGTTTCGGGCCACTCGGGCGAGATATTGCGGCCGAAGCCGGTGATCAGGACATCCTTCTTGCGCCCGTCGATGTACAGGAAGCCGTCGGCGTCGACGTGGCCGAGGTCGCCGGTGGCCAGCCATGCATCGGCGCACGGCGCCTGGCCGAGGTAGTGCGCGAGGTTGCCGCACACCTCGATCTCGCCATCGGCGCCGATCCGCACCGTGCGGTGCGGCAGGACCCTGCCCACGCTCCCGCTGCGTTCGGCCCCCGGCAGGTTCAGCGCCACCACCGAACTGCATTCGGACAGGCCGTAGCCTTCGTAGACCGGGATGCCGCGCGCCCTGGCGGTCTGGATCAGGTGCGCCGATGTCCGGGCGCCGCCCACTGCCACGAACCGCAGGCTGGCCAGGCGCGGATCGTTGGGTGCCGTCACGGCAACCAGCGCCTGCAGCATCTGGGGCAGCAGGATGATGCTGTGGGGCCGGTACCGTTCGATCGCGGCCAGGCACACCAGCGGGTCGAAGCCGCTGGCGCCGCTCAGTCCGGTTTGCGCCAGCGGCGGGCAGATGATGGTTGCCCCGCTAAGGAGCGCGGTGTACGCGCCGGCGATGTTTTCCAGCAGGACCGCAAACGGCAACAGGCACAGGTGGCGTTCCAGGCCCAGCGCGCTGATACCGCGCTGCAAGGCGTGCGCCACTTCCCACTGCTGGCCAGTGCTGAGGCACACCCCTTTCGGCACCGAGGTAGTTCCGGAAGTAAAAGTGATCTTTTGGGTGTTCGCCAGCGTGGCCGCGCAGGCCGGCGCGGCCGACTCGCACAGGGCCAGCGTCCCGCCGTACGCGGTGACGGTGTCGAAACCGAGCGCGGCCGCCTCGGCGGCGTGCGCGCAGAACAGGGACGTCGCGCCGCTCTGGGCCAGCACGTGCAACCACTGGGCGGGCGTGAAAAAGAGCGGCAGTGGCACCAGCGTCAGGTGCAGCTCCTGCGTCGCCAGGTCCACCGCCAGCCATTCGGGGCTGTTATCGGCAAGGATCGCCACCGGCCCGCGCGGATTGACGCGGGCCTGCAGCGCCCGGCTCACCCTGCCGATGCGCTCGCGCAGCGCCTCCAGGTCGAGCGCCTGCTGGCCGTCGGTCAGCACGGGAAAGCCTGGGGGGAACGCGTTAAACAAGTTGTCCATAGCCGTAGCGGATGTCGCCAAACATCACCTTTGGTTGATTTTCGTAATAGCTGCCCCAGCAATTGCCGGCATCGGCCAGCCTGCCGGGATCGGCCTGCGCCAGCACCTGCGGCTGCAGGCGGAGACGGGTGAAGGAATTGAGCAAGCTGACGGTCGCGGTGAAAGCCACCCAGCGCAACCCCATCCCATGCAGGACGCGGGTGGCACTGACGATCAGTGCGCGCGCCGCGCCGGGATGGGTCGATGCGAGGTTGCCCACTTCGACAATGTCGGCCCGCGGCACCGCGTGCCCGATGCGCGCGCCCAGCGCCGCTTCGATCGGCTCGTCCAGGTACTGTTCGAGGAACACCGGCCCGTGTGCGGCGAGCGTATAGCCCAGCGCGGCGATCCAGTTGCCGCGTTCGTCGCGGCAGCCGAGCAGCACTTCGCAGAAGTGGCTGATCTCCGCGCCGTAGGACTCCTTGAACGCGCCGGCGATAAACGCTTCCAGTTCAGCCCGCCCGTCCTGGCCGATGGGAAAATGCTCGATCGTGAAGTCGGCGGGGCGGCGCGCACGCATTGCTGGCGCGGCCGGTTCGAGGGCGGTCAAGGCTGGGGAAGAAGTCACGGGCAATCGCTCTGTTCGTCAAGTTGGCTCGACTGTATGCAACGAACATTAGCCCCAGATTAACCGTACCCGGCTGCTCGGTCATCAATACGGCAAATCCGCCAGATATCGCCGCGTAGCCGTGTTCGCAGCCTGCGCGCTTGCCTGCTGGGCGCTCGATGCACGGTGGCGCGGCCTGGCTCAATCGCAACTGGGAGCCGCGCGCCAGGCTGACCCTGGTCTAGTCGTCCAGGTAGCGAGGTTAGCTGCACCGGAAGCATCCGCGCTGCGCGCAAGAAAAAAAAAGGCCAGCACGGTGGCTGGCCTGAATCAGTCAAATCTATTGGTCGGGGCGAGAAGATTCGAACTTCCGACCCCTTGCACCCCATGCAAGTACGCTACCAGGCTGCGCTACGCCCCGACGAGTTGCGAATTATATCAGAGCATTTATGACTTTTGCAGAGGCGAAAAGTCCTCTGCCACGACTGCCGGCACGATGTTTGCGCAAACGCAAACCCAACCGCTGTCGCCCGCCTGAGTCCGTATCGAACATCGCTATTTTGTCATTTATATAATAATAACTACAAATCGTTATGGCGGGCAAAATTGCCGGCATCTCTATGGAAATTCAAAACAGCGACAACACCCGCTTCCTCTCCACCGGCGTGGAAGGGCTTGATACCATCCTCGGCGGAGGACTCACCAGCGACCGCCTGTTCCTCATCGAAGGGGAACCCGGCACCGGCAAGACCACGCTCGCCCTTCAGTTCCTGCAGGAGGGCGCACGCCGCGGCGAATCGGTCATCTACATCACGCTGGCCGAAACGCGGGTCGAACTCGAATCGGTGGCGAACTCGCATGGCTGGTCGATGGCCGGCATTCACGTCGAAGACATCATCCCGAGCGAAAACATCCTCCATCCGGACCAGCAATTCACGATTTTCCATCCATCGGAAATCGAGATGGGCATGACCACCCAGCGCATCCTCGAAGCCATCGAAAAGCATAAGCCCACTCGCGTGGTGCTCGATTCGCTGTCGGAGCTGCAGCTGCTGGCCGAAAGCCCGCTGCGCTACCGCCGCCAGGTCCTGGCGCTGAAACAGTACCTTGCCGGCAAAGGCTGCACCACGCTGTTCCTCGACGACCGCACCGCATTGTCGGGCGACCTGCAGGTGCGAAGCGTCGCGCACGGCGTCATCACGCTTGAACTGATCAACCAGTCGTACGGCACCGAGCGGCGCCGCGTACGCGTCGTGAAATACCGCGGCATCGCTTTCCGCGGCGGCTCGCACGACTACAAGATCGTCACCGGCGGCCTGGTTGTCTACCCACGCCTGGTGGCGGCCCACACCCGTACCCAGGCCGCGCGGCGCCAGCTTTCAAGCGGCATTCCGGCGCTCGATGCGCTGACCGGCGGCGGCATCGATGAAGGCACCAGCACCTTGATCTCGGGCCCGCCCGGCACCGGCAAATCGTCGCTGTGCAGCCAATACGTCCACGCCGCTACCCAGCGCGGCGAAAAGGCGGCGATGTTCCTGTTCGAGGAAGCTGAAGGAAACCTGTTGATCCGTTCGGCAGGCCTGGGCATCGACCTGCAGTCAGCGATCGATCAAGGCCTGCTGACCATCCAGCAGATCGACCCGGCCGAACTGTCGCCGGGCGAATTCATGCACGCGGTGGTCGACGCCCAGCGCGCTGGCGCGCGCATCATCGTCATCGACAGCCTGACCGGCTACCTGAAGGCGATGCCGGACGAACGCTTCCTCGCCACCCACCTGCACGAACTGCTTACCTACCTCGGCCAGCACGGCGTCGCCACCATCATCGTCGGCGGCCATCCGTCGCGTGGCAGCCCGGGTACCGGCTCGGTCGACGCCAGCTACGTGGCCGACAGCATCGTCATGCTGCGCTACTTCGAAGCGCGCGGCAAGGTGCACCAGGCGATCTCGGTCTTCAAGAAACGGGTAGGACCGCACGAGCGCGCGATCCGGCTGTTCAGCATGAACAGCAACGGCCTGCACGTTGGCGATGTGCTGGTCGACTTCCACGGCGTGCTCACTGGCGCGCCGTCGTTCGACCAGGAACAGTGCCACCTGCTGTTCGGCGAAGAAGACAGCTAAGCCATGGAAAAACGTGTCCTTATCTTCGCGCCCACCGGGCAGGATGCCGCGCTGGCGGCGAAAATCCTCGGCATGGCGGCCGTCGACAACCTCGTCGTCGCCACTGCGAACGCACTCGCCGAGGAGCTGCTCATTGGCGTGGGCGCGGTCCTGACCGTCGAGGAGGCGCTGCCGTGCGGCGCCATGCGTGCCCTCGGCGAATTCGTCAGGTGCCAGCCCAACTGGTCTGACCTGCCGATCGTACTGCTGACCCACCGCGGCGCCGACTCGCCGAATGTGCGCCAGGCCATCCAGACACTCGGCAACGTCACGCTGCTGGAACGCCCGGTGCGCACGCTGACCCTGATCACATCATTGCAGTCGGTGCTGCGCGCGCGCGCCAAGCAGTACCAGGTACGCGAGACGGACCGCCGCAAGGATGAATTCCTCGCCAGCCTCGGTCACGAACTGCGCAACCCGCTGGCGCCGATCCGCACCTCCATGGGTTTGCTCAGGCACCAGTTCCCCGGCCAGCCGGACGTGAACAAGGTGAGCGAGGTGGTCGATCGGCAGGTCACCCATCTCACCCGCCTGGTCGACGACCTGCTCGACGTCGCGCGCATCAACAGCGGAAAAATCGAGCTCCGGCGTGCCAATGTCAGCTTTGGCGCGATCATCGGCCACGTCTCGGAGCTGTGTTCGCCGGCCGCCGCCGCAAAACGCATCCGGATCGACTACGGCCTGCCATCCGAGGAGGTAGTACTGCACGCGGACTACGCGCGCGTTGTGCAGATCATCGCCAACATCCTGTCGAACGCGATCAAGTTCACGCCCTTGGAAGGCACGATCACGGTACAGGCCCTGGTTGACGATTGCACCCTCGAGATCCACGTGACGGATACCGGCATCGGCCTGGAGCCGTCTGCGGCCGAGCGTATCTTCGAGATGTTCGAACAAAGCCGCCAGCCGTCCGGCCAGATCGCCAGCGGACTTGGCATCGGCCTGTCGCTGTCGCGCCAGTTCGCTGAAATGCACGGCGGCCGCGTCTGGGCAAGGAGCGAAGGCATTGGCAAAGGCAGCGAGTTCGTCGTCTCGCTTCCGGTGGTGAAGGAAGGCTGCGCCGAGCATGCCGAAGAAAGCCGCCAGCCGATTGGCGAGGCGGACCAGCGCCCGCGGGTACTGGTGGTCGACGACAACCGCGACGCGGCGGACTCGCTGCAGGCCCTGTTCGAAATGGAGAACTGCAGCGTGGCCACCGCGTACGACGGCTTCGAGGCCGTCAGCGCGGCGCAGCAATCGCGTCCCGACATGATCGTCATGGACCTCGGCATGCCCACCATGGACGGCTACGAGGCCGCGCGCCTTATCCGAAGCCAGCCCGGCTCGCAGTCCATCCTGATGATTGCCCTCACCGGCTGGGGCCAGAGCGATGCGCGCCAGCGCACGTTCGAAGCCGGCTTCGACCATCACCTGATCAAACCGGTCAACTTCGACGAAATTCGAAAGCTGGCCAGCGAGCGCTTCGCGCGCAACCACTGACCGCCGGCGCCGTTAGCGCCAGTTGCCGCGCAAGGCGCTCACCTGCTCGTACAAATAATCCGGACTGGCGTCTTGGGGCGCTACCGGCAGCCCGACCGCCAGCGAAAGCCGCGAGCGCGGCCCGCGCGTGAATGAGCGTTCGAACAGGTTGCCGGGGTCGCGCGTCAGCAGGCTTCCCCACAAGCCGCGCAGCGCCATCGGGATCACCGGCACCGGGCTGCGCGCGACGATCTTGGCGATCCCGCCGCGAAACTCGTTGATCTCGCCGGTCGAGGTCAGCTTCCCCTCCGGGAAAATGCAAACCAGTTCGCCGTCGTGCAGCGCCTTGGCGATGTCGACGTAAGCCTTCTCCATCACCCATTGGTCTTCCTTTGCCGATGCGATCGGGATCGCTTTCGCCGTGCGGAAAATCCATCCGAGGACCGGCGTGTTGAAGATGCGGTGGTCCATGACGAAGCGGATCGGGCGCGGGCTGGCCGCGCCGATCACGATCGCATCCACATAGCTGACATGGTTGCACACCAGGACCGCCGCCCCTTCGTCGGGAATGCGGTCGACGTCGACGGTGCTCACGCGGTGGATCGTATGAATCAGCATCCATGCCAGGAAGCGCATCAGGAATTCCGGCACCAGCGAGAAGATGTAGATCGCAACGAGCGCGTTGAGCAGCGCGGTGGCGAGGAACATCTCGGGAATCGTAAAGCCCTGGCTGTGCATCAGCATCGCCACGCCGGCCGCCGCCACCATGAACAACGCGTTCAGGATGTTCATGCCGCCGATGGTGCGCGACAGGTGCTGCGGGTCGCAACGGGTCTGGATCAATGCGAACAGCGGCACGATGTAAAAGCCGCCGAACACGCCGAGCATGAGGATGTCGGCGAGGATGCGCAACGCGCCAGGCTGCGCCAGCAGGCCTGCCATGTCGACCGTGGCCGTGCCGCTGAACCCGAGACTGGCAAAATACAGGTCGATGCCAAACAGCGACAGCCCGATCGAGCCAAATGGCACCAGGCCAATCTCCACCTTGTGGCCCGACAGGCGCTCGCACAGCAGTGAACCGGCACCGACGCCGACCGAGAACACGGTCAGCAGCATCACGAACACGCTGTAATCGCCGTGCAGGTAATCCTTGGCGAATACCGGGAACTGCGACAGCACCAGGGCTCCGTAAAACCAGAACCACGAGTTCCCAAGCATCGACAGGAACACCGTGCGATTCTGGCGCGAATAGGCGATGTTGCGCACCGATTCGGCGAATGGATTGCGGCTGATCTTCAGCTCCGGCGCCGGGGCGGGAGACTGCGGGATGCGGTAGCTCGCCGCCAGTCCGACGATGGCGAACAGCAGCGTCGCGCCGGCCACCAGCTCGATCCCGAACGGCTTCACCTGCACCATCGCCGCGCCGATCACCTGCCCGAGCAGGATGCCGACGAAGGTCCCCATCTCCACCAGGCCGTTGCCGCCGACGAGTTCTTCCTGCTTCAGGTGCTGCGGCAGGTACGCGTACTTGACGGGGCCGAACAGCGTCGAATGAATGCCCATGCCGACGACGGCGGCGATCAGCACCCACAGCGTGTGCGTCATCCAGCCGATGCCGGCCACCAGCATGATCGCGATTTCGAGGACCTTGACGATGCGCGCCAGGCGGCCCTTCTCCACCTTGTCGGCGATCTGGCCGGCGGTGGCGGAGAAGATCACATAAGGCAGGATGAACAGGCCGGGAATCACGCTGTTAAGCATGGCCGGGCTCATGTCGGTCCAGCTCAGCGCGTCGTAGGTAAGCACCACCAGCAGTGCTGTCTTGAACACGTTGTCGTTGAACGCGCCGAAGAACTGGGTCCAGAAAAACGGCCCGAAGCGGCGCTGTGTCAGCAGGGAGAACTGGCTCTGTTGTTTCATCACGGTTGCTCGCTTGGTAAGGGTTTGCGCAGCAGCGCCTGGAAGACATGCGGCACCCAGGGGCGCGCCGCCAGCATGAAGCTCATCGCCTGCTTCTGCGCCAGCGGTACGCGGGTCTCGTTCTGGTGCAGCTGTGCGATGTCTGCGGCCACCTGCTTCAGGCGTTCGATCAGCGCAGCGCTGGACTGCCTCGACAGCATCACGTTGACCAGCCCGAGCACCTCGCCATCGCCGTCGAAGCGCGCGTTGAGGTAATCTGCGGCCGCCTCGCTGCGGAAGTAGGACTGGATCGGGCCGTTGGCGATCCAGCTGAAGGTGCGCGCGATCAGCAGCTTGACGCGGTTATTCGGAAGCAGTTCGAGGAAGCCGATCTTGTCGAGGCGGAGCAGGCACGCGGTTACCTGCGCCTCGGTCAGGGCGTAGGTCAGGACGATATCGTCGAAGCCCATGTGGTTCATCGCCGACACCGCAACGACAAGCAGCTGCGGATCGCCGATGATTTCCTGCTCCTGCGCCGGCGTCAATTGGGCGACCAGCTGCGGCCCGCGCTGAGCGGCGTGGAGCTCCTCGAACCCAATGCCGCAAGCGTCGAGGATCTGGTCGAGCCGCTGCAGGGTGAAATTCTTCTGCGAAAACATACGTTTGACGCTCGCCTCCGACATGTCGATGCGCCCGGCAAGGTCCGCGTACGTGATGCCGCGGCTCTTGAGCAAGCGCTTTAAAGTGTCGACGAGTGTAATTGCGTGCGGCATCATTCGTTCCGAGAAGTAATCAGGTAGCGGATATTAATACTTCCAAGCCATAAAAGCGACACCGTAGAGTTCAACCATTGAAATGCATCAATGTTCCCAACTTGGGGGCAGCGCACCCCGGTTGTCCCCGATTTTGGAGGATTGCTCCTGAAATAGGTCCGGATATAAATCGGGGTCAGACCACCGTTTTCGGAAACATTCCGGAATATGGTGGTCTGACCCCGATTTTTGAGCAACGATGACAGGTTAGCTGAGCGACTCCAGCCGAATCCTCACGACCTGTCCGACAACCGTTTCCAGCCCTTCGATCTTGGCGATCGCGGCGCGGATGTTTTTTTCCTGCGTCTGGTGCGTCAGCATGACGATGTCGAGGCGCGTCGCGTTCTCCGCTGGCTCCTTCTGCAGCACCGCATCGATCGAGATGCGCGCGTCGGCCAGGATGCGCGTCAGGTCGGCCATCACGCCCAGGCGGTTCTTCACGTACACCCGCAGGTAGTAGCTGGTCGTGATCTCGTCCATCGGCAGAATCGCCACATCCGTCATCTGGTTCGGCTGGAACGCCAGGTGCGGCACGCGGTTGCCCGGGTCGGCCGTCGCCAGACGGGTGATGTCGACCAGGTCGGCAATCACCGACGATGCAGTCGGCTCGGCGCCTGCACCCTTGCCGTAATAAAGCGATGCGCCAACCGCGTCGGCTTGCACCAGCACCGCGTTCATCGCGCCTTCGACATTGGCAATCAGGCGCTTGGCCGGAATCAGCGTCGGATGCACGCGCAGCTCAATTCCCTCCACGCCATTAACCACCGCGCGCCGCGTGATGCCCAGCAGCTTGATGCGGTAGCCCAGCTGCTCGGCGTAGCGGATGTCGACCGCCTGCAGCTTGCTGATGCCTTCCACGTACGCTTTATCGAACTGCATCGGAATGCCGAACGCGATCGCCGCCATGATGGTCAGCTTGTGCGCCGCGTCCACGCCTTCGATGTCGAAGGTTGGATCGGCTTCGGCGTAACCCAGCGCCTGCGCCTGTTTGAGCACGGTCTCGAAGTCGAGGCCCTTGTCGCGCATTTCGGACAAAATGAAATTGGTGGTGCCGTTGATGATGCCGGCCACCGACTCGATCCGGTTCGCCGTCAGCCCTTCGCGCAGCGCCTTGATGATCGGGATGCCGCCCGCAACCGCCGCTTCGAAAGCGACCATCACGCCCTTCTCCTGCGCGGCGGCGAAGATCTCGTTGCCGTGCAGCGCCAGCAGCGCTTTGTTGGCCGTGACCACGTGCTTGCCGTTGGCGATCGCCTTGAGCACCAGTTCGCGCGCGGTGTCGCAGCCGCCGATCAGCTCGACCACGATGTCGATGTCCGGACTGTTCACAACCAGGTTGGCGTCCGTGACGACTTCGACGCCTTCGCGCACCACGCCTTCTGCGCGCGCCGGATTGCGCACGGCGACCATCGAAATCTCGATGGCGCGGCCGGCGCGGCGCCGGATCTCTTCGCCGTTGCGGTGCAGGACGTTGTAGGTGCCGGCGCCTACGACGCCAAGGCCGATCAGGCCTACTTTAATGGGTTTCATATTCTTCGTATCAGATTGGTGGTCAGCCGCGCCCATGGCGGCGGCGGTAGCCGTCGAGGAAGCGCGCAATGCGCCCGCAGGCGTCGGCAAGGTCGTCCGAGTTGGGCAAAAAGACCAGCCGGAAGTGGTCCGGCGCGATCCAGTTGAAACCGGTCCCCTGGACGATCAGCACTTTTTCCTCGGACAGCAGCTCGCAGGCGAACTGCTGGTCATCCGCAATCGGATACATCACGGGGTCGAGGCGCGGGAACATGTACAGCGCAGCTTTTGGCTTGACGCAGGTAACGCCCGGTATGTCGGTAAGCAGTTTGTGGGCGAGGTCGCGCTGCTTGAGCAGGCGCCCGCCCGGCCCGACCAGGTCATCGATGCTCTGGTAGCCGCCCAGCGCGGTCTGGATCGCGAACTGGCCCGGCGCATTGGCGCACAGGCGCATCGAGGCGAGCATGTTCAGGCCGTCGATGTAGTCCTTGGCGTGGCGCTTTTCGCCCGACACCACCATCCAGCCGGCGCGGTAGCCGCACGCGCGGTAGTTTTTCGACAGGCCGTTCAGGGTGATGAACAGCACGTCGTCGGCCAGCGACGCCATCGACACGTGTTCTTCGCCGTCGTACAAGGTCTTGTCGTAGATTTCGTCGGCCAGCACGATCAGCTGGTGCTGGCGCGCGAGCTCGATGATGTCCTCCAGGACTTCGCGCGGGTACAGCGCGCCGGTCGGGTTGTTCGGGTTGATGACGACGATCGCCTTGGTGTTAGCGGTGATCTTGCGGCGCATGTCTTCCACGTCGGGCATCCAGCCGGCCTGCTCGTCGCACACGTAATGCACCGGATTGCCGCCCGACAGGCTGACGGCGGCGGTCCACAGCGGGTAATCGGGCGCGGGCACCAGCACTTCGTCGCCGTTGTTCAGCAGGCCGTTCATGGCCATCACGATCAGCTCCGAGGCGCCGTTGCCGAGGTAGATGTCCTCGATCGTCACGCCCGAGATGTTCTTTTCCTGGGTGTAGTGCATAACCGCCTTGCGCGGCGCGAACATGCCCTTCGAGTCGGTGTAGCCGGCCGCGCCGTGCATGTTGCGGATCATGTCGTGCACGATCTCGTCGGGAGGATCGAATCCGAACACGGCCAGGTTGCCGATGTTCAGTTTGATGATCTTGTGCCCTTCCTCTTCCATCTGGCGGGCTTTT
>DASWSX010000098.1:0-4291 GCA_036402435.1 Telluria sp. | reverse complement strand
ATCTGTTCGAACGCCTGGAAGGCAGCAGTTCCTTCGGCTTCCTGCCCATGGTGCCGGCGGCGCAGCTGCGGCGATTCGAAGCGGACGCCGGCCGGGCTTTCCCCGGCTACCGCGTCAGCGGGCCGCGACCCGGCGCCGACGTCTATTTCCCTTTGTTGTACGGCCAGCATGCGAGCGATCCCCGCCGCGCGGACGCCTTGCGCGGCGTCGATTTCTCCGCCGTTCCCGACCGCTGGGAAGCGATGCGTGAAGCGGACTTGCGCGACGAGCCGGTGGCCACCCGGCGTCACGCGGCCCTGCGTCACGCCGGCAAGGCCCAGGTGGTCATGCTGTTTTCGCCGGTGCGGGGCGTAAGCCAGGACGGCGGCCGTTCCGTTGGCACCCTGAAAGGCTTCACTTTTTCGGCCATGTACATCGACCGTCTGTTCCTCGGCTTCGACCATGGGCGCCTGGCCAGGCTGTTCGACCTGGAAGTGTTCGAGGACCGGGCCGCTGCCGGCAACGTCCTGTTCGATGCTGACGGCGTGCCGCACAGCTTGCAGCAGGACGCGGAGCATGTGCTGGCCCACCAGGCCGAAGTGCAGTTTGCCCACCGCAAATGGTTGATCTTTTTCTATGCCAATAATACCGCGCTGGCACCGCGCTCAGCCCATGCCGGCGCGCAGGTGCTGGCCATCGGATTGCTGCTGACCGCGATCGCCGGCTATGGCGCAGCGGCCTGGCCGCGCTACCAGCTGCGCCGGCGTGCGACGCGCGACGTCAGCGAACGGTTCTCCGGCTTTTTCGAAAACCACCCCTTTGCCGCCTATGCGCTGGATCGGCACGGGCGCATCCTGCACGCCAACCAGCAATTGGCGGAGGAACTTGGCGTGTCGCGCGCAGCGCTGATCGGGGCGCCGATCGACAGCTTTATCGCGGAAGAAGACCGGGCCGGCGCCGCCAGCCGGTTCGAGGAAGCCATGGCTGGCAATGCCGTCGCCTATCCCATCCGGATCACGGGCGCGCTTGGCCGTACTTTCGACATGTCGATCGTACTCATGCCCATGAATGCCGGCGGCCAGGTGACCCATGTGCTGGGCTTTGCCGAAAACATCACCGACCGTAAGCAGGCCGAGCTGGCGCTGCACGAATCGCGCCAGATGCTGCAGCTGATTATCGACAACATTCCGCAAAGCGTGTTCTGGAAAGACCTGGACAGTGTCTTTGTCGGCGGCAACCGGTCCTTGCTGGAAGATGCCGGGCTGGACAGCGTTGACCAGTTGGCCGGCAAGACCGACCACCAATTGCGCTGGCACGCACAGGCCGACCACTTCCGCCAGGTCGACCTGGAAGTGATGGGGACCGGCGTCGCGCGCCTGAAAATGCAGGCAGCCGACCACCGGCGCGACGGCACGCCCTGCTGGATCGAAACCAGCAAGATCCCGCTCAAGGATGAACAGGGCAGGGTGGTCGGGGTGCTGGCGGTCACGGAAGACATCACGGCGCGCAAGTACATGGAACAGGAATTGTTCCGGCGCGCCAATTACGATGCGCTGACCGGCTTGCCGAATCGCGGCTACCTCGACAACCATTTGGCCGAAGCCGTCAAGCGCGCCCAGCGGCGCGACGGGCTGGCGCTAATGTATTTCGATATCGACCGCTTCAAGCACATCAACGATAGCCATGGCCACGACGTCGGGGACGAGGTGATCCGCATGTTTGCCAACCGGACCCGTGCCGTGCTGCGTGAGGCCGATTTCATGGCCCGCCTGGGCGGCGATGAATTTGTCCTGGTGGTGGAGGGGCTGGGCGAACGGGAAGATGCTGCCGTGATTGCGGAAAAGCTGGTGGCGGCCATGGCCCCGCCGTTCGTGATTGCCGGTATCCGGCTGCAGGTCAGCACCAGCATCGGTGTCGCCCATTTCGAACCCGGCATGTCGGCCGATACACTGGTGAAGGCTGCCGACCAGGCCATGTACGAAGCAAAGCGTGCCGGCCGGAATTGCTTCCGCCAAGCAGCGTCCCTGGACCCGCGCAATTCAATGCACGCCTGACGCCGGCGCTTGCCGGCCGCGATCCCGTTGTGCTTCCATATCTGCACGGCAATGGTACCTGTTGATTTGGGTTAAAGCCAGCGCGATAACGCAGCGTGATACATTAAGTGATGACCCCGCAATGGACCCGTACTTTGCACGGCATGGCCACTGCCGCCATGGTTGTGCTGGCATGCCTTGCCGTCCCGGCATGGTCGCGGGCGGAACCTTTGAAATTTATCGTCCCATCCGGTGCCACTTCGGAAGGGTCGCGCCTTTATCTCAACCTCGTGCGGGAATTCGAGCGGGGCGAGGGCGGGCCCCGCATCGACTTCCTACCCTTGTCGAGTTGGGACGACGTGGTGTCCCAGGTCAGGGAATTGCATGCGCGCGGACGCAATGCCGGCTTGTTTGTGGCCGAACTGTCGGAAACCCTGGAATTGGAGAAGCTGGGCTTGATCGTGCCGTTCGAAGACGTGCTGCAAGCCCACGGCGGCTACTTGGACGAGTTCCTGGCACCGCTGTCGCGCGAATTCCTCGGCAACAGCTATTGCAGCAACAAAAAGTTTTGCGGCCCGCCCTTCATGCGCAGTACGCCTGTGGCGCTGTATAACCTCGATCAGTTGCAGGCGGTAGGCGTCGACGCGGCCCGCTTGCCCGCCACCTGGCAAGACATGGAAGCGTTGCTGCTGAAGCTATACAAACAGTCCCGCCAGGCGCCGTTCAGCCTTGGCGGCGATTGGTATGACTATCTGTTCGAGGCTGCGGTGCGGCAGGCAGGCGGCAGCCTGTACGACGGCAGCAAGGTAACGCTCGTGACGCCGGAATCGGTGGAAGCGCTGCGCTACTGGAAACGCTTGAAAGACCTCAAGCTGATGCGGCGCGCCAACAATTGGAAGGCGACACTGAACGGCTTTGTCGCCGGCTACTATCCGGTCACCTATTATTCTTCGGGCGGCATGGAGTCGGTGCGTGCCAATGCGAAGTTCGGCTGGATGGCCGATATGCTGCCGAAGAAGAAGAGCTATGGCGTGGCGGTCGGCGGCGGCAACCTGTACATTTCGGCCAACCTGCCCGCTGACCAGCAAGCCTTGGCGCTGAAACTGGCCAGGTTCCTGTACCGGCCCTCGGTGCAGGCGCGCATCAGCGCGGCCACCGGCTTCTTCCCCACCGTCGATGCCGCATTCGCCGAACCGGAACTCAAGGAACGCTACGCCAGCGAAGAACCCTTCATCCGCGTGCGCCAGCAGCTCAAGTACGCCAAGCCCAAGCTGATGTCGGTCGACAATCTCCGGGTGCGCAACATCCTGAAGAAGGCAATCGACCGTGCCCTGGACGACGGCGTGGCCCCGGAAACCGCGCTGCGCGATGCGCAAGCCGAAGTAGACCACTTGCTGGGGCAATAAGATAGCTTGCGATGGCGGCAATGCTATCATCGGCGCGCGTCCCGCCACGCGCCAGACAAATCCCGACCAATGAGGCACTGCATGATGCATAAGAACGAGCTGGTTCATAGCCTGAAGCAACGCCATGTCACCATGATCGCCCTGGGCGGCGTGATCGGTGCCGGACTCTTTGTCGGTTCAGGGGCCCTGATTGCCACGGCCGGCCCGGCCGCGATCCTGTCCTACCTGATCGGCGGCTTCATCGTCATCCTGGTGATGTTCATGCTCGGCGAAATGGCGGCAAAGAATATCGACAGCGGCTCGTTTTCCACCTTTGCCAGCCAGTACCTCGGCGAATGGGCCGGTTATGCGGTGGGCTGGCTGTATTGGTTCAAGTCGATGATCACCATCACCATCGAGGCCATCCTGCTGGGGGCGATCCTGCATGACTTCCTGCCCGGCCTGCCGGTCTGGGCCGGGGCCTTGCTGATGCTCCTGACCGTCATCTCCAGCAATGTCTATTCGGTGCGCTCGTTCGGCGAAGCCGAGTATTGGCTCTCGTTCGCCAAAATCACCTCCATCCTGTTGTGCATGGTGCTGGGCGTGTCGATCTTGCTGGGCTTGCAGAGTGGCGTTCCGGCGCCCGGCCTTGCCAACTTGACGGCGCACGGCGGATTCATGCCCAACGGGATCGCGCCGGTGTTGGCCGGCGTGACGGTGGTGATCTTTTCGCTCGGCGGCAGCGAGATTGCCGCGGTGGCGGCCGGCGAATCGGAAAAGCCGCGCGAGAATGTGGTCAAGGCCATCCGCAGCGTGCTGTTCCGGGTCATGGTGTTTTATGTCGGCTCGGTGTCGATCGTGATCTTGTGCCTGCCCTGGACCGATACCGCCAAT
>DASWSX010000097.1:0-1524 GCA_036402435.1 Telluria sp. | reverse complement strand
CGGCCGGCTACAACGCGGGCATCGGCAGCGACGGCACGCCTGCACTGGACCTGGTAAGCGCCGACACGCTGCTGCCGGCGGACCATGGCAAGCAGGTGCGCTTCCTCAAGCGCCACACCGCCAACCTGACGATCGCGTCGCCGCTCGAGACGATGGCGAGCGGGCTTGTGGTCTACACGCAGGACTTCCGCGTGGCGCACAAGCTGGTGGAAGAGGGCATGCGGGTCGAGAACGAGTATATCGTCGAGGTGTCGGGCGCGATCAGCGAAGGCGGCCTGGCGCTGCTCAATCATGGCCTTCCGTTCAATGGCAAGCCGATTGCGCCGATGAAGGTGAGCTGGCAGAACGAAACGCGCCTGCGTTTCGCCGCCAAAGGCGTCAAGCCAGGGCAGCTTGAGCACATGTGCCGCATGGTCGGCCTGAAAGTGGTCGGCATGAAGCGCATCCGCATCGGGCGCCTGCCGATGGCCGGACTGCCGGCCGGCCAGTGGCGCTACCTGCACGACTACGAGCGCTTCTAGCCGCCGTCGTCCTTAGAACTGTTCCCAGTCCGAGTCCGCACCGTTCGCGACTGCTAGTTTGCGCGGCTTGCTTGCGGGCTGATTGGCAGCCGCGCGCGGTGCCGGGCGCGCCGCCACTGCCGGCCTGGCCGCAACCGAAGCCTTCGACACCGCCTGGCGGCCGTGCGACTCGCCGACATTGAACACGCTGACCGCCTTCGCCAGCGCTTCTGCCTGATCCTGCAGCGAGCCTGCTGCCGCCGCCGCTTCTTCAACCAGCGCCGCATTCTGCTGGGTGACCTCGTCCATCTGGCTGATCGCCATGTTGATCTGCTCGATGCCGACGGTCTGCTCGATGCTGGCCGATGCGATCTCGGACATGATGTCGGTCACGCGCGTGATCGACTGCACGATTTCCTGCATCGTCGTGCCGGCCTGGTCGACCAGCCGGCCGCCCGCGTCCACTTTCTGGACCGAGTCATTAATCAAGGTCTTGATCTCTTTGGCCGCGGCCGCTGAGCGCTGGGCCAGGTTGCGCACTTCGGAAGCGACGACGGCAAAGCCGCGTCCCTGTTCGCCCGCGCGCGCCGCCTCGACCGCCGCGTTCAGCGCCAGGATGTTGGTCTGGAACGCGATGCCGTCGATGACGCCGATGATGTCGACGATCTTGCGCGACGATTCGTTAATCGACGCCATAGTGTCGACCACTTCGGACACCACCATGCCGCCCTTGACTGCAACCTCGGATGCCGACACCGCCAGCGCATTGGCCTGGCGCGCGTTGTCGGCGTTCTGCTTGACGGTACCGGTCAGTTCTTCCATCGACGACGCAGTCTCTTCCAGCGAGCTGGCCTGCTGCTCGGTGCGCGAGGACAGGTCCATGTTACCCGCGGCGATCTCCTGCGATGCGGTCGAGATCATGTCGGTGCCGGTATGAACCTCGACGACGGTCTTGCGCAGGCTGTCGTTCATGCTCTTGAGCGCCATCAGCAGCTGGCCGACCTCGTCGCGCGAACCGGTTTCG